>NZ_JASCAN010000008.1:0-195688 GCF_029967775.1 Enterobacter sp. V89_11 | reverse complement strand
GCAGGGGATTGAAAATCCCCGTGTCCTTGGTTCGATTCCGAGTCCGGGCACCACTCTTCAGAAAACCCGCCCTCGTGGCGGGTTTTTGCTTTTGGGGTAAAGCAAAGCTAGGGATCGTTCCCATCCGAATCCAGCAGTTTATTTTTAAAGATAAACAAACAAGCCTCGTTGAAGTTCTCTGCCCCCAGCCGTTCTGAGAGCGCGGTCCGTTTACGGTAGAGGCTTTTAATCGACGTATTCAGTTCCTGTGCCACCTCTTCCATCGCCATGCCAGCCCTGAGCAACCGCAGCATAATGGCTTCATGCGTGCTCAGCCGTAAGTTCAGCAGCCACTTTGTTGTCAGACGTTTGCCCTTCATGTTGAGCACCAGGTTGAATAACGACGCCATATCGGGTGCCGTGAGCGACGTGTTCATAAACAACTTCATGCTGAGCAGATTCTCCTCGCGATGCCGCATATCGAGCATAACGCAGCAGATTGTTTTTTTCGTTCTGGCCGGATGGCGTATCAGGTAATCATATAAACGCAGCGGTGCACGGCTATCAATCAATACAGAATATTCATCTGCGCCGTTATCAAATATCTTTCTGTCAATGGAGTCCAGCAGGATTATATCCGGAAAAAATATCCTCATCCCCCTGACAAGGTAGCGATCCTGTGTCACTAACACTATTGAAGTTGCCACTAACCATCCCTTTTAGATTAAAGCAAGAACGACCCTTCGGAAAGAAGTCCGCCTTCGTTTTATAGCGCTTTTATATTAACGATAAATGTATTCTGGCTTTGATTGACCCTCAATTCGCACATTCATTGATACGTCTTCCCATAGACTATCATTCAATGGCTGCCATTAATTATAAGTAAAAAACAATCTCAGAAAAGTCACTTTTATGGATATTAAGAATTTTTGTCATGAAACTTCCCAAACATGCACCGGAAAGTACTTTAATTCACACCAATAAGGCACATTAAAAATATAAACAAATTTGTCACAATATAAATAAAAACCAATAAAATCATAATTTTACAAATATAAACTCATTTCAAAATAATCGCTCAGGACAGCTCATTACAGAATTATCTCAAAACAACCACCCTGCTTTTCAACATATTTATCTGCCAACATATCGGGTGTACATTACCAGCCACTTAGCCCTGACCATAAGGACCCATAATTACCTTTAAGTAAGTACCCCATAACGTAACTGCATTCAGATTAAACGTTCTCATTTATGGCCTTTAACCCCGTGCTTAAAGGCGGCCGTGTTATGCAATGGATTTATGATAAACAAATGGCAAATAGATATGGAAAGATCACTTCGCTTCAATACGTTATTCTTTTACCGCACTCCCGCTTTATTGTTTCTGTTATTACTTTTCCCCTTTCTGGTTCAGGCAGCAGAATCAGTATATGAACAACAGATTCAGCAGGCGCGTAACGGTAATTACGCACCTTTTCTGCAATATCTTCAGCGTTATCAGCAGCAACATGCCCTGACGCCTGAGCAGGTTGCGGACTGGTTGCAGGTGGCGTCCTGGGCGGGTCGTGATGACGACGTTATTCAGGTCTGGCTGCGTTATAAGGTCTATATGCCTCTTCCTGCCCGTGGCGTGGCTGCTGCTGCTCAGGCAAGGCGAAACCAAAAGGCGTGGCAACCTGCGTTAATGCTCTGGAAGGAGGCGTGTAACCTTGCACCGGATAACGACGATTATCGCATCGGCTACATCAAAACCCTCGCCGACGCCCGCATGGATACACTGGCTCTGCAGGAAGCCCGGCAACGGGTGGCGGAAAAGCCCTCTCTGGCTCACCTCCAGACGCTCTCTTATGTCTATTCACGCCAGGGGAAAAACCAGGAGCGGCTTTTGGCAGACATCCGCGCGTTGAATAGTGCGCCAGCGGATGACGCCCTTCGTACTGAGTTGATTGATGCGTTAACAGACAACCGGGCCGACACGCCTGCCCTGCGGCTTTCACAAACGGTGACGCTGCCCCCCGCGCAACGTCGCCGCCTGGCACTCAACGCCGCCGCCGAAATGGTACGCCTTGCCGATGTGCCTGCCCGTTCCGAAACAGAGCGTTTGCAGCTCGCGCAAGCGGCGCTGAACCGCTATGACGAGCTGCTGTCCCGCTGGCAAAACGAACCTCAGGCAGCGGAGGACGTTATCCGGGCCCGTGTCGATCGGCTTGGCGCGCTTCACGCCCACGGTAATTATCAACAGGTCATCAGGGAATATCAGGCGTTAACGTCGGCTCAGCATCCCGTGCCGACCTGGGCAATTGGCTGGGTTATCTCCGCGTATCTGGAGGAGAAAAATGCCGATGCCGCCCTCTCGCTTCTCAAACGTTATCCAGACTATGCGCCGGATCCGCAGGACGACGATCATGCGCTTTTCTACACCTGGCTGGATACCGGGCAGTATCAGGCCGCTCGCCAGTATGTTGAGAAGGTAACCCGTAACACGCCCTGGACCCGCTACGATTTCGGTTCGCCAACCCCGCAACCCAACGATCAATGGCTCATCGGGCAGTCGCTCACCTTTAACTATTTGCTGATGACCAATGCCCTTCCGCAAGCCGAAAAGCTGGCGCAACGTCTGGCTGCGTCAGCGCCGGGAAATCAGGGATTACAGATTGATTACGCCACCTTACTTCAGGCGCGGGGTCTGCCGCGGGCGGCGGAGCAAAAGCTCAAAATGGCCGAGACGCTGGAGCCATCCAATATCGAGCTCGAACGGCAGCAGGCCTACGTCGCAATGGATCTGCAGGAGTGGCGACAGATGGATTTACTGGCCGATGACGTTATCGCCCGCGCGCCTGTCGACGGGAGCGCCCGACGTCTGGACAGGCTCAGAAACGTCCATCACCTGTCCGAACTGCGTCTGAACGCGGGCAAAGGACTGCACTCTGATAACCCCGTCAGCGGCACACACGATCTGAGCTGGGGTGCCACGCTCTACGGTCCGCCCGTCGCGGATAACTGGCGGCTGTTTGGTGGAACCCGATTTGCGCAGGGCAATTTCGACGAAGGCAAAGGCAGCAGCCGCCACCTGTTTGCCGGCATCGAATGGCGGCCTCGCGACCTTCTGGTCGAAGCAGAACTCTCCGGTAACCATTATCACGGTGCAAACAAGCCCGGTGCTCGCCTCTCGGCGGCGTACAGCCTGAACGATAGCTGGCAGGTGGGCGGAAACCTTGAACGTCTTTCACGCACGACGCCTTTACGGGCACTGCGTAATGGCGTCAGCGCAAACCGGGGAGAAGGCTGGGTCCGCTGGTATCAAAACGAACGCCGTGAGTACCAGTTTAACGCCTCTGCCAGCCACTTTTCCGACCATAACCGCCGCCAGGAGTTCGTCCTTACGGGTAAAGAGCGGCTGTGGCAGACACCCACCCTGACGCTGGATCTCGAACCGGGTATATCAGCGAGTACCAACACCCTGCGGGACACGCTCTATTACAACCCGGAGCGGGATCTCTCCGTAACGGCGGCCCTGTCCGTCGATCATCAGATGTACCGCCATTACGACACGCTCTGGAGCCAGCAGGTCGTTCTCGGCGGCGGGGAATACTGGCAGAAAAATCAGCCCGCTGGTGCCATCGCCCTGCTGGGTTACGGGCAGCGCATTCAATGGAACAACGTCATTGATAGCGGCGTGATGCTGAACTGGGACAAGCGCCCTTTCGACGGTAAACGAGAAAGCAATCTCTCCGTCACGTTTGATGCGAATTTACGCTTTTAAGGATGAATATGCTGAACAAACGTTTTTCTGTGAGCCTGATAATTATCGGCTGGTTATGCCTCAGCGCGAGCGTCTGCGCTCAGGCCCTCTCGTTTATGTCCCCCCAGGAACGACCACAGCCTGAGGCGAGTAAACCCTGGCCAAAAAACCATTTTCTGGTTCTGGCCTACCATGACGTTGAAGATGATGCAGCCGATCAGCGCTACCTGTCCGTTCGTACCAGCGCCCTAAACGAGCAGATCGGCTGGCTTGTGCATCACGGTTATCACGCCATTAGCGTGCAGGATATTCTGGATGCGCATGAGGGCAAAAAAACGCTGCCGCCCAGAGCCTATTTACTCAGTTTTGATGATGGCTACAGCAGTTTCTACACCCGCGTCTGGCCACTCCTTCAGGCCTGGAACGTCCCTGCGCTGTGGGCACCGGTGGGCAGTTGGGTAGATACGCCAGCGAATCAGCAGGTCAATTTCGGCGGACTGATGACACCCCGCGAGCGCTTTGCAACCTGGGATATGGTGCGGGAGCTAAGCCAGTCTCCGCTGGTTGAGATTGGCTCGCATACCTGGGCTTCGCATTACGGCATACCGGCTAACCCACAGGGAAGCCGTGAACCCGCCATCGCCAACCGCTTTTACGATAAAGCGACGGGGCATTATGAAACCGATCGGCAGTTCAACCAGCGGATCGCTGATGACGTGCGCAAAGTTACCGATAAAATTACCCGGGTGACGGGAAAAGCGCCCCGCGCCTGGGTCTGGCCCTATGGCGCCGCGAACGGCACATCGCTCGCCATCGCCAGAAAGCAGGGTTATCAACTGGCCTTTACCCTTGAAGACGGGCTGGCAGATGTGCGCGATCTCGGCAATATTCCGCGTCTTTTGATTTCCGGAAATCCCTCGCTCAAATCCTTTGCCAGCACGGTCAGCCAGATTCAGGAGGCCGATCCCGTGCGCGTCATGCACGTCGATCTCGATTATGTCTACGATCCCGATCCGGCCCAGCAAACCAACAACATCAACAAACTTGTCCAGCGGGTTTACGACATGAAAATCAGTCATGTTTTCCTGCAGGCGTTTTCCGATCCGCTGGGCGATGGCACGATCAAAGCGCTCTACTTCCCTAACAGCCGGCTTCCGGTGCGCGCCGATCTGTTTAATTTTGTCGCCTGGCAGCTGCAAACCCGCGCAGGCGTAAAAGTCTATGCGTGGATGCCGGTGCTCTCTTTCGATCTCTCACCCGCACTCCCGCGGGTACAGCGCTGGGATCGTCAAACGGGCCAATTGCACGAGGCTACCGACCCCTACATCCGCCTCTCCCCGTGGAACCCCGAGGTTCGTCAGCAGGTCACGGAAATCTATGAAGATCTTGCCCGCTACGCCAGCTTCAATGGGATCTTATTTCACGACGATGCGGTGCTGACAGACTTTGAAGATGCCGGCCCGGATGCCCTACGCGCCTGGAATAACCGCAGCATCGCCGCGATGCAACACGATCCGGCCGCCCTTCATGCCTGGAGTCGCTTTAAAAGTCAGACGCTCATCGGCTTTACCCGCAGCCTTAGCCAGGCGGTGAAAAACATACGCGGCCCGCAGATTAAAACTGCGCGGAATATGTTCGCCCTGCCCATCCTGCAGCCCGAGAGCGAAGCGTGGTTTGCACAAAATCTGGATGATTTTCTGATGACCTACGACTGGACGGTTCCGATGGCTATGCCGCTGATGGAATCCGTTCCGGCCGAGGAAAGCGATGCCTGGCTCACGCGGTTGATCGCCGCCGTTGCCGCACGGCCCGGTGCACTCAATAAAACCATTTTCGAGCTACAGGCCCGGGACTGGGAGCAGAAACCTCAACGTGCCGTGCCCGACACGCGTCTGGCCCAGTGGATGCGCGTTCTCCAGCTGAACGGCATCAAAAATTATGGTTACTACCCCGACGATTTCATCAACAACCAACCTGATATTTCACGCATCAGGCCTGAATTTTCTTCGTACTGGTACCCTGACAATGACTGATCGCATTATCGCATTCTCTATTTTATGCCTGGTATTCGGGTTGCCTCTGGGTGTGGCTGCCCTCTTTACCGGAGAACTGATTCTGGATTTTGTCTTCTTCTGGCCACTGTTCATGTCCGTGCTCTGGATAACCGGGGGGCTCTATTTCTGGTTTCAGCTTGAACGGCACTGGTCATGGGATAAGCAGACGCCTGCTCCGACGTTAGACGGCGATCCGTTAATTTCAATCCTGATCCCGTGTTTCAACGAGGAAAGAAATGCCCGGGAGACTATTAGCGCCGCGCTGGATCAGCGCTACCCCAATATCGAAGTTATCGCGATCAACGATGGTTCTTCTGACAACACCGCAGAGGTGCTGCAGCTGCTGGCGCAGGAACAGCCGCGCCTGCGCGTCATTCACCTCGCAGAAAACCAGGGGAAGGCGGTGGCGCTTAAGGCCGGCGCGGCGGCGGCACGCGGCGATCTGCTGGTCTGTATTGATGGCGACGCCCTGCTCGATCGTGATACCGCAGCCTATCTGGTAGAGCCGCTGATTAAGTATCCCCACGTCGGGGCCGTCACCGGGAATCCGCGTATTCGCACACGATCAACGCTGATTGGCCGTATTCAGGTAGGTGAGTTCTCATCGATTATTGGTCTCATCAAACGGACGCAGCGGATCTACGGCAGGGTCTTTACCGTCTCCGGCGTTATTGCGGCCTTTCGCCGACAGGCGCTGGCAGATGTGGGGTACTGGAGCCCGGATATGATCACCGAAGATATCGACATCAGCTGGAAGCTTCAGCTTAGACACTGGGATATCTTTTTTGAGCCGCGGGCGCTGTGCTGGATCCTGATGCCAGAGACGTTAAAAGGTCTGTGGAAACAGCGTTTACGCTGGGCGCAGGGCGGTGCAGAGGTCTTTCTGGTTAACCTTCGCAAGATCGTGCGCTGGGAACATCATCGCATGTGGCCGCTGTTTTTAGAGTACGCGTTGTCAACGCTGTGGGCATTCGCCTATGCGGTGACCGTGTTGCTGTTCATTGTCAGCCATATCATTACGTTACCCACAAACCTGACCGTCGAGAGCCTGTTTCCTCCTGAATTTACCGGGTTGCTTCTGGGGGTCATGTGTCTGATGCAATTCCTCGTCAGTTTGTATATCGAGCGGCGCTATGAAAGAAACGTGGCGAGTTCGCTTTTCTGGGTGATCTGGTTCCCGATGGTGTACTGGATGATTGGTCTGTTCACCACCCTCGTCGCCTTTCCAAAAGTCATGCTCAAACGCCAGCGTGCACGTGCGCGCTGGATCAGTCCGGACCGGGGAAAAGGAAGCATTCAATGAACGAAAATACGCTAATTCTGACTGAACATCGGCTATTGCCCCGTCTTTTTGATGCGGTGCTGACGCTGCTGGCATGGGGAGGTTTTCTGTTTTTCCTCTATGCCAATCTGTGGATGCAGGTAACCGAGGAGAGCAACTACCGCTGGGGCATTATTATTGCCTCGTTTAATACGGTGCTGATCTATTTGCTGATCGCCGCGCTTAACGGCTGGTTGCTCATTCTGTGGTATCAGTACAATCGTCGTCGCGCCCAGGTAAGGCGGCGGCGTCCCGATGCCTGGCGTCACGATGAGCTGGCGAGAAGCTTTAACGTTCCCCCACAAATCATTTCAGAGATGAGTCAGTACAATTTGCTGACGGTCTATCATGACCAGATCGGCCGCATCATTGACCTGAAGATAAGTCAGCAGCACGACGAGCATCCCTGAGCCGCCAGAAAACGAAAAACACCCGCAAGGAACACTTGCGGGTGTGTGTTGACAGCCGGAACAGCTTACTTGTCTTTCACCACAATCAACGGTTCGATGTCGCTCTCTTTCTTCACCACCAGCGAATCATCCCCGCGCAGGCAGGTGCCGCCGTAGTTACCGCCCACGGTAAACGTACAGACCTGGATATGCTTGCCATCCACCTTCGGCAGGCACCACAGCTGCTGGTAGATATTTTTGCGATCGACAAACTTGCCGCTCGATTTATCCAGCACTTCATCCCCGGCGCTAATCAGATCGATATTGCTGCCGCAGCGTCCGGCAATTGGTTTGATGGCGTAACCGGTCTGTTTCAGCAGGTCGTTAACCTCGAAATCGGTATCGAGCAAATAACGGTGATTCGGGAACAGCTGCCAGAGCACCGGGAGGATCGCCTTGTTGCCGGGAATAACCGTCCACAGCGGTTCGAACACCAGCACTTCCGGACGCAGCAGGACGTCAATCAGCCGTACGTCACCTGCCGGATGCCCAGTGCGGATCGGCACGGCGGCGTATTCGGTTTCGCTCACCTCGCGGATCTGCTCTATCGCCGTCTCCCACGCCCAGGTTTTCCACACACAGTTAACGTGACGGCCTTCGTCGTCAATCAGTTGCCCGGCCGCATCCCAGCTGAGAGCGTTAAGTCCATGCAGAATTTTGGTTTCAAACCCGGCCTGCAGCAGAGAGCGCTGAATAAAGAGCGCGTGATAATCCTCTTCGACGTCATTGTCCTGCATGATGTGCACGAACGGACGCGCATGGCTGTGCTTCCACGCGCCGGTAAGTTCTTCCAGCAAACCTTCCGCCGGATTGTGGCCGTTACCGCGATAACCGTTCTTCACCCACTCTTCGAGGATTAATCCCCCTTCCGTGTGGCAGGAGGCGGAATCGGCGTTGTACTCGTAAACCTTGATGCCACGCTCATCCATACAGAAATCCATACGACCGGTGATCATATGGTGGCGACGCCACTGCCATGAGAGGCGCAGACGCGGCCAGAGGATTTTAGGGATGTCAAAAAGCGCCAGTAAGTTATCGTCCTTCAGCACTTTGTCGGTCGCGTGCAGGTACATCAGGTGCAGTTCATTGGTCGCTTTGATCAGCTCCTGCTCGGCACTTTCGGTAATGGTAAAATACTGGCAGGGATCTTTATTGATAAAGTGGCCGTTTGCGCGGACATACGCCTGCTGCAGGGCGTCGTTTTCGTTGAGCCATTTCCCGTCAAACTGACGTTTATTCTTCAGCCGCGCACCGCTGATTTTCAGCAGTTCACCGTCGAGTTCCGGCTGCGGGATGCTGTGCTCCGTGTCGTTCGTCTGGATCATCCAGCCGAGAATTTCGGTATCGTTAAAGGTGTCATGTAGCGTGTAAGTACCGTTCTCAACGGTCATTCGCAGCTCGCGCGTCCACTGCTGCCCGAGCGGGAGCGGAGAGTGAATAACGTTCTGCTCGGCAATGCGCACCTTATCGTCTAACAGTTGCGCGATCACGGCAACGTGGCCGGTCTCATGAAACTCCCCGCCCTTTTGCCAGATAAGCAACGCCCCGGCCTGCGGCGCGCGTTTCGAACCATTGGCAAAGGCCTGAAGCGGCAGAATGTTATCGTTCACGACCTGGCGCAAAAAGCGCAGAGAGAAGATCTCCCACGCCATACCGACGTCGGTGAAAACACATCCATAATTGAGGAACAGAAAACGGCGGGCGAACTCAACACACTGCCACTTGTGGCCCATGTATTCATTGCCAATATAGCTGCGAAAATCCGCATCTTCCGGATAACGACGCGGATCGAGACTGCCGTAGTTTGAAGAGTAAATCGCCACGCCACCCGGCGCATAACCTAATAACGTCCCGAATGGCGCGTCACTGCTTAACTTTCCTTTACGCATGTATCCAACCTAAGACGGGCAGGCGGCAATGTTGAAAGGGTTGTCGTCGTCTGCACGTTGTAATTAACCTGACAGAGGTGGGATTTATCATACACCCGTTCCGCTGTCTGTGTAGTGTGGCGCGAAGGGGAAATGTATTGCGCTCAGTTCGCTAAACCCTCCCATGAACTCCTGCTACACTCCCTCAACACATCACAAAAAAGGCAGGCCAACATGTCAGACGAAAATACCTATCAGCCACCCAAAGTGTGGGAATGGAAAAAGAATGGCGGCGGCGCGTTCGCCAATATTAACCGTCCGATCTCCGGTGCGACGCATGAGAAAGAGTTACCCGTGGGTTCGCATCCGCTGCAGCTCTATTCTCTGGGCACACCAAACGGGCAGAAAGTGACCATCATGCTGGAAGAGCTTCTGGCGCTTGGCGTGACGGGTGCCGAGTACGATGCATGGTTGATTCGCATTGGTGAAGGCGACCAGTTCTCCAGCGGCTTTGTTGAAGTGAACCCGAACTCGAAAATTCCGGCGCTGCGTGACCACTCCACGACACCGCCCACGCGCGTATTTGAATCCGGCAGCATCCTGCTCTATCTGGCAGAGAAGTTCGGCCATTTCCTGCCAAAAGATCCGGCGGGACGTACGGAAACCCTGAACTGGCTGTTCTGGCTGCAGGGCGCGGCCCCGTTCCTCGGCGGCGGTTTCGGCCACTTCTATAACTACGCACCGGTGAAGATTGAGTACGCGATTGACCGCTTCACGATGGAAGCCAAACGCCTGTTCGACGTGCTGGATAAACAGCTGGCGCGTAGCCGCTACGTGGCCGGTGAAGAGTACACCATCGCCGATATGGCGGTCTGGCCGTGGTTCGGCTGCGTGGCGCTGGGTAGCGTGTATAACGCCGCCGAGTTCCTCGACGCTGAGAAGTACACCAACGTTCAGCGCTGGGCGAAAGATGTGGCACACCGCCCTGCCGTGAAGCGCGGGCGTATCGTTAACCGCACCAGCGGCGAGCTCAACGAGCAGCTCCACGAACGCCACGCGGCGAGCGACTTCGAGACCAATACGGAAGACAAGCGTCAGGCGTAATGCTCTGCCGGGCGGACCACCGCCCGGCAACAGGGATCCCTGCCAGGGGCATGATTTGCTTAAGGGTTGAGCCGGTATTACTGGCACTATGCGGACGTTTTTCTCAGATCAGATGACGAGAAAAACGGACTCAACCGACAGCAGTCACAAAGGATTTGTTATGAAATTGATGAAAACAGCGCTGATTATCAGCACCCTGATCTTTTCCACTTCTGGTATGGCGATAGATAAAACCGCCGCCGGTGCAGTGGCCGGTGCGGCAATTGGCGCAGCCACGGGCAAAGATTTGAAATCCACGGTAGGCGGTGCGGTCGTTGGCGCGGGTACCGGTGCGATGTTCAAAAACGGCGACAAAGGTAAAGCTGCGCGTAAAGGCGGTGCGGTGGGTGCCGTGGTGGGTGCAGGTGCTGCGGCGGTAACAGGCAACAGCGTACTGAAAGGGGCCGCCGTCGGTGCCGGCTCTGGCGCACTGATTGGTGAAGCCACCCACTGATAAGCGGCGGGCGGCGCTCCGTTTGGCTCGCCTACATTTAACCGAAAAAAAGGCCGCACACGGCGGCCTTTTAACAGTGATTAAGCCGAGAGGCGGAATTTCTGCACCGACCGCTGGAGCTCTTCGGTCTGACGTTCAAGCGCGGAGGCCGCTGCCGAGACCTCTTCCACAAGCGAGGCGTTTTGCTGTGTCACGCCATCCATTTGCGTGATAGCAATACCCACCTGCGAAATCCCCTTACTTTGCTCCTCAGACGCAGACGCGATTTGCTTCATGATGGTCGTCACTTCCGTCACATCACGCAAAATGGCATCCATGGTGGTGCCCGTGTCGCCCACCAGCTTTGCGCCCTGCTCTACGCGGGAAACGGAATCGGTAATCAATCCCTCAATTTCTTTTGCCGCGTTGGCGCTGCGGCTTGCCAGGTTACGCACCTCGCCGGCCACGACGGCAAACCCACGTCCCTGCTCGCCCGCACGCGCCGCTTCCACGGCAGCGTTGAGCGCCAGGATATTGGTCTGGAAGGCAATGCTGTTGATCACATTGGTGATTTCAGCAATCTTCTTCGAGCTCTCAGAAATACCGCTCATGGTGGTCACCACCTCTTCCACCAGCGAGCCGCCGCGGCTGGCCGTTGTTGACGCCACATCCGCCAGCTGGCTGGCCTGACGCGCGCTTTCCGCGTTCAGCTTCACGGTGGCGGTAAGCTGTTCCATGCTGGCCGCCGTCTCTTCCAGAGCGGCGGCCTGCTCTTCGGTACGGGACGAGAGATCGTTATTACCGCTGGAGATCTCCGTCGCGCCGCGCCAGATATTCTCGCTGCCGGAGCGAATAGAGCTCACCGCTTCTCGCAGGCTATCCTGCATCGCGCTCAGCAGGGGAACCAGTTGACCCACGCAGTTGCGACCGAACGGTTCAATCGGTTGACTGAGATCGCCCTGGGCAATCTGGCGGAACTGCTGGCGAATGCGAGCCAGCGGTTTTACCAGCATCGCCACCAGGTAACGGTCGGTGAAGAGCAGTATTAACAGGCCAATAATCGTGGCGGTGATAATCACCGTGCGGGTCATGCTAGTCAGGCTGTCCACGACCACTCGGGTGCTGTCGAGTGCCCGGGCGGCCGCGTTGTTAAAGTTCTCCGCAGCAGCACCAAACGCACGACTCAGTGGAGGGGTGATGTTATTCGCCTGCTGACGGTAGCCCTCCAGAGAGGACTGCTTCGCCTGCTGCATTTGCGGCGTTACGCCCTGCTCAAGCAAAGCCTGCCAGCTACCGATCACCTGAGCTGAAACTTGCTCATCCATCGGTCCTGGTGAGATTGCCTTCATCTCAGCCAGTTTCTTCCCCATATTGTCCAGCGCCTGCTGGGCAGGGGCCAGGTCCGGTGTGCCGCCCGCGGCTTTCACTTCCATCGCGCGACTCAACCGGGTCACAAAGCGAAAATACTGATCGTTACCCTGACTGAGTATGGTCATCTGTTTGACCAGCTGGCGATCCACCTCATTGCCCTCTGATACCCGTGACAGAGACCAGGTGCTGTAAAGCCCCACGCCCGCCCACATTAAACAAAAGATCCCGAGAATCGTCAGCATGACGAAACGGATCGTGAAATTACGCAACATATTCATAAGTCTTCCTTGCCGTGAGGGTGAATTCGCCCAGAGGCGAGTACTACTTTCGTTATCGGCAGAGAAAGCGGAAATTATAACCTTTTGTGATTATTTTTGATTAGCACGACTTCACTGGTAGCACAGCAGAAGTTAATCATTCCCGGCGGTCAGGCATGTCATCGCTTATCAACAGGATTTGTGATTTGATAAGCACAGAATGAAAACGTTGTTTCGAAAATTCATCGACAAGAAAGGAGACATCATGTCCTGGCACCCTTACCCCGCCCGCTACGAAAATATGCAGTACCGCTACTGTGGAAAAAGCGGCCTGCGCCTGCCGGCGCTGTCGCTTGGTCTGTGGCATAGTTTCGGCCACGTACAGCCTCTCGACTCTCAGCGGGCGCTGTTGCATAAAGCCTTCGACCTCGGCATTACCCATTTCGATCTTGCCAACAACTACGGCCCGCCGGCGGGAAGCGCGGAAGAAAACATGGGTCGTCTGCTGCGGGAAGATTTTGCCGCGTATCGCGATGAACTGATCATCTCAACCAAAGCAGGCTATGACATGTGGCCGGGGCCGTATGGGTCGGGCGGGTCGCGCAAATACCTGCTCGCCAGCCTCGATCAGAGCCTCAAGCGCATGGGGCTGGAGTATGTGGATATTTTCTATTCTCATCGCGTGGATGAAAATACGCCGATGGAAGAGACCGCCGCTGCGCTGGCCCAGGCCGTGCAGAGCGGTAAAGCGCTGTATGTCGGTATCTCCTCCTACTCCACGGAGCGCACCCAGAAAATGGCGGACCTGTTACGTGAGTGGAAGATCCCGCTGCTTATCCACCAGCCGTCTTACAACCTGCTCAACCGCTGGGTCGATCACACCGGCCTGCTGGATACGCTTGAGAAAAACGGGGCGGGTTGCATTGCGTTTACGCCGCTGGCGCAGGGTCTGCTGACCGGAAAATACCTGAACGGTATTCCTGAAGATTCTCGTATGCAGCGTGAAGGCAAGAAGGTGCGCGGTCTGACGGAGAACATGCTGACTGAAGCCAACCTGAACAGCCTGCGTTTACTGAATGAGATGGCACAGGCCCGTGGTCAGACGATGGCGCAAATGGCACTGAGCTGGCTGCTGAAGGATGAACGCGTGACGTCCGTACTGATTGGTGCGAGCCGTCCGGAGCAGATCGAAGAGAACGTGCAGGCCCTGAATAACCTGCGCTTTAGCGACGATGAGCTGAAAAGGATTGACCAGCATGTTGCGGATGGGGAATTGAATTTGTGGCAGGCATCGTCGGATAAATAGCGCGGTCTGTCGCGCTCACGCCCCCCTCTCCCCTGGGAAGAGGGGGGGAAATTACTTCTTACTGATCTTATCCAGATACCCCATCACGAACGCAGACAGCACAAACGTCAGATGGATAATCACATACCACATCAGTTTGTTGTCCGGGACATTCTTGGCGTCCATGAATACGCGTAACAGGTGGATAGATGAGATCGCCACAATCGACGCGGCCACTTTATTCTTCAGCGACGAGGCATCCATTTTGCCCAGCCAGTTGAGCTTCTCTTTGCGCTCGTCGATATCGAGCTGAGAGACAAAGTTCTCATAGCCGGAGAACATCACCATCACCAGTAATCCGCCCACCAGCGTCATATCCACCAGCGAAAGCAGAACCAGAATCAAATCTGCTTCGGCAATGGAAAAGATGTTCGGCAGAACATGCAAGATTTCCTGGAAAAACTTAATCGTCAGCGCAATCAGCGCCAGCGAAAGGCCAAAATAGACGGGTGCCAGTATCCAGCGAGAGGCGTACATCGCGTTTTCAAAGAAGCGTTCCATAAAGTCCTGTCTGCAAACGAAACCAGCGCCCAGTATATCTCAACGGCGCTGACTGTTTGCAACAACTCACTCGTTGTACGTTCAGACATTGTCAGGATTAACGTCCGGGCGCGCGTACTCCGGCCAGACCAGCACCACCAGTTCCGGATACGCCTCCAGGCTGAACTCACGAAAACACTGGCGCAGGTTTAATACGTCCAGATCGGAACAGGAGACCTTCTCACCGTTAAGGCAACGCTTTTTGATATTGTCATAATATTTATACACCGCGGAATTCAGGTCGCTACAGCGGCGCTGCGCTTCAAACAACCCAGGCGTGTCATTAATTTCCGACATTTTCATTCGCTTAATTGTCGCGTGCAAAAAGTCGATATATTCATGGTTCACCCGCCAGTACCAAACCGGTGTAACCGAGTTCATCAATACGGAGAAATGGTCTTCACCTTCCTCTTTTGTCATCAGTTCAGGTAGCGGAGGTTCACTGGCGTCTTTCGACACTTGCGTTTTATTGAACTCCTGCATCAATAAAAGAACACCAGCGGTCAGTAATAGTAATGTGATGACCGTAAAAAAAATGCTGTTCATGGGTAGGCTCCATTTTTTTTGATTTTAAAATTGCCTCATGATATTGTCAACGAATCTCACGCCTTTACCAACCCCACCCTGTTGTAATTAAAGGAAATTAAAATGCTGCCCGACTACCTCGTCCCGGCTAAGTACCACATTGCGCCTGTGGAACAGCAAACGACGGAAGCAGAAAAAGAGGCTAATTTCACTCAGGGGAAAAGAAAGCTCTCTGATTACGAGTCTGACATATTAATAGGCGTTTCTCGCACCGGTAAATCCCGTAATATGTTACTGGAAGAGCACGACCGTCATATAAAGGACCGGTTATTTCGCGCCGTTAAAATAGAAGCCTTTGTCCACCTGCTGAATGACCTGCAGGCCGAAGGTGAAATAGATGCCCAGAAATTAAGTCAAATAATCGCGGAAAAAACCAAAGAAATAAACGAAGCCGGCAATGAAATTTGGCTTAATCTAATTACGCGTGAAACCAATAACCCTATTTTTTATAACCTGGGGGAAGAGTAACGTGAAAGAAATTAAAGATAACGACGTTTATTTGGCTTTAGATAACAAAAAAAGTGATGAATTTATCTTAAAGCAAAATCTCGATGCACTGCGAAACACAAAAAATGCCGAGATGACGCGAATAACTCAGGACCTGGTATCGATCCCGGCGACGCTGGTACGCCTGAAATGGCATAATCGCCGCGAGATTTATCCTTTGCAGGTGAAGGAAGAGATATACGGCGCGGTGATGAATACCCTCATCGAACAGCGGCCTGAGCTGAAAGAGAAGCTTCTCGGGCGTCTGGAGGCCCATTATCAGTATCTGCTCGCCAGAGAAGTGGCCACCCTGCGCCTGACGCGCAAACTGTCCGACGGCGAGTACCGCACGTCAAACGTCACCTGCGTTGCGCTTGATGAAGACGCGCTGGCGTCCCACGCGCCTGCGCCTGCGCCCACTGAGACAAAAAACTGATCGCCCGACACGCATAAAAAAAGCCGGCTTTCGCCAGCTTCTTTGTTATTTCGCGGCCGCTTTCTCTTCGCCGACCAGCCCAATCTTGAGATAACCCGCCTGATGCAGCGTGTCCATTACCTTCATCATGGTTTCGTAATCGACGGTTTTATCCGCGCGGAAGAAGACCGTGGTGTCTTTCTTGCCGCCGGTGAGCTGATCCAGCGCCGGGATAACAGACTGATCCGTCACCGGGTCGTTGCCGAGGAACATCGATTTATCCGCTTTCACCGACAAATAGACAGGTTTCTCAGGACGCGGCTGCGGCTGGCTGGAAGAGGCAGGCAGATTCACCTTCACGTCGACCGTCGCCAGCGGCGCAGCCACCATGAAGATAATCAGCAGAACCAGCATGACGTCGATAAACGGCGTCACGTTGATTTCATGCATTTCACCGTTATCGTCCAGATTTTCGTTAAGACGCATCGCCATACAATCAACCTACGCGCAGTTTAGACGCCGCATGCACCGGTTTAACGGAGCTGGCATTGAGGTCAAGATCGCGGCTTTGCAGCAGCAGCACCTGCGCGGCGACGTCACCGAGCGCGGCTTTATAGTTGCCAATCATACGCGCGAAGATGTTATAGATGACGACCGCAGGAATGGCCGCGACCAGACCGATTGCGGTCGCCAGCAGCGCTTCGGCAATCCCTGGCGCAACCACCGCCAGGTTGGTGGTCTGCGTCTGCGCAATGCCGATAAAGCTGTTCATGATGCCCCAGACCGTACCGAACAGACCGATGAACGGTGAGATCGCCCCGATAGTGGCCAGATAACCGTTACCGCGGCCCATATGGCGGCCAACGGCAGCAACGCGACGCTCCAGGCGGAAGCCGGTACGTTCTTTAATGCCTTCGTTATCTTCACTGCCTGCGGAGAGTTCCAGCTCGTTCTGTGCTTCGTTGACTAACAGGGTGGTCAGGCTTTTTCCATGGAAGGATGAGGTCATGTCTAAGGCCTGATCCAGGGAGCGGGCTTCAGCCAGTTGCTGTTGCTCCCGCTTGAGGCGACGCTTCTGCGACAGCAGTTCGACGCTCTTACTGAAGAAGATAGCCCAGGTGATCACGGACGCCAGAACCAGGCCGATCATCACAATCTTAACCACGATGTCAGCATGATGATACATGCCCCAGACGGAGAGATCCGTCTGCATCAAATTATTACCCACTCTGTATCTCCAGGACGCAAATCACAAAATCTGACCGTAATAATATCAAAACGTCGTCGAATTGATAGTAGTTCTCATTAGTATTTACATACTGCCGTAATTTTCGTTCACTTTCCTTGCGCTTACGCAGTAAAAATTTCTTATGCGTATTTTTGCTAATATTTTCTGCTTATTCGATAAGCCCCCGGGTGCAGATTTTTACAATCGTGGTAGTCTGGACGTCCAGACGTATAAAAACAGGGTTAGCGAACATGACAAAGAAGCATCTTGATACCACGCTGGTACAGGCAGGACGCAGCAAAAAATACACTCAGGGATCGGTCAACAGCGTGATTCAACGCGCCTCCTCACTGGTATTTGATACCGTCGAGGATAAAAAAATCGCCACGCGCAACCGCGCCAAAGGCGGGCTGTTCTATGGCCGTCGTGGCACGCTAACCCATTTTTCACTTCAGGAAGCCATGTGCGAACTGGAAGGCGGCGTGGGCTGCGCCCTGTTCCCCTGTGGTGCGGCGGCAGTCGCCAATACCATTCTGGCGTTTGTGGAACAGGGCGACCATATCCTGATGACCAATACCGCTTATGAACCAAGCCAGGATTTTTGCACCAAAATCCTCAGCAAGCTCGGCGTGACCACCGGCTGGTTCGATCCGCTGATTGGCGTAGGTATCGCTGAACTTATCCAGCCGAACACGCGCATTGTGTTTCTGGAATCCCCAGGCTCTATCACCATGGAAGTGCACGACGTCCCGGCTATTGTGAAAACAGTGCGCAGCAAAGCCCCCGAGGCAATCATCATGATCGACAACACCTGGGCGGCGGGCGTGCTGTTCAGGGCGCTGGAATTCGACATTGATATCTCTATTCAGGCCGCGACCAAATATCTGATTGGCCACTCTGATGGCATGATCGGTACTGCGGTATCCAACGCGCGCTGCTGGGATCAACTTCGGGAGAATGCCTACCTGATGGGCCAGATGGTGGATGCGGATACGGCCTACATGACCAGCCGCGGTATCCGTACGCTGGGGGTGCGCCTGCGTCAGCACCATGAAAGCAGTCTGAAGGTGGCCGAATGGCTGGCCCGGCAGCCGCAGGTCGAGCGCGTTAATCATCCGGCGCTTCCGGGCAGCAAAGGCCATGAATTCTGGCAACGTGACTTTACGGGCAGTAGCGGGTTGTTCTCATTTGTTCTTAAAAAACGGCTCAGTAACGACGAACTGGCGAACTACCTGGATCATTTTACCCTTTTCAGCATGGCTTACTCCTGGGGCGGGTTTGAATCCCTGATCCTGCCTAACCAGCCGGAGCAAATTGCGGCCCTGCGCCCCGGTGGAGAAGTGGATTTCAGCGGCACGCTGATCCGACTGCATATTGGTTTAGAAGATGTTGACGATTTAATTGCGGATTTAGCGGCAGGGTTTGAACGTATCGTGTAGAGTGCATGCTGAAAATGTACTCCCTGGACGCTTTTGTGAACACTGCCACCAGAAAAGTCTGCATTAGTTGCGCCCGCGATCAAACCCCACGGGCGAATTAGGGAGTACAATAGCGCTATATCTGCATCTGCTGTTCCACAGGAAAGTCCATGGCTGTTATTCAAGATATTATTGCGGCGCTCTGGCAACACGATTTTGCCGCGCTGGCGGACCCTCACGTTGTAGGTATCGTCTATTTCGTGATGTTCGCAACCCTGTTTCTGGAAAATGGATTACTGCCAGCCTCATTTTTACCCGGTGACAGCCTGCTTTTACTGGCCGGGGCGTTAATCGGTAAAGGCGTCATGGACTTCACGCCGACGATGGTCATACTTACCTCCGCTGCCAGCCTCGGTTGCTGGCTGAGCTATCTGCAGGGCCGCTGGCTCGGCAATACGCGCGTCGTGAAAGGCTGGCTGGCGCAGTTACCGCATAAATATCATCAACGTGCGACCTGCATGTTTGACCGCCACGGTCTGCTGGCGCTGCTGGCCGGGCGTTTTCTGGCGTTTGTTCGCACGCTGCTGCCGACCATGGCAGGCATTTCCGGGCTGTCAAACCGCCGCTTCCAGTTTTTCAACTGGTTGAGTGCCCTGCTGTGGGTAGGCGTGGTGACCACGCTTGGCTACGCGCTGAATATGATCCCCTTTGTGAAACACCACGAAGACCAGGTAATGACTTTCCTGATGATCCTCCCGCTTTTCCTGCTGGTCGCGGGACTGCTCGGGACGATTGCGGTCGTGATTAAGAAGAAATACTGCAGCGCGTGATATAAAAAAGCCGGGTGACGTTACGCTTACCCGGCTGGGCTCTCCCCTCAGGTCCCCTGCATCATTCTGATGCGCGACGCATCTTCCCCCGGCGTGACGCCGAAGTAACGCTTAAACTCCCGGCTAAACTGCGACGCACTTTCATAGCCCACCCGCATCGCCGCCGCGCTGGCCTTCATGCCGTCGTGGATCATCAGCATACGAGCCTTATGCAGCCGATAGGTTTTGAGATACTGCAGCGGCGAGGTGCTGGTCACCGACTTAAAATTATGATGAAACGCCGAGACGCTCATGTTTGCTTCCGCCGCCAGCTGGTCAACGCTCAGGTTTTCCGTGTACTGGCTTTCGATACGCTTGAGCACCCGGCTAATCAGGCTGAAGTGCGTCTGGCGGCTGACCAGCGCGAGTAATGCCCCACCGCCCGGCCCCAGCAGCACATGGTAAAGAATTTCGCGGATAATCTGTTTGCCCAGGATGCGTGCATCCAGCGGCCGTTCCATAACGTCGAGCAGACGCTCAATGGCGCAGAGGATCTCCTCGGATAACGTCGCGGAGTTAATCCCGCTCGCGGGCATCGACGGCCGGAACAATGCGTCCTCGCCAATCTCCATCAGCAGTTCCTGCAGCTGTAGGATATCAACATTTAAACGAATGCCCGCCAGCGGTACCGCTTCTGTCGCGAAAGTTTCACATTCAAAGGGTAAAGGTACTGTGAGCAGAAGATATTCATTGGTGTCATACCGGAACACGCGCTCATTGATATAGCCAATTTTATGGCCTGAAAAGAGAAAAACGATGCCCGGCTGGTACATGACCGGTGTGCGTGTCCCTGGCTGCGTCCCATACAGAAGACGAATGTCAGGCAACATGTCACCGACGCCATTTTCTTTATCAATCAGTCTTTTAATCTGCGCAGTAAGCTGAAGGCAGATCGCTTCACGGTTCATTTTACGTTACTCCGGCTACGGTTTCCGACGTTAACAGTGTGCGCAGTTTACCGTGTTTTCTCCAGCGTTCTGTAGAAATGGGCAAGACATCGGCAGGAATGTGCATTGAGAGGATAGCCCCGGACGGCCACAATGTGCAGCATCAGGTCGCCTTCAGCGCCACCACGGTTTTTCACCCACATAAGGGAACGAGCAATGAATAATTTTAATCTCCACACCCCAACCCGCATTCTGTTTGGTAAAGGCGCTATCGCCGACCTGCGCGCACAGATCCCCGCTGACGCCCGCGTACTGATCACCTACGGTGGCGGCAGCGTGAAAAAAACCGGCGTACTGGATCAGGTTTACAGCGCGCTGGAAGGTCTGGACGTGCGTGAGTTCGGCGGTATCGAGCCTAACCCGTCTTATGAAACACTGATGAACGCGGTCAACATCGCCCGTGATGAAAAAGTCACCTTCCTGCTGGCAGTCGGCGGCGGCTCCGTCCTGGATGGCACCAAATTCATCGCCGCTGCGGCGCACTACGCGGACGGTATTGACCCGTGGCACATTCTGGAAACCCGCGGCAGCGATATCAAAAGCGCGATCCCAATGGGTTCCGTGCTGACCCTGCCTGCGACCGGTTCTGAATCCAACAAAGGTGCCGTTATCTCCCGTAAAACCACGGGTGATAAGCAGGCCTTTATGAACGATCACGTTCAGCCTGTATTCGCCATCCTCGATCCGGTTTACACCTACACCCTGCCTGCACGTCAGGTCGCGAACGGTGTGGTCGATGCGTTTGTGCACACCGTTGAGCAGTACGTTACCTACCCGGTAGATGCCAAAATTCAGGATCGCTTCGCGGAAGGCATTCTGCTGACGCTGATTGAAGACGGCCCGAAAGCGCTGAAAGAGCCGGAAAACTACGATGTGCGCGCCAACGTGATGTGGGCGGCAACCCAGGCGCTGAACGGTCTGATCGGTGCCGGCGTGCCGCAGGACTGGGCAACCCATATGCTGGGCCACGAACTGACGGCCATGCACGGTCTGGATCACGCGCAAACGCTGGCCGTCGTCCTGCCTGCACTGTGGAACGAAAAACGTGATACCAAACGCGCCAAACTGCTGCAGTACGCTGAGCGCGTGTGGAACATCACCGAAGGTTCTGACGATGCGCGTATCGACGCGGCTATCGAAGCAACCCGCAGCTTCTTTGAAGGTCTGGGCGTGCCAACGCGTCTGTCCGGCTATGGTCTGGATGGCAGCTCCATCCCTGCCCTGCTGGCGAAACTTGAAGAACACGGTATGACCCAGTTGGGCGAGCACGGCGACATTACGCTGGAAGTGAGCCGTCGTATCTACGAAGCGGCACGCTAAGCGTTTTTGACATCCCGCCTTTCGTTTTTTGACATTTCGTCCAGACTTAATGCACATCACATCGTCGGGGGTTCCCTCCGACGATGAGCACCTGAAGGAGGAAAAATGGCAAACCAAACCGTAATCAAGCTGCAGGATGGCAACGTGATGCCCCAACTGGGGCTAGGTGTATGGAAAGCCGGTAACGACGAGGTCGTCTCCGCCATTCATAAAGCACTGGAAGTTGGCTATCGGTCGATTGATACCGCCGCCGCGTACAAAAATGAGGACGGCGTGGGTAAGGCACTGGCCAGCGCTGGCATGCCCCGCGAAGACCTTTTCATTACCACCAAACTGTGGAACGACGATCAAAAACGCCCCCGCGAAGCCTTGCAGGAGAGTCTGGACAAACTCCAGCTCGATTTCGTCGATCTCTATCTGATGCACTGGCCAGTCCCGGCTATCGATCACTATGTTGACGCCTGGAAAGGGATGATTGAGCTACAGCAGGCAGGGCTGGTGAAAAGCATCGGCGTGTGTAATTTCCAGGTTCACCACCTGCAGCGCCTGATTGACGAGACGGGTGTCGCGCCGGTTATCAACCAGATTGAGCTGCACCCGCTGATGCAGCAGCGTCAGCTTCACGCCTGGAACGCCACGCACAAGATCCAGACCGAGTCCTGGAGCCCGCTGGCACAGGGCGGTGAAGGGGTGTTCGACCAGAAAATTATTCGCGATCTCGCGGATAAATACGGCAAGACGCCGGCGCAAATCGTTATTCGCTGGCATCTGGACAACGGCCTGGTGGTGATCCCGAAATCGGTCACGCCATCGCGTATCGCTGAGAACTTCGACGTCTGGGATTTCCGCCTGGATAAAGATGAACTGAGTGAAATTGCGAAGCTGGACAAGGGCAAGCGTTTAGGCCCGGATCCCGATCAGTTTGGCGGATGAATAAAAAAACCCCGGCTCGCCGGGGTTTTTATTTTTTACGCTTTACGTTTCACGGGTTTCTTCGCACTGGCGTTACCGTTTGAACGCTGATGCACAATCGGCGTGTGCTTGGTCAATGCCGGGCGCGTATGGCGGTTCTGGCGGCGCGCTTCACGCATCTCGTCAAGCGTAGGCGCAGGCACCAGGCAGTCGCGGCGCGAGCCGATCAGATGCTTTTTACCCATATCTTCCAGCGCCTGACGGATCAGCGGCCAGTTAGCCGGATCGTGGTAGCGCAGCAGTGCTTTATGCAGACGGCGCTGTTTATCCCCTTTCGGCACCACTACATCTTCACTCTTATAGCCAATTTTACCCAGCGGGTTCTTGCCGGTGTAATACATGGTCGTTGAGTTCGCGAGCGGTGATGGATAGAAGTTCTGCACCTGATCCAGACGGAAGCGACGCTGTTTCAGCCACAGCGCCAGGTTCACCATGTCCTCATCGCGCGTGCCGGGGTGCGCGGAGATGAAGTATGGGATCAGATACTGCTCTTTACCCGCCTGCTTCGAGTAGGTGTCAAACAGCTCTTTAAAGCGATCGTAGCTGCCCATACCCGGCTTCATCATCTTGGACAGCGGGCCTTCTTCGGTATGCTCAGGGGCAATCTTCAGGTAGCCACCCACGTGATGCGTCGCCAGCTCTTTGATGTAGCGCGGATCTTCCACGGCGATATCGTAACGTACCCCGGAGGCGATCAGGATCTTCTTGATCCCTTTCAGGTCACGCGCACGACGATAAAGGTTGATCGTTGGTTCATGGTTGGTATCCATGTGCTGACAGATATCCGGGTACACGCACGACAGACGACGGCAGGTCTGTTCCGCGCGCGGTGACTTACAGCGCAGCATGTACATGTTCGCAGTCGGGCCGCCCAGATCGGAGATCACCCCGGTGAAGCCAGGCACGGTATCGCGAATGGCTTCGATCTCATTGATGATCGAATCTTCGGAGCGACTCTGAATAATGCGCCCTTCGTGCTCGGTAATGGAGCAGAAGGAGCAGCCGCCGAAGCAGCCGCGCATGATGTTTATAGAGAAACGGATCATCTCATACGCCGGAATTCGGCTCTCGCCGTATGCCGGATGCGGCACGCGTTTGTACGGCAGCGCGAAGACGCTGTCCATCTCTTCGGTGGAAAGCGGGATTGCCGGCGGGTTGATCCAGATAAAGCGCTCACCGTGCTTTTGCATCAGCGCACGCGCGCAGCCCGGGTTGGTTTCGTGGTGCAGAATACGGGACGCATGCGCGTAGAGCACTTTATCGGCTTTGACCTTCTCAAAGGAAGGCAGCAGCACGTAGGTTTTTTCCCACGGTTTCGGGCGCGGCGGCTGAACAACGATAGCTTTCGTTTCGGCTTTCTTTGGCTCTACCGGTTTGTTATCCGCACACGGCAGATCGTCGCCGTACGGGTGCGGGATCGGGTCGATTTTACCCGGCATATCAATGATACGGGAATCCACCCCGCTCCAGCCCGGCAGCGCCTCTTTCACCATGATAGCCGTGTTGCGCACGTCGCGGATGCTGCTCACCGGCTCACCCTGTGAGAGACGGTGCGCCACTTCCACCAGCGGACGTTCACCGTTACCGTAAATCAGCATATCGGCTTTGGAATCCACCAGCACCGAACGGCGCACGGTGTCTGACCAGTAGTCGTAGTGCGCGGTACGGCGCAGACTCGCCTCGATGCCGCCCAGGATAACCGGCACGTCTTTCCAGGCTTCTTTGCAGCGTTGGGTGTAGACCAGCGTCGCGCGGTCAGGACGTTTACCCGCGACGTTATCCGGCGTGTAGGCATCGTCATGACGCAGCTTACGGTCGGCGGTATAGCGGTTGATCATCGAGTCCATGTTGCCTGCGGTCACGCCGAAGAACAGGTTGGGTTTCCCCAGACGCATAAAGTCGTCTTTGCTGTTCCAGTCAGGCTGGGCGATGATCCCCACACGGAAGCCCTGCGCTTCAAGCATACGGCCACAGATAGCCATGCCGAAGCTCGGGTGGTCGACATAGGCATCGCCCGTCACCAGAATGATATCGCAGCTGTCCCAGCCCAGTTGGTCCATCTCTTCCCGGGACATCGGCAGGAACGGCGCCGGTCCAAAGCAGGCCGCCCAGTACTGGGGGCAGGAGAAGAGGTCACGATCCGGCTGGATCAGGGAAATTGCGCTCATAGTGCTTCCGAAGAAAAAATAGACAAAAGGAGCGGGATTATACGCTGTTAGTCCGCCGGATTTGAAGAAAAGGATGCAAGAAGTAAACAGAAAATCCTGGAAGCCGTTAAAATACAGCGCACTGTTAATTTTGGATCATAATATCCACTCTATCTTGCGGTAATCAGTTACCGGGATGCATTCTGGCACGGAGTTTCTTTGTGAAGTTCAACGATTCGTTACATGTGTCCCAGCTGCGGGTTGTGCTTCACCTCTGCGGTTTTCTGGTTCTTCTGTACAGCCTGTCCATGCTGCCGCCGATGGTTATCGCCCTGCTGAATAAAGAGCGAACCTACTTTGCTTTTTTAACCACCTTTTTGACCTTTTTCACTCTTGGTGGACTCACCTGGCGGGCAACACGTCATTCCGGTATACAGCTGCGCACCCGTGACGGTTTCGTGATTATCGTTCTGTTCTGGCTGCTGTTTTCATTGATTAGCGCCATGCCGTTATGGATGGATGACGGTCTGCAACTCTCCTTTTCCGATGCGCTCTTTGAAGGGGTCTCAGGGATCACCACCACCGGGGCGACGGTGATTGGAGACGTCAGTGCCCTGCCGAAATCGTACCTTTATTACCGCGCTCAGCTCAATTTCATTGGCGGATTAGGGGTCATCGTACTGGCCGTCGCGGTCCTGCCACTGCTCGGTATCGGTGGCATGAAGCTGTATCAGTCGGAAATGCCAGGGCCGTTTAAGGAGGAGCGCCTGACGCCCCGACTCGCCGATACCGCGCGTACGCTGTGGGTAACCTATCTGGCGCTGGGACTGGTCTGCACGCTGGCGTACTGGCTGGCGGGCATGCCCTTTTTTGACGCCGTCTGTCACGGGCTTTCCACCGTCTCATTGGGTGGGTTTTCAACCCGAAGTGAGAGCATCGGGTTTTACGACAGCCACGCGATTGAGCTTGTCGCCGGGGCTTTTTCACTGCTTTCCGCGTTTAACTTTACCCTCTGGTATGTCGTCATCGCGCGCCGCACGCTGAAACCGATTCGGCGCAGCCCGGAGGTGAAATTCTTTCTCGGTGCCGCCACCGTCATTATCGCCATCACCGCCTGGCAGGTGTGGCACGCGGGGATGTACAACGGCACCGACAGCCTGGTACATGCCTTCTTTCTGGCCAGCTCCATGATGACCGACAACGGTCTTTCGACGGCCGATTACGCTCACTGGCCTCCCCACACCATTTTCCTGCTGCTGAGCGCCAGCTTTTTTGGCGGCTGCGTCGGCTCTACCTGCGGCGGGATCAAAGCGCTGCGTTTTCTCATCATGTTTAAGCAGTGTATTCAGGAGATGAATCAACTCGCGCATCCGCGCGCGCTGCTGAGTATTAAGGTCGGCAAAAGCGTCGTGAATGAACGCGTTCTGCGCTCGGTCTGGAGCTTCTTTTTTCTCTACGTGATGATAACGGGCTTTTTCGTCTGGGCGCTGAATCTGCTGGGATACGATCTGTTCACGTCATTTGCCACCGTTGCGGCCTGCATTAACAATATGGGGCTGGGGTTCGGCGAAACGGCATCAACCTTCGGGACGTTAAAAGACGAGGCCAAGCTGTTGATGTGTGCGGCGATGATTATGGGGCGTCTGGAAATTTATCCGGTACTGATCCTGTGCTCACGCTTTTTCTGGCGGGCATAAAAATTCCCGGCGAACCGGGAATCGTATCGTGGTTTAGGGTGCCGGGTTGACCAGCATCTGGCCGACGGATCCCCTGTCCATCATCTCCAGCGTCTGGCTGTGGAACAGGAACGGGAAGTGCGGCCACGAAGGCTGTCCGTAGTAGACCAGCAGTTCGACCTGCCCATCCACCCAGACGGTATCCTTCCAGCCCCTGTCTTCGGGGAACGGCATCGCGCCATTGACGTTGCGGATCAGGAAACTCACCCCTTCGATATGGAACGACTGCGGCATGTCCGAGCGAACCGTCCAGCGCTCCCAGGTACCCTGCTGCGCGGTAATATCGATACGGTTAACGTCCCACAGCGTGCCGTTGATCCCCGGGTCGTCGCCCAAGCTGATATCGCGGCTGCGCACCGGCGAACCGCTCATGATCTCCTGCGGAAGCAGGCGCATCGGCAGGCTATCGGTCACCAACGGCAGCAGGCCGGTAGGACGCAGGGTCAGCACCAGAGTGGAGACCAGGATACTCGACGGCTCAAAGAAACCGCGAATGCGGTCCACAATGCTGGCCGCTTCGCCACAGGTGATCGACACCTCATCACCATTGGTCATATCAATAAGGATTTCGCGGCGTTCGCCTGGCGACAGCGCCAGCTGCTTCACGGAAACCGGGGCCGGTAAAAAGCCCTGGTCGCCGGAGATGACGTGTAGCGCGCGGCCATCGCTCATTTGCAGCTGGTAGCGGCGCGAGTTAGAAGCATTCAGCAGACGCAGACGTACCCATCCGCGCGACACTTCGACATACGGACTTTGCGCGCCGTTAACCAGCAGCGTATCACCAACGAAGCCACCGCTGCCCGGCTCGCTGTATTCCGGCGTGCCGAAATTATCCAGCCGTTTGTCCTGAATAATGACCGGAAAATCATCCACGCCATAGTGGTTCGGGATTGGCAGGGATTTACTGATTTCATCTTCCACCAGCCACATGCCGGCCAGGCCGTTATACACCTGCTGGGCCGTGCGGTTAGGGGTATTGGCATGATACCAGAGCGTCGCCGCGCTCTGACGAATCGGCAGAACAGGCGCCCAGTCAGCGTTAGGCGACATCATGCGCGCCGCGCCGCCAAGCAGCGGGCCAGGCACCTGTAAACCACTGATGGTCATGGCGACATTTTCTGTCGTACGGTTACTGTAGATCAGCTTAACGTCATCGCCATTCCACACGCGTATGGTCGGCCCAAGGTAACGCCCGTTAATGCCCCACACCGGCGCACGCGTGCCCTGGGTAAAGGACCAGTGGCTGCGCTGTAGCGTCAGGAAAAGCGGCTGCCCGCGACGGGATTCTATTAACGGCGGAATGGGCAGCGGCTGTTGCTGCCCGGCGGCGTTGGCTGTCAGCGGCAGCGCACCCGCACAAAGGGCGATCCCGGAAGCCTGAATAAACTGACGCCGACTGAATGACATATAAGCTCCATCTGAAACGACTAACAACGCGGGAATTCGTTTTCCCTTTTAACGCCGGCTTACTTCTTACCGGCGGCTTCTCTCTCTGCGACTTCTTTGTCGAGCAGCGCAATATGCTGAGCCATCAGTTCACGGCAGTGTGCTGCCAGCTCGCGAACCTGATCTTTACCGTATTTGCTGGTATCCACCGGCGGCAGCATTTCGACAATCACCAGCCCGTTATTCAGGCGGTTAAGATTAATCTTATTAGAAGTATTGGAAACACACACAGGAATAATTGGAACACCTGCCGCAATTGCAGCATGAAACGCACCGGTTTTGAACGGCAGCAGGCCACGGCCACGGCTGCGCGTCCCTTCCGGGAACATCCATATTGAGATCCTGCGCTTTTTGAAGTGATTAACCACTTCAGCAATAGTGCTGTGCGCTTTCGCGCGGTTGTTACGGTCAATCAGCAGGTTACCGGTCAGCCAGTACAGCTGGCCGAAAAAAGGGATCCACAGCAGGCTCTTTTTGCCCACGGTCACGGTCGGTGGCAGAACAATGTTGGAGGCCGTCACCATATCGTAGTTGTTCTGATGGTTAGCGATAAAGATGGCGTTACCGAAGTTCTCAGCCCCTTCCGGCAGGCGTTTTTCAACCTTCAGGCCAAACAGCGGCGCAAGGCGGCCGAACATATGGCCGAAGGTGGCGACATGTTTCGGATTGCGCGGACTGAACAGGCAATAAATAGAGCCGAAAATACAGACCAGAATGCAGTAAATAATGGTAAGAATTAAACGAACAATGAATAGCATAGCGACCTCTGAAGCCCTGACAGCTGACAATTATACTTCACCTGTGGCCAGGTAAGGACTTTATTACGAGCGCGTATTGTTAATCGCAACGCACGAATTAACAACGATTTTACGGGAAATTTTATTGAAATTCCCCCTCCGGAACAGAGGGGGAGATAACGGCGTTACTCTTCGCTGTCGCCCGCGGTACTGCGCGCAGGAGAGTCAATCTCCACGCGGTCAATACGCTGCAGGCCGCGCATCAGCGAGCCGCGTCGACCGCGCTCGCCCACCACTTTCTGCAACTCTTCCGGACGAAGCTTGATTTTACGTTTGCCGACATGAATGGTCAGCGTGCTCTGCGGCGGCAGAATAAAGAGGTGCGCCAGACCATCTACCCCTTTCGCCGCTTCCGCTGACGGGATGCTGATGATCTTGTTGCCCTTGCCTTTTGACAATTCCGGCAGGTCGCTGACCGGGAACATCAGCATACGTCCGGCGGCAGTGATCGCCAGCAGCATATCGCTATCGTTTTCCACCACCAGCGGCGGCATCACATGCGCGTTGTCAGGCAGGCTGATCAGCGCCTTACCGGCACGGTTGCGGGAAACAAGATCGTTAAAGGTACAGATAAAGCCGTACCCCGCGTCAGACGCCAGCAGCAGTTTCTGGTCATCGGCTTCCATCAGCATATGGTCAACCGTCGCACCCGGCGGCAGCGTCAGCTTACCGGTAAGCGGTTCGCCCTGTCCGCGGGCAGAAGGCAGCGTGATCGGGTCGATGGCGTAGCTGCGACCCGTCGAGTCGATAAAGGCGACCGGCTGGTTGCTCTTACCTTTCACGGCGGCTTTAAAGCTATCGCCCGCCTTGTAGCTCAACCCTGGTGCGTCGATATCGTGACCTTTAGCACTGCGCACCCAGCCGCTCTGAGACAGCACAATGGTGACTGGTTCTGATGGCTGCATGTCGTGCTCATTCATCGCCTTCGCTTCTTCGCGCTCATGCAGCGGAGAACGACGGTCGTCACCGAATGCATCGGCGTCAGCCTGCAGCTCTTTCTTGAGCAGGTTGTTCATCTTGCGTTCGGACGCGAGGATCGCCTGCAGCTGATCGCGCTCTTTTTCCAGTTCGTTCTGCTCACCGCGGATCTTCATCTCTTCGAGTTTGGCGAGATGACGCAGTTTCAGCTCAAGGATTGCTTCGGCCTGGGTTTCACTGATGCCAAAGCGCGACATCAGCGCCGGCTTCGGCTCGTCCTCGGAACGGATTATCTCAATAACTTCGTCGATATTGAGGAACGCCACCAGCAAACCTTCAAGGATGTGCAGGCGTTTAAGCACTTTTTCCAGTCGATAGTTCAGACGGCGGCGAACGGTATCGCGACGGAACGTCAGCCATTCGCTCAGGATCTCCAGCAGGTTTTTCACTGCCGGACGACCGTCGAGGCCGATCATGTTCAGGTTGATGCGGTAGCTTTTTTCCAGATCGGTGGTGGCAAACAGGTGGTTCATCACCTGCTCCATGTCCACGCGGTTGGAACGCGGCACGATCACCAGACGCGTCGGGTTTTCGTGGTCGGATTCGTCGCGCAGGTCATCCACCATCGGCAGCTTTTTATTGCGCATCTGGGAGGCAATCTGTTCCAGCACTTTCGCGCCGGAGACCTGGTGCGGCAGCGCGGTGATGACCACTGCGCCGTCCTCTTTGGTCCACACCGCACGCATGCGCACGGAGCCGCGGCCGTTCTGGTAGATTTTGCGGATTTCCGCGCGCGAGGTGATGATTTCGGCCTCGGTCGGGTAGTCCGGCCCCTGCACGATATCCAGCAGATCGTCCAGCGTGGTCTTCGGCTGTTCAATCAGGGTGATGGCGGCTTTCGCCACTTCACGCAGGTTGTGCGGCGGAATGTCCGTCGCCATACCCACCGCGATACCGGTAGTGCCGTTCAGCAGGATGTTCGGCAGACGCGCAGGCAGCATTTTCGGCTCCTGCATCGTACCGTCGAAGTTTGGCACCCAGTCCACGGTTCCCTGACCCAGCTCGCCCAGCAGCACTTCAGCATAGCGGGAGAGACGGGATTCGGTATAACGCATCGCTGCGAAGGATTTCGGATCGTCCGGCGCCCCCCAGTTCCCCTGACCATCCACCAGCGGATAACGGTAAGAGAACGGCTGTGCCATCAGCACCATCGCTTCATAACAGGCGCTGTCGCCGTGCGGATGGTATTTACCCAGTACGTCACCGACGGTACGGGCGGATTTTTTGAACTTAGCGGTCGCATTTAGCCCCAGCTCGGACATCGCATAGACGATGCGGCGCTGAACGGGCTTCAGGCCATCCCCGATAAACGGCAACGCCCTGTCCATGATGACGTACATGGAGTAGTTCAGGTAGGCGTTTTCCGTGAATTCATGTAGCGCGAGGCGCTCTGCCATATCGCTCATTATGTGTGATTCCTCAACTCAGAAACCGAAAGGTTTCAGGCAATATTGCCGCAGATACTACCTTATCTGGCGTGTTGAGTCACAAAGAAAAAGGGCCGCATCCGCGGCCCTTTCGGGGTTATTTGTTCAGTTTGATAACCTGCTTCACGTCGATTTCAAAATCGTTCCACTCTTTATCGACTTTACCCTGGATTTCCACCTTATCCTGCGGGGTTACGGTCACGCCGTTCCAGCGCTTGTGGTCAATCTCCACGTTAACCGTACCGGTCTCATCGCGGAAGGTGTAGCGGTCATCAGACAGGCGCTGAGTGATGTTCCCGCGCAGCTTCACCCAGCTGTCGTCCTTCATGTCCTTCACTTTCACCGCGTTGGTGAGATTCGCGTCATTATCGACAAAACCGCCCGCCTGCGTCTGGGCCTGGGTTTGTGCGGCAGAGGGGCCGTTAAATCCGCCCTGTGCAGCAAAAACAGGGGCAGTGGTCATCATCATGATGGCGGCAATCGCAGCGAATTTTTTCATATTAACTCTCCCTTTAATGTGGTTTCGCAGTCCATTTAACAGGGTAAACCTTAACAACTTCTTAAGGGAAAAATTTATTTATTATTACTGTACAGCAGGCTGATGCAGAGGGTTTACTGACGTTATCAAGGAGGGAACATGCGCATTTTACTGGTTGAAGACGACAAGCTGATCGGCGATGGCATCAAGGCGGGTTTAAGCAAAATGGGCTTTAGCGTGGACTGGTTCACCGACGGAAAAACCGGCCAGACCGCGCTTCATTCTGCACCGTATGATGCCGTAGTGCTGGATCTGACGCTGCCGGAAATCGACGGACTGGATATTCTGCGCGCCTGGCGCGAAAGCGGACGCCGCGAGCCGGTATTGATTCTGACGGCGCGGGATGCGTTGAACCAGCGTGTCGAAGGGCTGCGTCTGGGGGCGGATGATTACCTGTGCAAGCCCTTTGCACTGATCGAAGTGGCTGCCCGCCTTGAGGCGCTGGTGCGCCGAAGCCACGGTCAGACCCGCAGCGAGTTGCACCACGGAAAGGTCACGCTCGATCCCACCAGTCTCGTGGCCACGCTGGACGGCGAAACGCTGACGCTCAAGCCGAAAGAGTTCGCCCTGCTGGAGCTGCTGATGCGTAACGCGGGCCGCGTGCTGCCGCGCAAGCTGATCGAGGAAAAGCTCTACACCTGGGACGACGACGTCTCCAGCAACGCCGTTGAAGTCCATGTTCACCATCTTCGCCGTAAACTGGGCAGCGAATTTATCCGCACCGTGCACGGTATCGGCTATACCCTGGGTGACGCATGAAACTGACCCAACGCCTGAGCCTGAAGCTGCGCCTGACGCTCCTCTTTTTAGTGCTGTCGCTGACGGCGTGGTTTGCCGCAAGCCTGGTCGCCTGGCAGCAGACCACCCACACGCTGGATAAGCTGTTCGATACGCAGCAGATGCTGTTTGCCAAACGGCTGTTGACCATGGATCTGGATGAGATCCGGGCCCCCGAACGGATGCGTGAGATCCCCAAAAAAGCGAAGCACGGTCGTCTGGATGACGACGCGCTGGCCTTCGCCATCTACGCCACCGACGGCAAGATGATATTAAATGACGGCGAAAACGGGCGGGACATTCCGTACCACTATCGCCGCGACGGGTTTGATAATGGACGGCTACAGGGCGACAACGACGAGTGGCGTTTTTTATGGCTCACCTCACCCGACGGAAAGTACCGCGTGGTGGTCGGCCAGGAGTGGGAGTATCGCCAGGAGATGGCGGTAGATGTGGTCAGCTCCCAGTTGACCCCGTGGCTGGTGGCGCTGCCCCTGATGCTGTTGTTGCTGATCGTTCTGCTGAGCCGGGAACTGAAACCGTTAAAAAAACTGGCGCAGACCCTGCGCTCCCGCTCACCGGATGCCACCGACGCGCTCCCGACTCAGGGGGTTCCCACTGAGGTGCGCCCGCTGCTCGACTCGCTGAACCATCTGTTCACGCGAACCCAGGAGATGATGACCCGCGAGCGTCGTTTTACCTCAGATGCCGCGCACGAGCTACGCAGCCCTCTCGCGGCCCTGAAGGTGCAAACCGACGTGGCGCAACTGTATCAGGACGATCCGCAGGCGCAGCAAAAAGCGCTGGCGCAGCTGCATGCGGGTATCGATCGCGCATCCCGGCTGGTGGATCAGCTCCTTACGCTGTCGCGTCTGGACTCGCTGGATAACCTCGACGATATCGAACCGATCGTGATGGCCGATCTCCTGCAGTCGGCGGTGCTGGATATCTGGCATCCGGCACAGCAGGCCGGGATTGATATTCGCCTGAACATTCATGCCCCGCAGGTCACACGTCAGGGCCAGCCGCTGCTGCTGAGCCTGCTGGTGCGTAACCTGCTGGACAACGCCGTGCGTTATAGCCCGCAGGGCAGCGTGGTGGACGTCACGCTGGACACCCGGCGTTTTACCGTGCGTGACACCGGCCCCGGCGTTTCCACCGATGCGCTGGCGCGTATTTGCGAGCGTTTTTATCGCCCACCGGGACAGGATGCAACGGGTAGCGGCCTGGGGTTATCTATCGTCAGGCGCATTGCCGCCCTGCATGGTATGCGCGTCGCGCTGGGCAATGCGGCAGAAGGCGGCTTCGAAGTGAAGGTCAGCTGGTAAGGGATTATTGCGTTTAATGCAAAAGACTTTGCACATTTTGCTCATTTAACCGCATCGCTCGCGCGCGTAGAATCCTCGCCATACTTTCATCTTCGAGGACACCTCATGAGCAACATTCTGATTATCAACGGTGCAAAAGAATTTGCGCACTCTAAAGGCCAGCTGAATGACACCCTGACCGAGGTCGCGGACGGTTTTCTGCGCGACGCCGGGCATGATGTTAAGGTCGTGCGCGCGGACAGCGATTACGATGTCAACGCGGAAGTGCAGAACTTCCTGTGGGCTGACGTGATTATCTGGCAGATGCCTGGCTGGTGGATGGGCGCCCCCTGGACCGTGAAAAAATACATGGATGATGTCTTCACCGAAGGCCATGGCGCACTGTACGCCAGCGACGGTCGCACCCGCTCCGACGCATCCAAAAAATACGGTTCTGGCGGCCTGATTCAGGGCAAAAAATATATGCTGTCCCTGACCTGGAACGCACCGCTGGAAGCGTTCACCGAGAAAGATCAGTTCTTCGAAGGGGTGGGCGTTGACGGCGCGTATTTGCCGTTCCACAAAGCTAACCAGTTCCTCGGAATGACGCCGCTGCCAACCTTTATCGTTAACGACGTCATCAAAATGCCTGACGTCCCGCGCTATATCGCAGAATATCGCAAGCATCTCGCGGAAATTTTTGCTTAACTGGTAACCTGGAATTAGAAGGAGTTAACCATGCTTACTGTTATTGCTGAAATCCGTACTCGTCCAGGCCAACATCACCGCCAGGCGGTGCTGGATGAGTTCGTGAAAATTATCCCCACCGTACTGAAGGAAGAAGGCTGCCACGGCTACGCGCCGATGGTCGACGCCACCACCACCGCCAGCTTCCAGGCTACTGCCCCAGACTCGATCATTATGATTGAGCAGTGGGAAACCGTGGCCCATCTTGAAGCCCACCTGCAGACCGCGCACATGAAAGCGTGGAGCGACGCGGTGAAGGGCGATGTGCTGGAAACGCATATCCGCATTCTGGAGCAAGGGGTGTAAGTTTACCCTGTTCCTGATTCCTGCCCTCCCCCTTCCGGGAGAGGGTCAGGGAGGCATATTACCAGTACAACTTCCAGCTTTGGGTAAACCTGACCAACGCCTCCACGTAGAAGTAGTCTCCCCAGCTCGCGCACTCGTCCACGCCTTTATTGCTTGCCAGATGATAAACGGAGTGCTTCAGCAGCCCAGTGCCCTTCTCGTCTTTGCCCATCAGGTAGTGTTTCGTCAGTGACGACATCATTCCTTTTGCCCATTCAGAATACCGCTCGCGATCCGGATCGGTCACCGGCAGGTGCTTCACCAGCTCCAGCAGGCCACATACCGCAATCGCCGCCGAGGACGCGTCGCGTAGCGCATCCGTGCCGACCAGCGCCAGATCCCAGTGGCAGACGTAATCTTCCGGCAGACGGTTGAGGAAGTAGTTCGCCAGCCGTTTCGACAGGGCAATCATCGTCGCATCACCGGTATAGATGTAGCTCAACAGGAAGCCGTAAATTCCCCACGCCTGCCCGCGCGACCAGCAGGAGTCATCGGCATAGCCTTGCTGAGTATTGCCGTAGCGCGGCGCGCCGGTGTGCACATCCATATAGTAGGTGTGGAACGTTGAGGCATCTTCACGGATAAGGTACCTCGCTGCCTGCATCACGTGCGCTTTGGCGGCATCGGCAAAGCGCGGATCGCCCGTCTGTTCGCTCGCCCAGTAGAGCAGCGGCAGGTTCATATTGCAGTCGATAATCATCCGCCCGGCCTGTTCCGGGTCAGCCAGATCGCCCCACGCCTGAATAATCTTTGCCTTCTCGTGGAAGCGCTCCAGCAGCGCCTCCGCCGCCAGCAGCGAGAAGCCACGCGCCTCACGGTTACCGGTCAGTCGCCAGGCCGCCACGCAGGAGAGCGTATACAAAAAGCCCAGATCGTGGGTGTTAGTGTCGTGGCGCCCGGCGATACGCAGGCCAAACGAGCGCACATGTTTTTCCGCCATCGCGCGGAATTTCGCTTCGCCGCTCATCTCCCACGCCAGCCACAGCTGCCCGGTCCAGAAGCTGGTGGTCCACTCCACGTTGTCGGTCAGCGGATAAAAACCCTGCTGGCAGGTTTCCGCCGGGAACTGCTCACCAAACGCCGTTAAATGGCGGCTAATCAGCGCAAGGACATGGTCGCGTGCTGAACTCAGTTCATCGCGGAATACGCGCGAATCAACGGGCACGGGGATAGCGGGCAGGCGTTCCTCTGCGATACGACTTAACATATTTCGGTTCCTTCTTTGACGGCTTAATTATCGTGATGAGGGTTCTGCTACGTTCAGCGCGCGGGGGCCGCGCCATTTACTCTGGCAGGCAGATAACGTAAAGGCAGAAATAAACGTGAAGATCAGCGCCGTGGCGCCCATGATGATATAAGTGTTCTCGAAACCGATGCGGTCATACATATAGCCAGCAGGCGACGAGACCACGACATTGCCGACGTACAGCATCGCCTGATATCCCAGCAAATACATGGTGGCGTTAACGCGCTTATCGAAATGTTCGGCAATATATTTAAAGACGGAGACCAGCAGCAGACAAATTTCCAGACCGTACAGCGGCTTAAGAATGGAAATTAACAGATGTGAATCACACAGACCGGAAATAATCAGACGCGCACCGACCACCAGCCCGACAATTAACAGCCCACGTTTGGCGCCAATAGCGTTCACCAGCAGCGGGATCACCATATACATGACAAACTCCATTCCCGACTGCACGGTCCCCAGATAACCAAACACCGCATTGCCCTGGTGAATATCATCAAAGAAGGTCACGAAATAGCGCGAAAACTGCTGCTCGGCGATAAACATCATCCACGCCACACCGGCCACGTACAGACAGAAGGCCCAGAATTTACGGTTACGCAGCAGCGCGTAAACGTCTGACGGGGCAATTTTCTCTTTTGTCAGCACTTCGCCGGCATGTGCGGAGTTAGTGTTCACTTTCAGGCTCAACAGGACAATCAGCATCACCACCGATGCCACGCTGCCCATAATAAAGTTATACGCTGGCGAGAGATTAAACAGCAGGCCGGAGAAGGAGGACGCCACTGCCCAGCCAAGGGAGCCCCACATCCGGATCTGACCAAACTCCATACCGTTTAAACGGCTAAACCGGTCAGAATAGGATTCGCACGCCGCCACGCCCGCATACCAGGCAAAGCTTAAATAGAGTGCGCCAATAATAATCCCCAGCAGCGTGTTGGACATTAACAGCGGCTGATAGACATAAATAAAGAACGGCGCCATCAGGGCAGACATTGCCACCACAAAATAGAGCAGGTATTTGCTCATGCCGATCTTATCGAGAATATAGCCATAGATGGGCTTCAGAATGACGGAGAAAATCCCGTTCACCGCAAATACGGTACCAATCACCGAACCACTGAGGTTCGCTTTCTGGCCTAACCAGATAGCCAGCAGGCCAATACTGGCAGACCAGGTAAAGAAATAGAGAAATATAAAACTGCTGATTTTGTAATATTCAGTTCTGTTTGTTGTAGCGGTCTTTTTCATATCATCCTCGCCGACGTGTAGGGTCAGAGTTTTTATAATGAGAACGACAGCTGTCGCTCACTGCCGGGCTCGCGGATAACAACCCGGTTCTCGCTGATATTCAGTTGTGGGACTGCCATAACCGGCTGGCTTTCGCCGGCGACGGCGGCACAACAGAGCCAGCTCTCCCCCTGCGCAAGCGTGGTTTTCAACAGCGGAATGGCAGCGCATTCCGGGAACATAATGCTGCTGTTCGGCGGTGTGACGATGCTGTCCGGTTCACGGTTAATCACCGGAGAGAGATCGACCAGCACGCTGGTGCCATTACCGGCGACAAGCCAGCATCCGTTCTCACGGATCTGCGGTTCGGTGTTCATCACCGCAAAACCGCCCTCCGCCGTATTCAGTCGACGGGCGCTGTTGATACGGTGCAGGCGCAGGTGCCACTCACCAAACGGCACTTGCCAGGTTTCGATATGGACGTCATGCCACGGAGACCAGCGTGAGTAGAGATAATCTTCAGTGACCCGCACCGCTTCACATTCGCGGCGACCGCGGAAATAGTTATCCCCGTCTGCCAGCAGCAGCATGGAGTCGCAGGCGGCATGTTTCAGGCCAAACCGTCCGCGCTCAATCGTGAAACCAAAGCGGCTGGAGTAGGCAAATTTGGTATATTTGGCTTCCGTATTCACGTAGTTATTCAGCTCAAGCTGCCCGGCGGTAAGCAGGGTGACGTGCTGCGACTGACCGTCATGCATCAGGATCTGCTGTGCATGCGGGATGACGCGTTTTTCCGCAAGCTCGGGCAGCGGCTGCTCTTCAGCCTGCCAGAACGGATGGTCCTCCGGCATCGCCAGAATCAGGTAAGTTTTCAGCGCCCAGTATGGCGAGCCGGGGGCGTTATAGTCCTCACACATCGCCAGGTTCGGGTAAGCAAAACCGAGGGTCAGAATGCCGTCCCGATCGGTGATGGGCTGTTGCTGCCACCAGCGCAGATGGCGCAGCACGATGCCCTTCACAATCCCCGGCGTGAACACCTCCAGACCGGAAAAGGCGACGGCACTCCAGAAGGCGACCATTGCAAAGCGATAGGTCAGGCTGCGACCAAACGGTACCGAGGCACCGTCGGCGGCTGACCAATAGATAAAGTCTTCGGCGAACAGGCGCGAACGCGCTCGCAGCACCTGCGTCCTCTCCTCGTCACCACTCAGGGTGGCGTAAATCAGGCCGTAGAAATGGAATGCCATCGAGATGTAATAGTCTTTCGGCCGCCCCGGCCCGTCGGAATACCAGCCATCGCCCAGGTAATAGGCCTCCATCATCGCAAACCGTCGGTCAATCGCCGTCTGGTCATACGGCAGGCCAGCGCGCTTAAAACCGAGCTGCACCATAATGGCAAAGTAGTTCCAGTTGCTGTCCGGCATTTGCGCATGGGCGATCTGGTTGAGCCATGCGTGCAGGTTTATGACCTCGCGCCCGGTAAAGTGCGCGGTGAGTTTATCCCCCAGCAGGGCAAGCCCCAGACCGTAGGCCGCCATTTCGACCAGACGCTGATCGTAGGGGCCGGTTTCGCCCCAGTAACCGTCACTGTGCGGATCGGTGCCGAGTTTGATCGCGGTAAGGTATTTTTCGCAAAAGGGGCTGGCATCGCCGGATGCCAGCAGCGGAAACAGCCCCCATAGCGCACGTGAGAGTCCCTCCATCTGCGCGATATCCGTGCTGTAGTGCGCACAGGTTTCGCCCAGCGAAAATCGTGAACTGCCCGGCGCAAACGCCTTATCCAGCGCACTCAACAGAGTATTCAGTGACGCCACGATATCCTGGCGTGAAGACAACGGATTTGATTTTTCTTTGTTTGCCGCCCACATACGCTCACCCTCGTAATCAACTGCGGCAAAGCATAGTGAATCCACACGGGGCAGAAATGTTAGCCATGTCACAGCTAAGAGCGATGAATAAACCCGCAGTTAAGAAAATTTAAAAAGGTGGTTTATAAAGAGATTCTGACGGGAAAAAGTTGAGTTTTATTGCACTATGCGCGACACGCCAACATCCGATCATCTGGAGCTGATTACCTTAAATGACACCGTGGTGTCGTTTAGCCGCCTGTTCGCCAATACGGTGCGCTATCACCACTGGCATCAGTGTCTGGAAATTCTCTATGTGGAAGAAGGCTTTGGCGTGGCGATTGTCGATAACCGTCACTACACCATGCGCCCCGGGCGGCTGTTTTTCTTCCCGCCATTTACCCTGCATAAGGTGATGGTGGACGAGAAGGCAGAGGCCCTTTACAGGCGCACCATTATTCATCTCGACCAGCATGCCGTACTGAAAACCCTGCGTGATTTTCCGCAGGCTCAGCAGCGTCTGCAGAAGCTGTCTCGTCGTGGCGGCGAGGCCTGGGTCGCTGACCTGGCGCATTGCCAGAAGCATATCGATTATCTTCTTGGCTGTTATCAGCCGCCGCTGAACAGCGAAAACATTGCCGGGCTGTTGATTAGCCTGTTTGCCATGCTGCCGGATGATAACGACGGTGCCCCGGGGAGCAGTCAGGGAGTGGCAAGTCAGGTGATGTTCTGGCTGGATGAGCACTATCGGGAGAAATTTCGCCTGGATGCGCTGGCGGCTGAGCTGGGAAAATCACGCAGCTATGTATCGCGAAAATTCCATGCGGAAACAGGCGAGAAGATCCACGACTATCTGAATACGCTACGGCTGCGAAAAGCCTGCGAGTACTTGCTGCACAGCAATGCCAGCGTGCGTGAGATTGCCGCGCGGGTGGGATTTTCCGACGTGACGTGGTTTATCAGCGCCTTTAAAAAAGGGATTGGCGAGACGCCGCTGCAGTACCGGAAAAATCATGGCGCGGCGTGATCCCCTCACCCGCTCTTCTTGCCCGGTTTTAACCCGCGATGAAATTCGTTAATGCGCTTCATCGACCTGATGGTGCGCTGGGGCTCCGTTGACGCTACAGATAAAATGATCATCTCCAGACACAGCAGCACCGTGCCGTGGAGCGGAATTTTTCCCTTTTCACCGCCGCGCGGAACGTGGATCACCACGCTGGCCTCTTTGCTGAAGCGCGAGTCCGTAGCATTGGTCAGCAGTATCGTGGGAATACCCAGCCGTTTCGCTTCACGCAGCGTGGTTTGTCCTTCCCGGTGGGCCGATTTTTGCGCCATCATCACCAGCACGTCGCCGCGCTGTAAGGCTATCAGTTGCTCTGCCAGACCAATGCCGGTGCGGTTGAGCGCAATAGCGGGCAGGCCGATACGGCTGAACAGCCGGGAAGTGTACTCGGCCAGAATGCCGGAAGCCCCAATCCCAAAGATCGCGACCTGACGTGCCTGCGCCAGCAACGACACCGCCTGCGCCATTGCGTAGCGGTTGTGCGGCTCGGATAGCACGTTACAGGTATGCTGATGCCCTTCCAGCACAAAATCGATGCTCGCGTTCACGTCGCTGGTGAGCGTATTCACCGTGGTGGACATTTTTTCACTGGAGGAGACCACCGGCCCAAACCACTGCTCCAGAGTCTGCTTCAGGTCACGCAGCCCGGCAAAGCCAAGAGCCTGAATGGCGCGTACCACCGTAGCGTCCGAGGTTTTCAGCAACGCGGCAATCTCCATCGCCGTCTGCTCCATCACCGCTTCGCGGTTTTCATTGATGTAACGCGCGACCTGCAGCAGGCGCGGCGTGAGCTGGTGCGCCCGCGAGCGAAAGCGGTCGCCATAGACATCAACCCGGGCTTTGTCTTTTCTGATCACTGTGACGCCTCCGGCAGCGGTCGACCGGCAATCTGCGACTGCACCTGGGCGGCCATCAGGCCTAAGGAGGCAAAGGAGTTCGAGATGGCCTCTTCACGGGAGATCAGTATGTAGTGGCCGGTGCGACAGGCATTGAGGAACTGACACCAGCCAGGCATCACGGCATCCATCGCTGCCAGCTCATCCTGCGGTTTGCCGCCGGTATCCCCGCGCCAGGTGGCAAAGACAAAATCTGCATCCAGCTCGGGCAGACGCTCGGCGCTGACGTCAATTCGGCCGCCGTCAGGGATGGACTCAATCAGCGGCGGGAATGTGAATCCTGCGTCGCGCAGCACGCGCCCCAGCGAGTGGTAGCTGTGCATGGCGTTGATTTTGCCCTGGTTGGCCTGTATCACCGACACGGTGATGTTGCGGGTGTCGATGGTCGCTTTCAGGGCGTTAATCTGCTCCTGATAGCGACGTTCAAGGATCTTCAACCGGGCTTCGGTGCCCGTGAGCTGTGCCAGCTTGCGGTAGATCTCCGGCGCGCCGCCATCGAGATGATCGATACTCACCGTCGGGGCAATTTTCTCCAGCTGTTCAACCGGCGTGTTACGGGTTGGTTCGGTGATGATCAGATCCGGCTTTGCAGCGGCGATGGCCTCGATGTCGATATCCGCGGAGCCGATAAATTTGATGTCGGCGTTATCAAAATCAACGCCCGTCAGCATGCCGCTGGCGCGCAGAAAATGGCTACCGTCCGGCCGCGTGCGCCCGTGGCTTGCCACTGGCGGCACGCCGAGCTCAATCAGCGGAATGGTGATATCCAGATCGTGAAGCGAGACAATCCGCTTTGGGTGAAGGGGCACAGTCACCTTGCGGTTCAGATCGTCGGTAAACGTCTGCGTCGGCTCCGCCGCACTCACGGTAAACCCCACCAGCAACAACATCGAAAAAAGTATACGCATCACCATCCCCTAAAATCTGTCCCGTCGCTGCCAGAGCAGCAACAGGAAAAACGGTCCGCCAATCAATGAAATGACTACGCCTGCCGGCAGCTGCAGCGGCAGGAAAGCCAGACGTCCGACGTTATCTGCCAGCAGAACCAGCAACGCCCCCAGCACGGCACTTCCCGCCAGCAGCGCGGTTTGTCCGCCGCGCAGCAGCAGGCGTGCCATATGTGGCGCAATCAGTCCCACAAAACCGATACTGCCCACGCACGAGACGCAGGCCGCGGTCAGCACCACCGGGGCAAGCACGCGCAGCAGCGCCAGCCGTGAGGTGTGTACGCCAAGTCCCGTTGCGGTGGGGTTGCCCATCAGGGCCACGTCTGCGGCGCGCGCGGTCAACAGCAATAGCGCAAATGCCGGCAGCGTCCAGGCTGCCGCAATGCCCACCAGCGTCCAGTTTGCTGCATGCAGGCTTCCCGCCAGCCACAGCATCGCCGTTTGCACGTCACGCACGTCGGCGGTGGTCATGAAGACCCCCATTGCCGCGGCAAACGCCCAGGAAACACCGATCCCCGTCAGGATAAATCGCGGTCGCGAAATATCGCGCGCCAGCGCCACCACCAGCAGCGCGGTGAGTATGCCCCCCGCCATTCCCGCCAGCGGTCGCCAGGCCAGGCTGAGCGCCGGGAACTGAAAAATCAGCACCAGCACCGCCGCGCTACATCCCTCTTTCACGCCGATAAGCCCCGGGTCGGCAAGGCCATTACGGGTGACAGACTGCATCGCTGCCCCCGCCATGCCGAGCATGGCACCGCATAACACCGCCATCAGCAGACGCGGCAGACGGATATCCATCACGATGTAGCGCGTATCCGCCTCCAGACTTTGCGGATACAGCAGCGCCCGTCCGATGGCCGACGTCGGGATCGGCAGCGAGCCGTGCGTCAGGCCAAACCCGAGCAGGATAAAGGCCGTGAGTAAAATCAGCGCAAGGCAGGCCAGCGCCCTCGGGCGTACCAGCGTTGAAAAGGTGCCAATACGCAACGCGCGCAGTCCGGCCCGGCTCATTTGAACGCCCTCGAGGCCATAAAGATAAAGACGGGAGCACCGACCAGCGCGGTCATAATGCCGGTCGCCAGTTCATAAGGGGTAAACAGCGTGCGGGCGGCGAGATCCGCCAGCAGCAAAACCAACCCTCCACACAGGGCTGAAAGCGGCACCATCACGCGCAGATCCACCGTCACCAGACGCCGTATCAGCTGCGGCACCACGAGGCCAATAAAACCAATCGGCCCGGCAACGGAGACTGCCGCGCCACACAGCAGCGCAATTGAAAGCAGCGCGAACAGGCGCGTTCGGAGAAGCGATACGCCAAGCCCCTGGGCCATCCGGTCACCCAGTGCCAGCATATTGAGTGACCGCGACAGCCAGAGCGCAAGGGCGAAACCCGCGCCAGCGGCCCACGAAGCGCTGCGAAGCGTTCTTTCTGTTATCCCGGCCAAATCCCCCGCCAGCCAGGTGCGTAAGGCGAGAAGCGTCTGCTCATCAAGGATCAGGACCGTGGCGGTAATCGAGGAGGCGAACGCCGACATCGCCACCCCGCACAAGGTGACTTTCATCGGCGTCAACCCGGTGCGTCCCGAAGAGGAGAGCATCAGTACCAGCAGAAACAGTGCGGCGGCGCCGGTGGCGGCAATCAACGGGCGACCAAACGGCAGGGTGAACCCGAGTGCGCTTGTCAGCACGACAGCCAGCGCGGCGCCGGCATTCAGCCCCAGAATATGTGGCTCACCCAGCGGGTTACGGATAACGGACTGCAGCAAGACGCCTGCCACGCCAAGTGCAGCGCCGGTCAGCATGGCCGCAAGGAGGCGTAACAGGCGCAGCCTGATAATGATGTTATGGTCGAAATTGCGCGGGTCGAAATCGACAAAAGCCTGCACGACCGTCAGGGGAGAAATAACGCGCGCGCCCGTGCCCAGATGTGCAATTGCGCCCATCACCAGCAGCAGCGCAAAGAGCAGAAAAGCCAGTGACGTTCGCATCATGATTTTTCTGCGACCTGGCGAAACGGCATGAAGAACGGTTTGCCGGTGAGCGGATTAACTGACATATGTACGTCAACCTCAAACACCGCTTTGATCAGTTCCGGCGTACAGGTATCGCCCTCGTGAAGCACGCCCTCGACTTTCCCCTGGCGTAAAAAGACCAGGGAATCACCGTAGTTCACCGCGAAGTTAAGATCGTGCAGCACCACCACGACGGTGCGCCCGTGCTGACGGGTCAGCGTATGCAGCAGTTCAAGGATTTCCACCTGATAGCGGAGGTCAAGAAACGTTGTCGGCTCGTCGAGCAGGATATAGGGCGTTTGCTGCGCCAGCGCCATCGCAATCCAGCAGCGCTGACGCTGGCCGCCGGAAAGGCTTTCCACCGGCAAATGGGCAAACTCCGCCGTACCGGTCAGGCGCAGTGCCTCTTCCACGGCCTGCTCGTCTTCGTCACTCCACTGGCGCATAAAATTTTGCCAGGGGAAACGCCCGCGCGAAACCAGTTCAAACACGGTTAACCCTTCCGGCAACAGCGGTGACTGCGGCAGAATGCCCAGCTGACGGGCGACCGCTTTGGTTGGCTGTTGATGAATGGCTTTGCCATCCAGCAGCGCAGCTCCCCCGAGCGGTTGCAGCAGACGTGCGATCGTGCTCAGTAGCGTGGATTTTCCACAGCCGTTCGCGCCCACCAGAACGGTTATTTTCTGTGGGGGGATCGCAAGCGAGATCTCATCGACGATGATTTTTTTCTGATAGCCAGCAGAGAGGTTCTCAAGAACCAGCCCTGACTTATTCGTGTTGTGAGCCACGTGAACGCCAACTTAATAAAAAACTAACAAATAAAAATAAAACTCATTCTCTTTTGAGAGTTTGCCGCTGCGCCATGTAGTAGTCAAGAGAAGAAACACCCTTAAAACCCCAGGGTTATCGTGCAGAAATGGGAAAACCGCTAAACGCATTAATTAATTTATTTTCAACAAGTTAATTGCTTACGACGCTAAGTATCAGAGGGGACGTACTGCTGTAGTCGATTTTTGCTTTTTTCCATTTACTACTACATCAGCGCATGATTGAATGATTCTCAATTACATGTTCGATGCCAGCGATGGCTAACGAGCAGACCGTAAAGGGCAATGACTCACACATTCTTCCGTGACGCTTCATTCGCGGGATATTTCGGGAAAACAGATGTAATGGCTACGTTCACTCCTTCACTCTCTGGGGTAAAAGGGCGCGCGCTCTTTTCACTGCTGTTTATGGCGCCGCTGGTGCAGGCAGCAGACAACACCGCGGCTCAGGACGGCGAAACGCTTACCGTCACCGCCGATCCTAATGCCGTGGTCGATGCCACCAACGGCTATCAGCCGCTGAACACCTCCACCGCCACGCTGACCAATATGCCGATGCTGGATATCCCGCAGGTGGTAAATACTGTCAGCGATAAAGTGCTGGAAGATCAGCACGCTACCACGCTGGATGAAGCCCTCTATAACGTCAGTAACGTGGTGCAGACCAACACGCTGGGCGGCACGCAGGATGCGTTTGTACGCCGTGGATTTGGCGCGAACCGCGACGGTTCAATCATGACCAACGGCCTGCGCACCGTGCTGCCGCGCAGCTTTAACGCAGCCACCGAACGTGTGGAAGTCCTCAAGGGACCGGCCTCAACGCTGTACGGCATCCTCGATCCGGGAGGGCTTATCAATGTGGTCACCCGACGTCCGGAAAAACAGTTTGGCGGTTCGATCTCGGGCACCTCCTCAAGTTTTGGCGGCGGTACCGGCCAGCTCGATGTCACAGGTCCCATTGAAGGAACGCGCCTGGCTTACCGCCTGACGGGCGAGTACCAGGACGAAGATTACTGGCGAAGTTTCGGCAAGGCGCGCAGCACCTTTATCGCGCCCTCGCTGACCTGGTTTGGCGATGACGCCACCGTGACCGTGCTCTATTCACATCGTGATTATAAGACGCCGTTCGATCGCGGCACGATCTTCGATCTCACGACCAAACAGCCGGTGAATGTTGACCGTAAAACCCGCTTTGACGAGCCGTTCAACATTACCGATGGCCAGTCCGATCTGGCGCAGCTCAACGCGGCATACCGCCTTAACAGCCAGTGGACGGCGAAGTTCGATTACAGCTACAGCCAGGATAAATACAGCGATAACCAGGCGCGGGTGATGGCCTATGACGCGAAAACCGGCAACCTGACCCGTCGTGTCGATGCGACGCAAGGATCAACGCAGCGCATGCATTCCACCCGTGCAGACCTGCAGGGGAACGTGGATATCGCGGGCTTTTACAATGAGATCCTGACCGGCGTGTCGTATGAGAATTACGACCTGCTGCGCACGGATATGATTCGCTGTAAGAATGTAAAAGATTTCAATATTTACCATCCGTCTTACGGCAATCTGAGCAAGTGTACGACCGTTTCCGCCGCGGACAGCGATCAGACGCTCAAACAGGAGAGTTACTCCGCTTATGCTCAGGACGCCCTGTACCTGACGGATAAATGGATTGCCGTCGCCGGGCTGCGTTATCAGTATTACACCCAGTACGCGGGCAAGGGCCGGCCGTTCAACGTCAATACCGACAGCCGCGACGAGCAGTGGACGCCAAAGCTGGGGCTGGTCTACAAGCTCACGCCATCCGTCTCGCTGTTTGCTAACTACGCCCAGACGTTTATGCCGCAATCGTCCATCGCGAGCTACATTGGCGACCTGCCGCCAGAAACGTCCAATGCCTACGAAGTCGGCGCTAAATTTGACCTGTTCAACGGTATTACCGCCAACATCGCGCTGTTTGATATCCACAAGCGCAACGTGCTGTACACCGAAAGCGTGGCGGGTGAAAACATTGCTAAAACCGCTGGCCGCGTGCGCTCGCAGGGCGTGGAAGTGGATCTGGCAGGCTCTCTGACCGAGAACACCAATATTATTGCCAGCTATGGCTACACCGATGCGAAAGTGCTGGAAGACCCGGATTACGCCGGCAAACCGCTGCCAAACGTGCCGCGCCATACCGGTTCGCTGTTCCTGACGTACGATATTCACAACGTCATCGGCGGGAATACCCTGACAATCGGCGGCGGTGGACACGGCGTGAGCCGTCGCTCCGCGACCAACGGTGCGGATTATTATTTGCCAGGGTACGTTGTTGCTGATGCCTTTGCGGCCTATAAAATGAAGCTACAGTATCCGGTGACGCTGCAGGTCAACGTGAAGAACCTGTTTGATAAGACCTACTACACCTCGTCGATTGCGACCAATAACCTCGGCAACCAGCCAGGCGATCCACGTGAAGTGCAGTTTACGGTGAAGATGGAATTTTGATGTAAAAAAGCCCGGTGGCGCTAGCGCCTACCGGGCCTTCGTTCCATCCCCTCTCCCGGTGGGAGAGGAGTAAAGAGAGGGCATCAGGCCTCAATATCCGCCATATCGCCTTTTTCCTGCAGCCAGTTGCGTCGGTCTTCCGAACGCTTCTTAGCAAGCAGCATATCCATCATGGCGTTGGTTTGCTGTTCGTCTTCGTCGCTGATGGTCAATTGCACCAGGCGGCGGGTGTTTGGATCCAGCGTGGTTTCGCGCAACTGCATCGGGTTCATCTCGCCCAGCCCTTTAAAGCGCTGCACGTTCGGTTTGCCCTTCTTACGCTTGAGCTGTTCCAGTACGCCCGCTTTTTCCTCTTCCGTCAGCGCGTAGTAGACCTCTTTGCCGAGGTCGATACGGTAGAGCGGCGGCAGCGCCACGTGGACGTGACCGTTTTTCACCAGCGTCCTGAAGTGCTTCACAAACAGCGCGCACAGCAGCGTGGCGATGTGCAGACCATCGGAGTCCGCATCCGCGAGGATACAGATCTTACCGTAGCGCAGCTGGCTCAGATCGTCGCTGTCCGGATCGATACCGATCGCAACGGAGATATCATGCACTTCCTGCGAGGCCAGCACTTCATCCGACGACACTTCCCAGGTGTTCAGGATCTTACCCTTGAGCGGCATGATCGCCTGATATTCACGATCGCGCGCCTGCTTGGCAGAGCCTCCTGCCGAGTCCCCTTCCACGAGGAACAGCTCGGTGCGGTTCAGATCCTGCGCGGTACAGTCCGCCAGCTTGCCCGGAAGCGCCGGGCCACTGGTCAGTTTTTTACGCACCACCTTCTTGGCAGCACGCAGGCGTCGCTGGGCGCTGGAAATGGCCATTTCTGCCAGCATCTCGGCGGCCTGTACGTTCTGGTTCAGCCACAGGGTGAAAGCATCTTTGACCACGCCGGAGACGAACGCCGCACACTGACGTGAGGACAAACGTTCTTTGGTCTGACCGGCGAACTGCGGATCCTGCATCTTCACCGACAGGACGTAGGCGCAGCGATCCCAGATATCTTCCGCCGACAGCTTCACGCCGCGGGGCAGAATGTTGCGGTATTCGCAGAACTCGCGCATTGCATCCAGCAGCCCCTGACGCAGACCGTTGACGTGCGTACCGCCAAGCATGGTCGGGATCAGGTTGACGTAGCTTTCGGTCAGCAGCTCGCCGCCTTCCGGCAGCCACAACAGCGCCCAGTCCACCGCTTCCGTATCACCGGTGAAATTACCGACAAACGGTTTTTCCGGCAGGGTTGGCAGGCCGTTAACGGCTTCGCACAGATAGTCGTTTAGACCGTCTTCATAGCGCCAGGTCTGTTCGGTGTTGTTGACGTTATCTTTAAAGGTAATTTCCACGCCAGGGCACAGTACCGCTTTGGCTTTCAGCAGGTGCGTCAGTCGTGAAACAGAGAAACGAGGACTGTCGAAGAAGCTTTCGTCAGGCCAGAAGTGGACGCTGGTCCCGGTATTGCGCTTGCCGCACGTGCCGACGACCTGCAGATCCTGCACCTTCTCGCCGTTTTCAAAGGCGATGTTATACACCTGACCGTCGCGGCGGACGTTGACTTCCACGCGTCTGGACAGGGCGTTAACCACGGAGATCCCCACGCCGTGCAAACCACCCGAGAACTGGTAGTTTTTGTTGGAGAACTTACCGCCCGCATGAAGACGACAGAGGATCAGCTCAACGGCTGGCACACCCTCTTCCGGGTGGATATCCACCGGCATGCCGCGTCCGTCGTCGATGACTTCCAGCGACTGATCGGCATGGAGGATGACGTCAACGCGTTTGGCATGGCCAGCCAGCGCTTCATCCACACTGTTATCAATAACTTCCTGGCCCAGATGGTTTGGGCGTGTCGTATCGGTGTACATCCCAGGGCGGCGGCGAACCGGCTCAAGCCCGGTGAGTACCTCAATGGCATCAGCGTTATAGGTTTGCGTCATGATTTAAACTAGCAGTTCGCATTGATTGTCAGTGGCTGTGCAGTCCAAGAAAATCGACAATCTGGGTGAAATGATTCTCAAAGCCCGTGAAAGCATGGTTTCCGCCTTCTTCTATAGTCTGGCGGCAGGATGCGTAATACGCCACTGCCTGGCGGTAATCCAGCACTTCATCACCCGTCTGTTGCAGCAACCAGATAAGATCGGGCGCTTCAAGCGGGTCTACCTGCATAACTTTGAGATCGTAAATATGGCGTGACTCTAGCACATATTGTTGGCCGGTGTAGGGGTTCTCGTTTTGCCCGAGAAAGTCCCGCAGCAGCTCAAATGGCCGAACCGCCGGGTTAACCACCACCGCAGGCAGCATAAAACATTGCGAGAGCCAGGTGGCGTAATATCCGCCCAGCGAAGAACCGACCACGCCGAACGATTCGCCGCCGTGTTCCATCACAACCGATTCCAGCATTTCTGCGGCTTCCGCCGGGTAAGGCGGCAGTTGAGGGACGATCATCTCAACGTGCGGGTGATGTTCGTTCAGCCACTGGCGAAACTGCGTCGCTTTCGCGGAGCGCGGCGAGCTGTTGAATCCGTGCAGATAGAGGAGCGTAGACATCAATAGCCTTCTGAAGCGGTGTCCGGGCGGAATTTTGCGCCGGTTAAACGGCAGACTTCCGTGGTGAGCAGGCCATCGGGATGCAGTTCGAGCCAGCGCCAGCCCGGTGCGATGGTGTCCAGGGTAAAGTTTGCGCAATGCGGCTTGAACTGAACGCAGGTCGAGGGCGTGGCCAGCAGTCGGCGGCCATTCCAGTCGAGATCCTGTTCCTGATGAATGTGTCCGCACAGGAGATTCTGCACCCGCGGGAATTTCGCCAGCACTCTGTCCAGCGCGGCAGAGTTGCGCAGGCTGTGTTGATCAAGCCAGCTACAGCCCGCCGGCAAAGGATGATGATGCAGCAACAGCAGCGTATGACGTTCAGGTTCGGCAGACAGTTTGGTCTCAAGCCAGTCGAGTTGAAAGTCGCTTAACTCACCGTGTGGGACGCCAAAGACCTGGCTGTCCAGCAGCAGGATCTGCCAGTGCTCACCCACAAAAACACATTTTGCCGGAGAGATCCCCGCATCCTGCAGCGAGCTGTACATGGCAGGCTGGAAATCGTGGTTTCCCGGTAGCCAGACGCAAGGCACGCTAAAACTCGCGATGCCTTCAGCGAAATGCTGGTAGGCCGCGGAGGATTGGTCCTGCGCCAGATCGCCCGTCGCGACAATCAGATCGCATGGGCGATTTTCAGCGTGAATGGCGCTAAGTACCGCCTGATAGCTCTCCCAGGTATTCACCCCAAGCAGAGTTTCATGCTTTTCGGCAAAAAGGTGGGTATCGGTGATTTGTAATATCCTGACTGGTGCCCCACCAGCAACAGTCAGGTTCAACAGGCTTTCCAAATGGTGTCCTTAGGTAGGTTTATGACGCTAACAAACCGGAATCGCCATTGCTCCATGTGCTAAACAATATCTTAGCCAGTCGGCTAAAAACTGGTTAATTTGATGCTTTTCGTCGCGTTGATGCAACTTTTTATTCGGATAATCATACCGCGCTTTGAAGCGAAAGATCTGCTGGCTTGAACACACTTCAGCGACCATCGCGTCATGGTAAAGGCGCACCGTCATCGACGGCAGGCTCCAGTAGCTAATGCTGGGCGCCGTTTGTTCAATTTCGACAAGCGTAGTGTAGCGCGTTGATTCTGTTATCGTTAATCGATACTGCGCGTTGCTCACCTGATAGCTCACCGTTTCGCCGGGTGCGTCGTTTTTCGGCAGCAGGCGGCGCAATTGTGCGAAATTGGTTTCGCACAGGCGCATCATTTCTGGGAAGTCAGGTGTATAACGCTTCATTTTTTCCACTCGTTTCGTAAAGTCTGATAATGCAGTTGCAGCCATTGCAGAGCGATGACAGACGCTGCGTTGTCGATTTTCCCCTCTTCTACCCACTGATAAGCCTGCTCCCGACTCACCACATGAACCCGAATATCTTCGTTTTCATCTGCCAGACCGTGGATCCCTTCCGCCGTCGTGGCGTCCACTTCGCCCACCATAATGGACAAGCGCTCGCTGGTGCCGCCTGGGCTTGCCAGATAACTCAGCACCGGTTTTGTCCGGCCAACCACCAGCCCCGCCTCTTCCAGCGCCTCGCGGCGGGCAACGTCTTCGACCGATTCGCCCTCTTCAATCATGCCGGCCACCATCTCCAGCAGCCAGGGGCTGACGCTGACGTCATACGCGGCAATGCGGATCTGCTCCACCAGCACGACTTCATCACGCACTGGGTCAAAGGGTAGCAAGACTGCCGCATGCCCGCGCTCAAAAATTTCGCGTCTGATTTCACCGCTCATTTCGCCGTTAAACAGGCGATGCCTGAAACGGTAAAGTTCCATTGAAAAAAAACCGCTATAAAGCGTTTCTCGTGCAATAATTTCTACATCGTTTTTCGCGAATGTCACGGGCAAGTTTTCTGGTTTTTGCATGAGTCGAGTCCTGGTAGCAATGGTGATGAAATTATGAATTTCAAGGCTGTTTGGCTGCCGTTTGTAAGGCTATATGGTAGATTGGTGCAAATTACCGCCAGATGGCACGTAACGCCAACCTTTTGGTATGGAAGATTCTGTTAGAATCGGCAATTATTTTTTAATTAGATCAGCGCTAATACTGCTTCACAACAAGGAATGCAAATGAAGAAATTGCTCCCCATCCTTATCGGCCTGAGCCTGACGGGCTTCAGTGCAATGAGCCAGGCGGAAAACCTGTTACAGGTCTACCAGCAGGCACGTCTGGGCAACCCTGATTTACGTAAATCAGCGGCCGATCGTGATGCTGCGTTTGAAAAGATTAACGAAGCGCGTAGCCCATTGCTGCCACAGTTAGGTTTAGGTGCAGATTATACCTACAGCAACGGTTTCCGCGACGCCAATGGCGTTAACTCCAATGCTACCAGCGCCTCACTGCAATTAACACAGACGCTGTTTGATATGTCCAAATGGCGCGCCCTGACCCTGCAGGAAAAGAGCGCGGGCATCCAGGATGTGACGTATCAGACCGATCAGCAGACGCTGATCCTGAACACCGCCACCGCATACTTCAACGTGCTGAGCGCAATCGACTCGCTCTCCTACACCGAAGCGCAGAAACAGGCGATTTACCGCCAGTTAGATCAAACCACCCAGCGTTTCAACGTGGGTCTGGTGGCAATCACTGACGTTCAGAACGCCCGTTCACAATACGATAGCGTCCTGGCCAACGAAGTGACCGCACGTAACAACCTCGATAACGCGCTGGAATCCCTGCGTCAGGTTACCGGGAATTACTACCCTGAGCTGGCGTCTCTGAACGTCGACAGCTTCAAAACGGATAAACCGCAGGCCGTTAACGCCCTGCTGAAAGAAGCGGAAAACCGCAACCTGACGTTACTGCAGGCGCGTCTGAGCCAGGATCTGGCCCGCGAGCAAATCCGTCAGGCACAGGACGGCCACCTGCCGACCCTGAGCCTGAGCGCGTCTACCGGCGTGTCTGATACCACTTACAGTGGTTCTAAAACGAACACCTCCCAGTACGACGACAGCAACATGGGTCAGAACAAAGTGGGTCTGAACTTCTCGCTGCCACTGTACCAGGGCGGCCAGGTGACCTCTCAGGTGAAACAGGCGCAGTACAACTTTGTTGGCGCGAGCGAACAGCTGGAAAGTGCCCACCGCAACGTGGTACAGACCGTTCGTTCGTCCTTCAACAACGTGAATGCCTCTATCAGCAGCATCAACGCCTATAAACAGGCCGTTGTGTCTGCGCAGAGCTCTCTTGATGCCATGGAAGCGGGTTACTCCGTGGGTACGCGTACCATCGTTGACGTCCTGGACGCAACGACCACGCTGTACAACGCGAAACAGCAGCTCTCCAGCGCACGTTACCAGTACCTGATTAACCAGCTGAACATCAAACAGGCGCTGGGTACGTTGAACGAGCAGGATCTGCAGATGCTGAACAGCACCCTGGGTAAACCTGTCTCTACTTCTCCGGAAAATGTTGCGCCAGAGAACCCTGAGCAGGTTGCCGCCGTTGATAACTTCAACGGTAACGGTGCTGCACCTGCCGCGCAGCCAGCTGCCGCACGTACGACTGCACCCGCCAGCAGCGGTAACAATCCGTTCCGCAATTAAGCATGTCATCGGGCCCACTGCGGCCTGATGCCTTCGCCATACCCCTCTCCTTTTGGGAGAGGGCGTATGCAAATCACACCTGAACGTAAGCCAACGTAAAGATCCCCCTCATTCCGGCCATCATCGCTTCATTTTCAACCACTCATCCTCTATCCTGAGCGTTATTACCACTGGGTCCAGGAAGACAACGATGAAACGGACAAAATCTATCAATCACGCTTCGTTCCGCAAAAGCTGGAACGCGCGTCATCTCACCCCTGTTGCGCTGGCCGTCACGGCTGTCTTTATGCTGGCAGGCTGTGAGAAAAGCGATGAAACAGTTTCGCTTTATCAAAACGCGGACGACTGCTCTGCTGCAACCGGCAACGCCGCAGAGTGTAAAACGGCGTATACCAACGCCCTGAAAGAGGCGGAACGTACTGCGCCGAAATATGCTTCACGTGAAGACTGCGTGGCAGAGTTCGGTGAAGGTCAGTGTCAGCAGGCACCGGCTCAGGCAGGCACAGCCCCTGAAAACCAGGCACAGGCCCAGTCCAGCGGCAGTTTCTGGATGCCGCTGATGGCAGGTTACATGATGGGCCGCCTGATGAGTGGTGGTGCGGGTTACCAGCAGCAGCCGCTGTTTAGCTCGAAAAACCCGGCCAGCCCGGCTTATGGTCAATATACCGATGCCAGCGGCAAAGGCTATGGCGCAGCCACCCCTGGCCGCTCCGTAACCGTACCGAAAACGGCGATGGCTCCGAAACCTGCGACCACCAGCACCATTACCCGTGGCGGGTTCGGTGAGTCTGTGGCGAAACAGACCAGCATGCAGCGTAGCGCGTCAGGCACGTCCACTCGCTCAATGGGCGGCTGATCATGGAACGAGTCAGTATCACCGAGCGCCCGGACTGGCGCGAAAAAGCGACCGAATACGGTTTTAACTTCCACACCATGTACGGCGAGCCATACTGGTGTGAAGACGCTTACTACAAGCTCACGCTTGCCCAGGTTGAGAAACTGGAAGAGGTGACCGCCGAGCTGCACCAGATGTGCCTGAAAGTGGTGGATAAAGTCATCGACAGCGACGCGCTGATGGCGAAGTTCCGCATTCCGAAGCACACCTGGAGTTTCGTCCGCCAGTCGTGGAAAACCCACCAGCCTTCGCTTTACTCACGTCTCGATCTGGCGTGGGACGGCGTGGGCGATCCTAAGCTTCTGGAAAACAATGCTGATACGCCAACCTCGCTGTACGAAGCGGCGTTCTTCCAGTGGATCTGGCTGGAAGACCAGGCCAATGCCGGCAACCTGCCGCAAGGCAGCGACCAGTTCAACAGCCTGCAGGAAAAGCTGATTGAGCGTTTCGCCGAACTGCGCGAACAGCATGGTTTTAATCTGCTGCACCTTGCCTGCTGCCGCGACACGGAAGAAGACCGTGGCACGGTGCAATATCTGCAGGACTGCGCGGCTGAAGCTGAAGTGGCGACCGAGTTTCTCTATATCGAAGATATCGGCCTGGGTGAGAAAGGTCAGTTTACTGACCTGCAGGATCAGGTGATAAGCAACCTGTTCAAGCTCTACCCGTGGGAATACATGCTGCGTGAAATGTTCTCCACCAAGCTGGAAGACGCCGGCGTGCGCTGGCTGGAGCCGGCGTGGAAGAGCATCATCTCCAACAAAGCCCTGCTGCCGATGCTGTGGGAGATGTTCCCGAACCATCCGAATCTGCTGCCGGCTTACTTTGCGGAAGACGATCACCCGCCGATGGAGAAATACGTCGTTAAGCCGATCTTCTCCCGCGAAGGGGCGAACGTGTCGATTATCGAAAATGGCAAAACGCTGGAAGCCGTTGAAGGGCCTTACGGCGAGGAAGGAATGATCGTCCAGGCGTTTTATCAACTGCCGAAGTTTGGTGACAGCTATACCCTGATTGGCAGCTGGCTCATCAACGATCAGCCAGCCGGGATTGGCATCCGCGAAGATCGCGCGCTGATCACGCAGGATCTGTCACGGTTCTATCCGCACATTTTCGTCGAGTGATCGGGTGTGCCGGGGTGCGAGCGGAAGCCCTCACCCCGGCCCTTTCTCTTTGGGAAAGGCATGCATACGTTATCCAATCTGCACCGACAACATACTTAAGCTTCCCATCTCAATGCCATCGACCGGTATGCTGATCGGCTCCTGACCATCCCACGCGCCCAGTACATACAGCAACGGCAGGAAGTGTTCCGGCGTCGGGTTAGAGAGTGAACCGCCTTCGTGATCCAGATAGTTCACCAGCGGATGCTCCTCAACCGGCCCTTGCCAGGTCAGATTCGCTTTCACGTAATCGTTAAAAGATGTCGCCCACGGGTATGGCGTGTTCTCACCGTGCCAGCGCGCTGTACGCAGGTTGTGTACCACGTTGCCGCTTGCGATCAGCATGATACCCTCGTCGCGTAAGGTCGCCAGTTTTCGCCCCATCTCCAGGTGCCAGGCCGCAGGTTTAGTGCTGTCGATACTCAACTGCACCATTGGGATGTCCGCCTCGGGATACATCTTTATCAGTACGCCCCACGAGCCATGGTCAAAGCCCCAGGCTTCGTTATCCAGCGCCACAGGCACAGGCGCGAGTAATTCCACCAGCTGTCGGGCCAGCGCTGGCGAGCCGGGTGCCGGATAGTGCGTGTCGTACAACGCCTGCGGGAAGCCGCCGAAATCATGAATGGTTTTTGGCGTTTCCATTGCGGTGACGCCCGTGCCCCGGGTAAACCAGTGCGCAGACACCACCACAATCGCTTTCGGACGCGGTAGCGTCTCGCCCAGATGACGCCATACTCGGGTATAGACGTTGTCTTCCAGAACGTTCATTGGGCTACCGTGGCCTAAAAACAGTGCTGGCATACGGGAAGAAGTCATGGTGATATCCTTACAGAAGGTGTCAATTTAATGGTTCTACATTACGCGCAATCTCGCCCGGATGAACGCTGATAAGCGTGAAGATCATCATCAGGAAATTTGAATGTAAGGAATGTGTAAAGCAGGGTTTCGCCTCTCGCTTTGACCGAAATGAACCATTAATATTAATGATAATCATTATCATAAGGAGCAATGCATGTCAGTCCCCTTGATCCTGACTATACTGGCGGGCGCCGCAACTTTCATCGGTGCCATTCTCGGTGTGCTTGGTCAAAAGCCGTCTAACCGCGTGCTGGCCTTCTCATTGGGCTTTGCTGCCGGGATCATGCTGCTCATCTCTCTGATGGAGATGCTCCCTGCCGCACTGGGCACCGAAGGCATGTCTCCGGTGCTGGGGTATGGCATGTTTGTATTCGGCCTGCTTGGCTACTTTGCCCTCGACCGCATGCTGCCGCACGCGCATCCGCAGGATTTAATGCAAAAAAGCGTGACCCCGATACCGCGCAATATTAAGCGCACGGCCATTCTGTTAACGCTCGGCATAAGCCTGCACAACTTCCCGGAAGGCGTGGCAACCTATGTCACCGCCAGCAGCAATCTGGAGATGGGCTTTGGTATCGCCCTGGCGGTCGCTTTGCACAATATTCCTGAAGGACTGGCGGTGGCCGGGCCGGTTTATGCCGCCACGGGCTCGAAACGGACCGCGGTCTTCTGGGCGGGGATCTCGGGGATGGCCGAAATTCTCGGCGGCGTGCTGGCGTGGTTGATTCTGGGCAGCCTGGTCTCGCCTGTGGTGATGGCCGCTATCATGGCCGCCGTGGCCGGGATAATGGTGGCGCTCTCCGTGGATGAGCTGATGCCGCTGGCGAAAGAGATCGATCCGAATAATAACCCGAGCTATGGCGTGCTGTGCGGCATGTCGGTGATGGGCTTGAGCCTGGTGCTGCTGCAAACAGCAGGGATCGGCTAAGACAATCGCGCATTAACGTCTCACAACAAAAAAGCCGGGTTTCCCCGGCTTTTTCACATCAGCCCTTTCAGCTGGCTTTGCGCGCGTGCGCCTGGCGATACTCCACCAGATCTTCAATCGTCACCACGGGCATATTATGCAGACGGGCAAAGGTGATGCACTCCGGCGCACGTGCCATGGTGCCATCGTCGTTGGTGAGTTCACACAGTACGCCCGCAGGTTTAAAGCCTGCCAGGGTCACGAGGTCAATGGTCGCTTCGGTGTGACCGCCACGGGTCAATACACCGCCGGCCTGCGCACGCAACGGGAAGACGTGGCCTGGACGATGCAGGTCTGATGGCTTCGCATCATCGGCAATCGCGGCACGTACGGTGGTCAGACGGTCAGCCGCCGACACGCCGGTGGTCACGCCATGTGCCGCTTCGATGGTCACGGTAAAACCGGTTCCAAAGGCGCTGGTGTTATTTTCAACCATCATGGGCAGGTCGAGCTGCTTACGACGGTCTTCGTTGATACACAGGCACACGATGCCGCTACCGTGACGGATGGTCAGCGCCATCTGCTCAACGGTCATGTTTTCGGCGGCGAAAATCATGTCGCCTTCATTTTCACGGTTTTCATCGTCAAGCACCATCACGCCGCGGCCTTCGCGCAGTGCATCCAGTGCATGTTCAACACGTTCAATAGAAGTGCCAAAAGAGGAAAGTAGCGTCTGATTCATGGTAAAAAAACCTCATTAACATTATGGTTACCAGAATCAGGGCAGTCTTAGGAGCGCCGTATAAGCGGCAAAAAGATAACGTGAGCGGGCCAGGCCCGACTTGATCGTTACTCTCTCCCATCCGGACTCTAACCGTCGGCCCCGGAATTACACCGGATCTGCTGTCCTTTGAGTGGTGACCCAAAGCGCTCGCGGGCTTTCAGCGTTACGCTGATTTACCGCCGGTGGGGAATTTCGCCCCGCCCTGAGAATAAGCGAGATAACTATAACGCGATTGATTACCCTGGGCAATGCGCAGACATAAAATCTCCTTTATCCTGGGGCATGACGCGCTACAATGTTCATTAACACCGTCTTATCAAGGGAAGCCACAATGATTGACCCGAAGAAAATTGAGCAAATTGCGCGTCAGGTTCATGAGTCTATGCCAAAAGGCATTCGTGAGTTTGGGGATGACGTAGAGAAGAAAATCCGCCAGACGCTGCAGGCGCAGTTGGTTCGCCTTGATTTAGTCAGCCGCGAAGAGTTTGACGTGCAGACGCAGGTTCTGCTGCGTACCCGCGAGAAGCTGGCCCTGCTGGAGCAGCGTCTGAACGAGCTGGAAAACCGCAATACGCCAGCGGAAGTAAAACCGGCGCCGGCCATTCCACCGGTTGATGAAGCAGAATAACAGCCGCGTATAACGGGCTGTTTGCGAAGATACCCCCTCCTGCAAAGAGAGGGTGAAAAAAACGGGCCAGATGGCCCGTTTTTTATTGGCTGACTTTATTTGCTGTCTTTCTGGATCTTCTTGATGATGTTGGTGGTTGAGCACCCGTCCTCAAAGTTGAGCACCATCACTTCACCACCATTGGCCCAGACCTCTTCGCTGCCTGCGATTTGATCCGGTTTGTAATCGCCGCCTTTCACCAGCAGATCCGGCAAAATTCCGGCAATCAGGCGCTGCGGGGTATCTTCTTCAAACGACACCACCCAGTCCACCGCTTCCAGCGCACCCAGCACGATCATGCGCTGCTCCAGCGGGTTCACCGGACGCGTTTCACCTTTAAGACGTTTCGTCGACGCATCGCTGTTCACCGCCACAATCAGACGGTCGCCCAGCTTACGCGCATTGGCCAGATAAGAGACATGACCGGCATGCAGGATGTCGAACACGCCGTTGGTCATCACCACTTTTTCACCGCGTTTACGGGCGGCGGCAACGGCCACTTTCAGCTCATCTTCGCTCATCACGCCAAAACCGGTATCGGCACGACCACGCACCGCGTTTTCCAGTTCGATCGGCGAAACGGTGGAAGTCCCCAGCTTGCCAACGACCACGCCTGCTGCCGCATTAGCGAAGTAGCACGCTTCTTCCAGAGAGTTCCCTGCCGCCAGCGTCGCCGCCAGAACGCCAATGACCGTGTCGCCGGCACCGGTCACGTCATACACTTCCTGCGCCTGGGTCGGCATATGCAGCGGCGCTTTGCCAGGCTGCAGCAGCGTCATCCCCTGCTCGGAGCGGGTCACCAGCAGCGCGGAGAGTTCGAAGTCAGCAATGATCTTCATGCCGCGCTCAACGAGCTCTTCTTCCGTCTTACATTTGCCCGCCACCGCTTCAAACTCAGAGAGGTTTGGCGTCAGCAGCGTTGCGCCACGATAGCGCTCAAAGTCAGTACCTTTCGGGTCGATCAGCACGGGCACATTGGCTTTACGCGCGAGCTGAATCATCTGCTGTACGCTTGCCAGCGCACCTTTGGCGTAGTCGGACAGCACCAGCGCGCCGATAGTGCTCAGCGCCTGGTTAATGCGCTCGTGCAGCGGCTCAGGATCAACGCCCTCAAAGCCTTCCTCGAAGTCGAGGCGGATCAGCTGCTGGTTACGCGACAGAACGCGCAGTTTGGTGATCGTCGGGTGTGTCGGAACCGAAACGAAGTCGCACTTCACGTTCACGTCCGCCAGCGACTTGCTCAGCGCACGCGCCGCATCGTCAATGCCGGTTAAGCCAACCAGACGCGACTGCGCGCCCAAAGAGGCAATGTTCATCGCCACGTTTGCCGCGCCGCCAGGACGCTCTTCAATGGTGTCGACCTTAACTACCGGTACCGGTGCTTCCGGAGAGATGCGGCTGGTCGGCCCGTACCAGTAGCGATCCAGCATGACATCCCCGACAACCATAACTCCAGCACGTTCAAACTCTGGCAGTGTTACTTTCATTCCTGACTCCAGAAAGATTCACAATTTGCGCGCGATAATATCACACTTGTTTTGTTACGCACGGTTCCACCAGCCACTTCTGCCAGCTGGCGGTGACCTGCGCGCGTTCAGTGGCGAAACAGTCCAGCGCAACGTGGCCAGGCTGCTCCTGTAAGGCCAGGTGGTGCAGCTCGTCGCGCAGCGTGGTGTAGGCGCGCGTTAAGGCCTGCGCCTCCTGCTCATCCATAATGTCGTTTTGCGCCAGCAGTTCCAGAATACGCACATTATCAGACCAGCGGGTCAGCTTCGGTTTAGCGTGCGCATGGCGTAGCACCAGATATTGCGTAATAAATTCAATATCGGTAATGCCGCCCTCATCCGCTTTAATATCAAAGCGATCGCGATGCTTATTGCCCAGGTGCGCGCGCATTTTCTCGCGCATCTCACGCACGTCGGTCTGCAGCGTGCTGCCGTCACGCGGGGTTGTCATAATCTCCCGACGAATGGCATCAAACTGCGTTTTCAGCGACGGATCGCCGTACACCACGCGGGCTCGCACCAGCGCCTGATGTTCCCACGTCCAGGCTTCATTCTTCTGGTACTCAGCGAAGGACTCCGTTGAGGTCACCAGCATGCCGGCCGCGCCGGAAGGACGCAGACGCGCATCCACTTCATATAAAATGCCGGATGACGTGCGGGTGCTGAACAGATGCATAATGCGCTGGGCCAGACGCAGGTAGAACTGACGCCCGTCGATTTCACGCTCGCCGTCGGTCATGACGTCTGCCGGGCAGTCATGCAGGAAGATTAAATCGAGATCCGAGCTGTACCCCAGTTCCCATCCGCCGAGCTTACCGTAACCCACAACGGCAAAACCGCGGCCTTCGCGGTCAGCAAGGTGTTTCGGCTGGCCGTAGCGCGCCACCATCTGAATCCATGCCTGATGCACCACCGCATCAATGATCGCTTCTGCAAGCCAGGTTAAGTGATCGCTCACTTTCATCACTGGCAGCGTTCCGGCGATATCTGCCGCCGCCACGCGCAGCATTTGCGCCTGCTTAAACTGACGCAGCGCCTCCAGCTGTTGCTCTTCGTCCTCTTCCGGTACGCGCAGCAGATACTGACGCAGCTCGTCACGGTAGGCGTCCGTTGCCGTCGGCTGGTAGAGCGTATTGGGATCGAGCAGCTCATCCAGCAGCAGCGGATACCGCGCCAGCTTGTTGGCCACCATCGGTGAGGCGGCGCAAAGCGTAATCAGATGCTTGAGCGCGCCCGGGAACTCGCTCAGCAACTCAAGATAGGTCGTACGGGTGATGATGCCGCTCAGCAGCGGCATCATGCGCGACAGCGGGACCGGCGCATCCGCACGCGAGCAGACGTTGCTCAGCAGGTGCGGCATCAGATGATCCAGCACCTGACGACCGCGCGGACCAATGGCCCGTTTATTCAGTTCGAGACGGAAATCAGCAATTAACGCCACCACACGATGGCGATCGTCGTCGCTCAGGTGCGCCAGCACCGGCGTGGTGTCATCTTCCTGCAGCGCGTCCTGCCACAATTCGCGCCAGTGTTCAGAGAGCGTATCGTCCTGCGATTCACTTTCATCGTCACCAATCAGCGCGTTAAAGACACGCCGCACGCCGGCCATATGCGCATCCAGTTGCCCGGTCAACGTTGACCAGTCGTCGACGTGCATCCCCCAGGCCAGCCGCGCCCGGTTCAGATCATCGCCTGGCAAAGTCTGGGTCTGCTCGTCATTGATGCTTTGCAGCAGGTTTTCCAGGCGACGCAGGAACAGATAGGCCTCACGCAGGATCTGCGCGTCGCCTTCCGGCAGAAGATGCAGTTGCTCTATGGCTGACAGCGTCGGCAGCAGCGAACGGGATTGCAGTGAAGGCTCACGTCCGCCGCGGATCAGCTGGAAGACCTGAACGATAAATTCGATTTCGCGAATGCCGCCCGCGCCGAGCTTGATGTTGTCCTTCAGACCCCGGCGACGCACTTCACGGGCGATCATTCCTTTCATGTTCCGCAGCGACTGAATAACGCTGAAGTCGATATAGCGACGGAACACGAACGGGCGCAGCATGGCGCGCAGCTCGTTGGCGTAGGCATCGTCGCTGTCTCCCATGATCCGCGCTTTGACCATCGCGTAACGCTCCCAGTCGCGCCCCTGCTCCTGGTAATAATCTTCCAGTGCCGCAAAGCTCAGCACCAGCGGACCGCTGTCGCCAAACGGGCGCAGGCGCATATCCACGCGATAGACAAAACCATCCTGGGTAGGTTGATCCAGCGCTTTAATCAGACGTTGCCCGAGACGGGTAAAGAACTGCGCATTGTCCAGTTCACGGCGGCCCCCGCGTGTGGAGCCGTTCTCCGGCCAGGCAAAAATCAGGTCGATATCCGAGGAGAAATTCAGTTCGCAGCCCCCGAGCTTGCCCATGCCCAGAATCAAGAGTGGCTGAGGAACCCCATCCTCATTGCACGGCGTGCCCCACTCTTTACAGCAGGCGGCATAGAGCCAGTCCCGTGCGGCAACAATCAGCGTCTGTGCCAGCTCGCTCAGCTGTTGCAGGGTACTTTCTTCGCTGACCAGTTCCAGCGCCTGAGCCCAGGCAATACGCACCATCACCCGGCGGCGGAACTGGCGCAGGACGCGCATCAATGTCGCTTCATCCGCGACCTCTTCAAGTGCGGTTTGCAACCAGCCCGTATAATGCCGCCACTCGTCTGCCTGCGGCGGGGTGCTCTCAAGCGCCTCCAGCCAGTCCGGGTAAGCGGTGATACTTTCCTGCACAAAATCACTGAAGGTGAGCACGCTCCTGGCCTGCTCGCTTAACGATGACGCCGGTAATGACTCAGGCAGACGTTCGCAAACGGTCTGCCACTGCTGCTGTAACTGCGAAGAAAGCGGCATTATAGGGTTCCTTGCCAGAGTTAACGTTTTCCGCTGTGCAGCCAGAACGGCTCCTGCGAAATGGCTTCATTGCGGAAATGCTCAATCTCAATGTGCTGACGGGTTTCGATAGCATGTTTCAGCCCCTGCCAGTTCTCCAGCCAGGCCTGCGCTTTAGGGCCGTCATAGGCACCCGACAGCAGCAGCATGCTGTCGATATTGCGCGACAGGCGGATCAGCTGATCGCCATACTGGTCTCCCAGCGGATACGCAAAGGTGGTTTTAAGCTCCGCCGCGTGGCGTGAAAGATGGATATCCGCGAAACGTTTGAAGTTATCTTCAATTTTGGCCTGCGCTTTTGCATCCAGGAAGGCACGCCAGCTGCGCGTCACCAGAAACTCGGTCAGCGCCAGCCTGGCGGCGGCGTTTTGCGGGCTATAGAGCGCCGTTTGCGCGGATACGTCAGAGAGCAGCAGCGCTTCGGTCTGGGTCAGCAGGTCACGTAAGTGAGCGCTCGCTTTGCGAGGTACGATGCCGCCGAACAGAGCCAGGGTATGACGCACAAGGCTCATCGCCGCTAACACGTGCGCTTTTGCGTTTTTCACATTACGCACCCACAGCTCTTCATGATAAAGCCACTGTGAGAGCGCCAGCTCCAGCGCCGCCTCCATGCCCTGCTCAACGCTGGCTTTCGGTGGCACGTGCAAAATAGTCGTCTCTTTCAGCAGGCGTGGCGCATTACCGGCGGCCAGATGATATCCCCGCGCCGCTTTGCTCAGGCTGCCCTGACGCAGGCCCGGCTGGCTTACCAGCTTACGCGCCAGCTTCAGTACGTCCTGGACTTCACCTTCCAGCAGTTCGAGCTCCAGCTCGCAAATCGGCTCCTGAAGCTCGCCCGCTTTTACCTCACCCTGATCGAGGGCGATTTCAATGCGGCTTTTCCCTTCCGTTACCAGCCATTTTTCACGCCAGAAATCGGTGCTAAACAGCGGTTTCACCTCGGCGGCTAAGGTTTCTGGCAGCACGCCGTCCGGCCAGACTTCTGCCGGGAAACGATCCAGCTCAAGTTCTGGCTGATTGATGTCGATATTGTATTCCGGGCGCTGATGCAAACCGCCGACCACGCGGCCAGCGATTTTCATCGTCATCTCGTAGCGCCCGTTCGCGCCACGGATGCGCAGTCCCATATCATGGCGGCGCAGCCAGTTGTCTGGCGTTTCGTAATAGATATTAAGCAGTTGTACCGGTTCATGGTGTTCGCCGGAAAGGGTCTGCAGATGCTGACGGAGTGCGTCAACGCTGTCTTTTTCGACGATAAATTTTAATTCGATTTCTTGAGCCATAGCCTTGTACTTTTGCAGGCGTCACAGACGCGTCAATGAGGGCGAACTTCCTCGCCATTTGTTTGTCAGTACATAGTATTTTGCGCCAAATTGCCACGCAATGAGCAATTTGACGGGCGTAAATGTTTAGGGTCGTGACACAGATGATTCTGATTGCTGACGAATGCTTTGCGTAGAGACACTGTTGCCACTACTATCGTTCCACTATTTATGAAAATAACGACTAATGATGCTTAAATTACGCCTGATTGGACTTACTTTCCTCGCTTTTAGCGCCGCAACCGCCGTGCACGCTGAAGAGAAGCGTTACGTTTCTGACGAACTGAACACCTGGGTACGCAGTGGCCCTGGAGATAATTATCGCCTCGTGGGTACGGTCAATGCCGGCGAGGAAGTGACGCTGTTACAGACCAACGCGGAGACCAATTATGGTCAGGTTCGCGACAGTACCGGCCGCACGTCCTGGATCCCACTGAAAGAGCTGAGCGCGGTGCCAAGCCTGCGCACCCGCGTGCCGGATCTGGAAAATCAGGTGAAAACGCTGACCGACAAGCTGAACAATATCGACGGTACCTGGAACCAGCGTACCGCGGAAATGCAGCAGAAAGTGGCCCAGAGCGACAGCGTGATTAACGGTCTGAAAGACGAGAATCAGAAACTGAAAAACGAGCTGATTGTCGCGCAGAAGAAGGTGAACGCCGCCAATCTGCAACTTGATGACAAACAACGTACCATCATCATGCAGTGGTTTATGTACGGTGGCGGTGTGCTGGGCGTTGGCCTGGTGCTGGGTCTGGTGCTTCCTCACCTGATCCCAAACCGTAAGCGTAAAGACCGCTGGATGAACTAATTCGTCTTCTCTGCCAGACTTACGTATTATCTTGCGAAAAGAGAAAACGGGAGTACAGGGCGTGAAGAGTTATCTGGTCGGTGGTGCGGTACGTGATGCGTTGTTAGGTCTGCCGGTCAAAGATAAAGACTGGGTGGTGGTGGGAGCCACACCTGAAGAGATGCTTAACGCGGGCTACCAGCAGGTAGGCCGCGATTTTCCTGTGTTTCTGCACCCGCAAAGCCGTGAGGAGTACGCCCTGGCGCGTACCGAACGGAAATCCGGTTCGGGTTATACCGGCTTCACCTGCTATGCCGCACCGGACGTCACGCTGGAGCAAGATCTCCTGCGTCGCGATCTCACCATCAACGCGCTGGCGCAGGACGAAGACGGCCAGATCATTGACGCGTATGGCGGTCAGGACGATCTGCGTAATCGACTGCTGCGTCACGTCTCCCCGGCGTTTTCTGAAGATCCGCTCCGCGTGCTGCGCGTGGCGCGCTTTGCGGCGCGTTATGCGCATCTGAGCTTCCGCATTGCCGATGAGACCCTGGCACTGATGACCGCCATGACCGAGGCGGGCGAACTGGCCCACCTCACGCCAGAGCGCGTCTGGAAAGAGACGGAAAACGCCCTTACTACCCGCAACCCGCAGGTCTTTTTCCAGGTGCTGCGTGACTGTGGCGCACTGAAAGTGCTGTTCCCGGAAATTGACGCGCTGTTCGGCGTGCCCGCCCCGGCGAAATGGCACCCGGAAATCGATACCGGCGTGCATACCCTGATGACCCTGAGTATGGCTGCCATGCTCAGCCCCGAGGTGGATGTGCGTTTTTCAACGCTGTGCCACGATCTCGGCAAAGGATTAACGCCAAAAGCCATGTGGCCGCGCCACCATGGCCACGGTCCTGCCGGGGTGAAGCTGGTCGAAGGGCTTTGCCAGCGCCTGCGGGTACCCAACGAGATCCGCGATCTCGCCAGACTGGTGGCGGAATTTCACGACCTGATCCACACCTTCCCGATCCTCAAACCGGCCACCATCGTTAAGCTGTTTGATAACATCGACGCATGGCGCAAACCCCAGCGCGTCGAGCAGATCGCGTTGACCAGCGAAGCCGACGTACGTGGCCGCACCGGTTTTGAAGCCTGCGATTATCCGCAGGGGCGGCTGTTACGCGCAGCGTGGGAAGTGGCAAAAGCGGTACCGACTAAAGCGGTTGTCGAGGCGGGCTTCAAGGGACCGGAAATCCGGGAAGAGCTGACGAAACGTCGAATTCAGGCGGTGTCGGACTGGAAGGAAAAGCATTGCCCTCAGCCTAAAGACTGAGGGCCGTCGGTCAGAAGAAGACCACGTAAACCGCAGCCGCCACGATAAAGCGATAGATCGCGAACGGAATAAACGAGATACGCTTAATCAACTGCAGGAAGGTTTTGATGGCGATCAGCGCCACAATAAAGGCAGTGACAAAGCCCACGGCGAACATCGGAATGTCACCCGTGGTGAGGAAGCCAATGCTTTTATAGACGTCGAGTGCGGTCGCGCCCATCATCATCGGCACCGCCAGCAGGAACGAGAACTCCGACGCAGCATAGCGGCTAACGCCCATCAGCATCCCGCCAGAGATGGTCGCGCCTGAGCGTGAAAAGCCCGGCCACAGCGCCAGACACTGGAAACAACCGATGATAAACGCCTGACGGTAGGTCATGTCATCCAGACCTTCCGCGCGTGGCGTTTTCGGCTTCAGCAGTTCTGCCGCGATCAGCAGGAAACCGCCGACGACCAGCGCATACATGACGTTAATCGGGTTAAACAGCGATTTAATGGTGTCGTGGAAAACCAGGCCCAGAACCACTGCCGGAACCATGCCAAGCAGAATATGGATAAGCGTCAGGCGACCTTTGCTTTCACCCTCGCGCTGAGGAAGACGGCCAAAGTGGATACCGATAAGCCCGAACAGACGACGCCAGAACATCACAACGACCGCCAGAATAGACCCCAACTGAATGACAACTTCAAACGTCTTTGCGGTATCGCCTTCAAAGCCCAGCAGATGGCCAACGATAATCATATGGCCCGTACTGGAAACCGGCAAAAACTCCGTCAATCCTTCGACCACACCCAGTATTGCCGCCACCAGCAGCGAGTGCATATCGCTCATCTATAAACCCCTAAAAAGATATAAAAAAAACGGTGTCCCACGCGGACAACCGTGAAAGATACAGCTTTAAGACCGGTATAACCTAAAATGGTTTAGCTATTATGACGTTAAATCTTCCCTTTCAGATTTGTGCCACGCTCAATGATCACGCCGACGTTAGCGGCACGCGCCACGGCGCCCGGTTTGCTCAATTTGATGCGTACCCACGGTGCGTTGAACTTGCTCAGCAGCAGCTCGGCCACCTCTTCTGCCACACGCTCCACCAGCGCAAAACGTTGCCCTTCGACGTGGCCCACAACCGTTTCACTGATATCCGCGTAGCTCAGACAGTCATTCACGTCGTCGCTTTTTGCTGACTTGCGGTTATCCCAGCCCATTTCGATATCGAACACGAGTTTCTGCTCAATGGTCTGTTCCCAGTCGTAAACACCAATAGTGGTGATTACCGAAAGTTGCTCTATAAATACAATATCCATCACGACCTGCCTGCTTTTTGGCTAAACCGGATACCACTTCCGGCGAATTATGCGTATTATCCACAGATGCTGAGAATACAGATACATTTTCAAAACGGAACAGCGTTATGAGTGCAATCGCGCCTGGAATGATCCTCCTCGCCTACCTTTGCGGCTCAATCTCCAGCGCCATTCTGGTCTGCCGCATTGCCGGGTTACCTGACCCGCGCGAAAGTGGTTCCGGGAATCCGGGGGCGACCAATGTACTACGAATTGGCGGCAAGGGAGCAGCCGTAGCGGTATTGATTTTTGATGTTCTGAAAGGAATGTTACCCGTCTGGGGAGCGTATGCGCTGGGCGTAACGCCGTTTTGGCTGGGGCTCATTGCTATCGCCGCCTGTGTCGGCCATATCTGGCCTGTATTCTTTGGTTTTAAAGGCGGTAAAGGCGTCGCCACCGCCTTTGGTGCTATTGCCCCAATCGGCTGGGACTTAACCGGCGTGATGGCCGGCACCTGGCTACTGACCATTCTTCTGAGCGGTTACTCATCACTGGGCGCCATCGTCAGCGCGCTGATCGCGCCATTCTATGTCTGGTGGTTCAAACCGCAGTTCACCTTCCCGGTGTCGATGCTCTCCTGCCTCATCCTGCTGCGCCATCACGATAATATTCAGCGCCTGTGGCGTCGCCAGGAGACCAAAATCTGGTCGAAGCTCAGGAGAAAGAAAAAAGACGCCCCGTAAGGGGTTAGTTATGCCTTATAACCAAATGTGATTTTGGTCACCCTCTGCCTGTGGTAACTGTTAATGACACAACACAACCACACAAAAAGAAAATGGCAGACATTACAGACACAACTCCCCTTTCAACGGCAGGACATTCGCCTGATGGCAACATCAAGTGGGTACGTAACGCCTCTGACGTTTCACGTCTGGTCAACGACGGTTCTCAGGGTCGGGCCAACGCCCGCATCGTAGTCGGTATCGCGCTGGGCGGTATTTTCCTCGATGCGTACGACCTTGGTGCGCTGGCGTTCGGCATCAAAGACATCACCCGCGAATTTAATCTCACCCCTGCCGGTACCGGCATGGTGGCCTCGGCCATTACCTTTGGTGCGATTGTCGGGGCGCTACTGGGTGGCTATCTCACGGACAAGATCGGACGCTACCGCGTCTTTATGGCCGACATGCTGTTCTTCGTGGTAGCGGCCATCGCCTGTGCACTGGCACCGAACGAATATGCGCTGGCGGGCGCACGCTTTGTGATGGGCCTCGGCGTGGGGATCGATCTGCCGGTGGCGATGGCGTTTCTTAGCGAGTTCGCCAGGCTCAAAGGCCCCGGAAACAAGGCCTCCAGCGTCGCAATGTGGTGTCCAACCTGGTATGCCGCAATCAGCATCTCTTACCTGTTGGTGTTATTCTTCTACGCCGTACTGCCAGAAAGTCACAGCGACTGGCTGTGGCGCTTAATCCTGGGGTTTGGCGCAGTGCCTGCGCTGGTGATTATCGCCATTCGTAGCCGCTACATGAGCGAGTCCCCGGTCTGGGCGGCGAATCAGGGTAACCTGAAAGAGGCGGCCGCTATCTTGCGGCAATCGTATAACATCAACGCCCACGTGCCGCAGGATGCGCTTAATCAACCGGCACCGGTGGTCAACAAGGCGAAGTGGGCAAACTATCTGAACCTGTTCCGTGGCGTCTATCTGCGACGTACCACGCTCGCCACCCTGCTCTCGGTGGTGTCGTCTTTCGCCTATAACGCCGTCGCATTTGGTCTGCCGGTCATTATCTCCAGCTTCTTTGTGCAGTCGATGCTGACCACTATTCTGATCTCACTGGTGCTAAACCTGCTGTTTGCCTTCGTCGGCGGATTGCTGGCGGTGCGCTATGTTCCGCGCTTCGGCGCGTGGCGGATGTCACTGGCGGGCTACGTTTGTCAGCTTGTTGCTCTGCTGGGGCTGGCGCTGACTGGTCGTCCGGAAGGCGTATCGGAAGGCGTTATCGCCGTCGCGATGCTGGCGCTATTCCTGTTCGGTCAGGGATTTGGGCCCGGTGCCCATACCATGACGTTTGCGTCCCTGAGCTATCCCACCTCTCTGCGCGGCGTGGGCGTGGGCCTTAACCAGACGCTGATGCGCAGCAGTTCTACGCTCTCGCTGTTTCTGTTCCCGCTGCTGGTGGCCTCGCTTGATACCGCCGTGTTCTGGGTGATCGCTCTGGCACCGTTTATCGGGCTGGCTTCGCTGCTGGCGATCCGCTGGGAACCGTCCGGCTATGATGTGGATGCAGAGGATTATCGATAACCTTCTCAACCGGCTCCTTGAGCCGGTTTTTTTATCCATAAGCGACTCATATGACAGCCTTCATTTCTGCCAGGGCATACTGAAACGTCTCCCGATGATGAGCAGATGGATGCAGCATGTTAGCAGCTCAGGTCACTGATAATTCTTACAAAGGCTGGCAGGCATCGCTTGCCCTGCAGTTTTGTTACACCCCTGAGAAAACCCTCCTGCACGCTGCTCATCACATCGGGCCCCTCACCGTACAGCGACCTTTTTATCCCGAAGGCGACACCTGCCACCTGTATTTGCTGCACCCGCCAGGCGGGATAGTCGGCGGCGATACGCTGGATATTTCGGTGCATCTGGACGCGAAAAGCCATGCGCTGATCACCATGCCCGGCGCGAGCAAGTTCTATCGCAGCAGCGGCCCGCAGGCCTGTCTCAATCAGCACTTCTGGCTCGATGATGAGGCTACGCTGGAGTGGCTGCCGCAGGACACCATTATCTTTCCCGGTGCGAATGCCGCCCTGCGTTCCGTTTTTCATCTGAAGGCTTCGAGTACGCTGCTGGCGTGGGAATTGTACTGTCTGGGTCGCCCGGTGATCGGCGAAACCTTCAGCCACGGCACGCTGGAAAGCCGCCTTGAGATCTGGGTCGAGGATGAGCCACGGCTGATTGAACGTCAGCACCTCAGTAATGGCGATCTCACGCCCGTTGCAGGTCTCCCGTGGGTCGGCACGCTGCTGTTCTTTCCGGCCAGGGAAGCGCACCTCGAAATGGTGCGCGAGCTGCTGACGCCGCTGAGCCATTTTGCCGGGGCAACGCTCACAGACGATCTGCTGTCGGTGCGTTTTCTCTCCCACGACAACCTGATTTGCCAGCGGGTGATGCGCGATATCTGGCAGTCGCTTCGCCCGCTTTTAACCCCCAAAACCGCCTGTTCGCCGCGTATCTGGCAGACATAAGAGAAACGTTATGGAACTGACCCCCAGAGAAAAAGACAAGCTGTTGCTGTTTACCGCTGCGCTGGTTGCCGAACGCCGCCTTGCGCGCGGGGTAAAACTGAATTACCCGGAATCAGTCGCGCTGATCAGCGCGTTTATTATGGAAGGCGCCCGCGATGGCGAAACCGTCGCCTCACTGATGGAAGCGGGCCGTCACGTCCTGACGCGCGACCAGGTGATGGAAGGCGTACCGGAGATGATCCCCGACATTCAGGTGGAAGCGACGTTCCCGGACGGATCAAAGCTCGTCACCGTCCATAACCCGATCGTATAAGGAGCGCGTAATGATCCCAGGCGAATACCAGATCCAATCCGGAAACATTGCGATCAACGTTGGGCGAGACACGCAAAACGTGATCGTCGAAAACCATGGCGACAGGCCGATACAGGTGGGATCGCACTACCACTTTTATGAGATTAACCCGGCGCTGAAATTCGACCGGGAAGCCACCAAAGGCTATCGGCTGAATATTCCGGCAGGCACCGCCGTGCGTTTCGAACCCGGACAGAAGCGCGAGGTGACGCTGGTTCAGGTCAGCGGCGCGCAGCGTATTTTCGGCTTTCGCGGCGAGGTGATGGGAGAGGTGAAAAATGGCTGAAATTTCACGCCAGGCCTACGCCGATATGTTCGGCCCCACCACTGGCGATAAAGTGCGTCTGGCCGACAGCGAGCTGTGGATAGAAGTGGAAAACGATCTCACGGTCTACGGCGAAGAGGTCAAATTCGGCGGCGGGAAGGTGATCCGCGACGGTATGGGCCAGGGGCAGATGACATCCGACGGCTGCGTGGATCTGGTGCTGACCAACGCGTTGATTATCGATCACTGGGGGATCGTTAAAGCCGATATTGGCGTAAAAAACGGGCGGATCTTTGCCGTGGGTAAAGCCGGTAACCCGGATATACAGCCCGGGGTCACGATCCCGATTGGCGCAGCGACAGAAGTGATCGCCGCCGAAGGGAAAATTGTCACCGCCGGCGGGATCGACACGCACATCCACTGGATCTGCCCGCAGCAGGCGGAAGAGGCGCTGGTCTCTGGCGTAACCACCATGATTGGCGGGGGCACGGGCCCAGCGGCAGGCACCAACGCCACGACCTGTACGCCAGGGCCCTGGTATATCGCGCGGATGTTGCAGGCGGCCGATACACTACCGGTGAATATCGGCCTGCTTGGCAAAGGTAACGGTTCCAACCCTGATGCCCTGCGCGAGCAGATCGCAGCGGGTGCCATCGGGCTGAAGATCCACGAAGACTGGGGCGCGACGCCGGCCGCCATCAACTGCTCACTGGCGGTGGCGGAGGAGATGGATATTCAGGTGGCGCTGCACAGCGACACGCTGAACGAATCCGGGTTTGTTGAGGACACGCTGGCGGCTATCGGCGGGCGGACCATTCACACCTTCCATACGGAAGGGGCGGGCGGCGGACATGCACCGGATATTATTACCGCCTGCGCGCACCCGAATATTCTGCCCTCCTCTACTAACCCGACGCTGCCCTACACGGTGAATACCATCGACGAGCATCTCGACATGCTGATGGTGTGTCACCACCTCGACCCGGATATCGCCGAGGACGTCGCCTTTGCTGAATCACGCATTCGCCGGGAGACCATCGCCGCGGAAGATGTCCTTCACGATATCGGTGCCTTCTCGCTGACCTCGTCCGACTCCCAGGCAATGGGTCGCGTCGGCGAAGTGATTATTCGTACCTGGCAGGTGGCGCACCGTATGAAGGTTCAGCGCGGCGCACTGCCGGAAGAGACCGGGAACAACGATAATTTCCGCGTGAAACGCTATATCGCCAAATACACCATTAACCCGGCGCTGACCCACGGGATTGCCCATGAAGTGGGCTCGATTGAGGCCGGGAAACTGGCGGATTTAGTGGTCTGGTCCCCCGCGTTCTTTGGCGTCAAACCCGCCACCATTGTGAAAGGCGGGATGATCGCCTGCGCGCCGATGGGGGATATCAACGCCTCTATCCCAACGCCGCAACCGGTCCATTACCGTCCGATGTTTGGCTCGCTGGGTGCCGCACGCCATGCAACACGGCTGACGTTTGTCTCCCAGGCTGCCGATGCGAAGGGCATTTCGCACCAGCTCAGCCTGCAGAGCGGCATAGCCGTCGTAAAAGACTGCCGCACGGTGAAAAAGGCCGACATGATCCATAACAGCCTGCAGCCCAACATCACCGTTGATGCACAAACTTACGAGGTTCGCGTTGATGGCGAGCTCATTACCAGCGAGCCGGCAGACGTTCTGCCGATGGCCCAACGCTATTTCCTGTTTTAAGGAGTGACGATGATCTACCTGACCCAACGCCTTGACCATGCCCATCCGATAACCGCCAGCGTCACGCTGCCGATTGATGTCCGGGTGAAAAGCCGTGCCCGCGTGGCGCTGAATGACGGCCGCGAAGCCGGGCTGATGCTGCCGCGCGGCCTGCTGCTGCGCGGGGGAGATCTGCTGACCACTGACGACGGCAGCGAGGTGATCGAGGTGATCGCCGCGCCGGAATCGGTCTCCGTGGTGCGCTGCGACGATCCGTTCCTGCTCGCCCGCGCCTGCTACCACCTCGGCAACCGCCACGTGCCGCTGCAGATCATGCCCGGCGAGCTGCGCTATCACCACGATCATGTGCTCGATGACATGCTGCGCCAGTTCGGGCTCGAGGTGACATTTGCCACCCTCCCGTTTGAACCGGAAGCAGGGGCGTATACCAGCGATGCCCACAGCCATAGTCATAGCCATAGTCACTCTCACGCTCATTCACATTAAGGATTCATCATGCGTACGTTTTTACCTCTGCTACTGCTGGCCTTTTCTCTTCCTGCCCTGGCGCATCCCGGACACGGCACAGACAGCTTTCAGGCCGGTTTTTTCCATCCGCTGACGGGTCTTGATCATCTGCTGATGCTAACCGGTGCGGGCGTACTTTCGGCCCTGAGCGGGCGCAAGCTGCTGCTGCCTCTCGCCACTCTCGGCATGATGCTGGCCGGGGCCGTTGCAGGCAGCCTGCTTGGCGGCTTTAGCGGCATGGAAATGCTGATTATCGCCTCGCTGGCGGTCTGCGGCACGATGATGTTTAAAACCGAAAATCGCCTGCTGTTGGCCGTGCCGGCGCTGGCAATGTTCCACGGCTGGGCGCACGGGGTAGAGATGTCTGGCCACAACTTCTGGCTCTTCACCAGCGGCTTTATGTTTGCCAGTGCCACGGTGCTGTGCGCCAGCTTCGCCGCCGGGTTGCTGCTGCGCCGTCACGACGGGTTACGTAAAACCTTTGGTGGCGGGCTGATTGTCTCTGCGCTGCTGGCGCTGATGGGCTGATGGAGCACGTCCGCCAGCGGCTGCGCCTGATGCAGCTCTCCAGCAGCAGCCTTCCGGTCGGGTCATTCACCTGGTCGCAGGGGCTGGAGTGGGCCGTAGAAGCAGGCTGGGTCCCCGATGCTGAGGCGTTCAAAAACTGGCAGATCCTGCAGATGGAGCAGAGCTTTTTCTGTGTCGATCTGCCGCTGTTTTCCCGACTTTATCAGGCGTGCGAGCAAAACGATTTGGCGACGGCAACACGCTGGACGGCCTACCTTCTCGCCTGCCGGGAAACGCGTGAACTGCGTGAAGAGGAACGCAACCGCGGGGCGGCCTTTACGCGCCTGCTCAAAAGCTGGGAGCCAGACTGTCCGGCAGAGTGGCGGACGCTGTTTATGCAAAGCCAGCTCAGCGGCATGGCGTGGCTCGGAGTACGCTGGGGCATTAGCGCCCATGAGCTGGCCCTGAGCCTGGGCTACAGCTGGATTGAGAGCGCGGTCATGGCGGGCGTCAAGCTGGTGCCGTTCGGGCAACAGGCGGCGCAGCAGCTGATTATCGACCTGAGCGACCACTTTGCCGCCGGGCTTGAACCGGCTTTTTTGCGTGGCGACGACGCGCTGGGTGCGGCAACGCCGCTGTCGGCCATCGCCTCTGCGCGCCACGAAACACAATATTCACGATTATTCCGTTCCTGAGGAGACAACATGGCTGATTACAAACATCCCCTGCGCGTGGGCGTGGGCGGCCCGGTGGGGTCGGGCAAAACCGCGTTACTGGAAGCACTCTGCAAAGCAATGCGCGACACCTATCACCTGGCAGTGGTGACCAACGATATCTACACCAAAGAGGATCAGCGCATTCTCACCGAAGCGGGGGCCCTTGAGCCCGAGCGCATCGTGGGCGTGGAGACGGGCGGCTGCCCGCATACCGCAATCCGGGAAGATGCCTCAATGAACCTGGCGGCAGTGGAAGCGTTAAGCGAAAAGTTCGGCAATCTGGACCTGATCTTCGTTGAAAGCGGCGGTGACAACCTGAGCGCCACCTTCAGCCCGGAGCTGGCTGACCTGACGATCTATGTGATTGACGTCGCTGAAGGGGAGAAGATCCCGCGTAAGGGCGGCCCAGGGATAACCAAATCCGATTTTCTGGTGATCAACAAAACCGACCTGGCACCCTATGTGGGGGCCTCACTGGAAGTGATGGAGCGTGACACCAACCGCATGCGCGGCGAGCGCCCGTGGACCTTCACCAATCTGAAGGCGGGCGACGGACTGGCGACGATCGTGACATTTCTGGAAGAGAAAGGGATGTTGCGGGTGTAACCGTATAAATCCCCTCTCCCTGGCGGGAGAGGGTCAGACATTACGCCTCCGGCAACTCCGCCAGCGGCCAGCGTGGACGTACAGAGACGCTCAGATCGGCGGTCGCGCCAGCGTTCAGACGTACCATACCCGCGTAGGCGATCATCGCCCCGTTATCGGTACAGAATTCCGGACGGGCATAAAATACTTCCCCACCACGCTTTTGCATCATCTGCGCGAGTTTTGCACGCAGCGTGCGGTTGGCGCTGACGCCCCCGGCCATCACCAGACGCTTAAAGCCGGTCTTTTCCAGGGCGCGTTTGCATTTGATCATCAGGGTATCGACCACCGCGTCTTCGAACGCACGGGCGATATCAGCACGGGTCTGCTCGCTATCGTCATTATTGCGAATGGTATTGGCCGCGAAGGTTTTCAGACCAGAAAAGCTGAAATCCAGCCCTGGACGGTCAGTCATCGGACGCGGGAAGACGAAACGCCCTTCCGTGCCCTGCGATGCCATTTTCGAGAGCATCGGACCGCCAGGATAATCCAGACCCAGCAGTTTGGCCGTTTTGTCGAAGGCCTCACCGGCTGCGTCGTCAATGGACTCGCCGAGCAGCTCATACTTGCCAATCCCCGTTACGCTAATCAGCTGGGTATGGCCACCTGAAACCAGCAGCGCCACAAAAGGAAACGCAGGCGGATTATCTTCCAGCATCGGCGCCAGGAGATGCCCTTCCATATGGTGAACCGGAATGGCCGGCACATCCCACGCGAATGCCAGCGAACGGCCCACCGTTGCGCCGACCAGCAGCGCACCCACCAGGCCCGGGCCTGCGGTATACGCTACAGCATCAATATCAATAGAGCTCAACCCGGCTTCTTTCAGCGCCGCCTGAATCAGGGGAACCGTTTTACGCACGTGGTCACGAGAAGCCAGTTCAGGCACGACGCCGCCGTAGTCAGCGTGTAATTTCACCTGACTATACAGTTGGTTGGCAAGAAGCCCTTTTTCGTCGTCGTAAATGGCGATGCCGGTCTCATCGCAGGATGTTTCAATACCCAGTACACGCATGACTTGTTTTACCTCGTTTCAATACCGCGCAGTGTAGGGCCAATGCGGATTGATGTAAAACTTTGTTCGCCCCAGGAAGAAGCCTCGTGTATACTCCTCACCCTTATTAAAGTCCCTTTCAAAAACGCGTCGGTGCTTTACAAAGCAGCAGCATTTGCAGTAAAATTCCGCACCATTTTGAAATAAGCTGGCGTTGATGCCAGCGGCAAACCGAATTTATCAAAGGTGAGAGTTACATGCCGGTAATTAAAGTACGTGAAAACGAGCCGTTCGACGTTGCACTGCGTCGCTTCAAACGTTCATGCGAGAAAGCAGGTGTTCTGGCTGAAGTTCGTCGTCGTGAGTTCTATGAAAAACCAACGACCGAACGTAAGCGCGCTAAAGCTTCTGCTGTGAAACGTCACGCGAAGAAACTGGCTCGCGAAAACGCACGCCGTACTCGTCTGTACTAATCAATTGAGGGCCTCAGCCCTCAATGACAGACAGAGTTGTAGTCGTAAGGCCGTGCTTCCGGAAGGAATGCGCGGCTTGTTTTCGTTTATGAGTTACTAAAATTTTTGGGGCATATGGCCGGACGAATCCCACGCGTATTCATCAATGACCTGCTAGCCAGAACCGACATCGTCGATCTCATCGACGCGCGGGTAAAGCTGAAAAAGCAGGGCAAGAACTACCATGCGTGCTGTCCTTTCCATAACGAAAAAACCCCCTCCTTCACCGTAAACGGTGAAAAGCAGTTTTACCATTGCTTCGGCTGTGGTGCTCACGGTAATGCTGTCGATTTTTTAATGAACTACGACAAGCTCGAGTTCGTTGAAACCGTCGAAGAGCTGGCGGCGATGCACAACCTTGAAGTGCCGTATGAAGCAGGCAGTGGGCCAAGCCAGATCGAGCGCCATCAACGGCAGACGCTGTACCAACTGATGGATGGTCTGAACTCGTTTTATCAACAGTCTCTTAAGCACGCTGCTGCTGAGCCTGCGCGTCAGTACCTGACAGCGCGCGGACTGAGTGACGATGTGATTGCGCGTTTCGCTATTGGTTACGCCCCGCCCGGCTGGGACAACGTGTTAAAGCGTTTTGGCGGCAATAGCGAAGATCGTAAGTCTCTTATCGATGCCGGCATGCTGGTCACCAATGACCAGGGACGAAGCTACGACCGCTTCCGCGAACGGGTGATGTTCCCGATCCGCGACAAGCGTGGCCGGGTGATTGGTTTTGGTGGTCGCGTGCTGGGTGATGCCCTGCCGAAGTACCTCAACTCCCCGGAGACCGATATTTTTCATAAAGGCCGCCAGCTTTACGGTCTTTATGAGGCGCTGAAGGATAACGCGGAACCTCCGCGCCTTCTGGTCGTCGAAGGCTATATGGATGTCGTCGCGCTGGCGCAGTATGACATCAACTATGCGGTTGCATCTCTGGGCACCTCGACCACAGCCGATCACATTCAGCTGCTGTACAGGGTGACTAACAATGTCATCTGCTGTTACGACGGTGACCGTGCAGGGCGCGACGCCGCCTGGCGTGCGCTGGAAACCGCACTGCCTTATATGACCGACGGGCGTCAGTTACGTTTTATGTTCCTGCCCGACGGTGAAGACCCGGATACGCTGGTGCGTAAAGAGGGCAAAGCGGCGTTTGAAGCGCGGATGGAGCAGGCTCAGCCGCTCTCCACGTTTTTGTTTAACAGCCTGATGCCGCAGGTCGATTTGAGTACCCCTGACGGGCGCGCGCAGCTCAGCACGCTGGCGCTGCCGTTAATCAGTCAGGTGCCCGGCGAAACGCTGCGCATCTATCTGCGTCAGGAGCTAGGCAACAAGCTCGGCATTCTGGATGACAGCCAGCTTGAACGTTTAATGCCTAAACAGTCTGAAAACGGTGCGGTTCGTCCCGCGCCTCAGCTAAAACGCACAACCATGCGTATACTGATAGGGTTACTGGTTCAAAACCCCGAACTTGCTCCGCAAGTGCCATCGCTGGCGGGTTTGAACCACGAAAAATTGCCCGGGCTTGGCTTATTTTCAGAATTGGTCAACACTTGTTTGTCTCAGCCAGGTCTGACCACCGGACAACTTTTAGAACATTATCGCGGCACAAAAGAGGCTGCTACCCTTGAAAAACTGTCGATGTGGGACGATATAGCAGATAAGGACATTGCAGAAAAAACGTTCACCGACTCACTCAACCATATGTTTGATTCGATGCTTGAGCTGCGCCAGGAAGAGTTGATAGCTCGCGAGCGCACACACGGCTTAAGCAGCGAAGAACGCCGGGAACTCTGGATGCTGAACCAGGAGCTGGCAAAAAAATGAATTCAACGGCTTAAGTGCCGAATATCGATCGGGAAGCCCCCGGCAGCCGCACTGAGAGGCAGCGGCACAAATATAAGTACGCCCTCGCTTTAAAGGTTGGCAGCCCCATCGCCGACACCAATCAAACGAATTAAGTGTGGATACCGTCTTATGGAGCAAAACCCGCAGTCACAGCTGAAACTTCTTGTCCAACGCGGTAAGGAGCAAGGCTATCTGACCTATGCCGAGGTCAATGACCATCTGCCGGAAGATATCGTCGATTCAGATCAAATCGAAGACATCATCCAAATGATCAATGACATGGGTATTCAGGTGATGGAAGAAGCACCTGATGCCGATGATCTGTTGCTGGCTGAAACCTCCAACAACACTGACGAAGATGCGGAAGAAGCTGCTGCACAGGTCCTGTCCAGCGTGGAATCTGAAATCGGGCGTACCACTGACCCGGTCCGCATGTACATGCGCGAAATGGGTACCGTTGAACTGTTGACCCGCGAAGGCGAAATTGACATCGCGAAACGCATCGAAGACGGGATCAACCAGGTTCAGTGCTCTGTTGCCGAATACCCTGAAGCGATCACCTATCTGCTGGAGCAGTACGATCGTGTTGAAGCGGAAGAAGCGCGCCTGTCTGACCTGATCACCGGTTTTGTCGACCCGAACGCTGAAGAAGATATGGCACCGACCGCCACTCACGTTGGATCTGAACTGTCTCAGGAAGAGATGGATGATGACGAAGACGAAGATGAGGAAGATGCCGACGACGACACCGCCGATGATGACAACAGCATCGACCCGGAACTGGCGCGCGAGAAGTTTGCCGAGCTGCGTACCCAGTACGAAGTCACGCGTGACACCATCAAAGCAAAAGGTCGCAGCCACGCAGCCGCACAGGAAGAGATCCTGAAACTGTCTGAAGTCTTCAAACAGTTCCGTCTGGTGCCTAAACAGTTCGACTACCTGGTTAACAGCATGCGCGTGATGATGGATCGCGTACGTACCCAGGAACGCATCATCATGAAACTGTGCGTTGAGCAGTGCAAAATGCCGAAGAAGAACTTCATCACCCTCTTCACCGGCAACGAAACCAGCGAAACCTGGTTCAACGCGGCTATCGCGATGAACAAGCCGTGGTCTGAAAAACTGCACGACGTGAAAGAAGACGTGTTCCGCGGCCTGCAGAAACTGCATCAGATTGAAGAAGAGACCGGCCTGACCATTGAGCAGGTTAAAGACATCAACCGTCGTATGTCCATCGGTGAAGCGAAAGCCCGCCGTGCGAAAAAAGAGATGGTTGAAGCGAACCTGCGTCTGGTTATCTCTATCGCCAAGAAGTACACCAACCGTGGCCTGCAGTTCCTGGATCTGATTCAGGAAGGCAACATCGGTCTGATGAAAGCGGTTGATAAGTTTGAATACCGTCGTGGTTATAAGTTCTCCACCTATGCTACCTGGTGGATCCGTCAGGCTATCACCCGCTCTATCGCGGATCAGGCGCGCACCATCCGTATTCCGGTGCATATGATTGAGACCATCAACAAGCTCAACCGTATCTCCCGCCAGATGCTGCAGGAGATGGGCCGCGAGCCAACGCCGGAAGAGCTGGCTGAGCGCATGCTGATGCCGGAAGACAAGATCCGTAAAGTGCTGAAGATCGCCAAAGAGCCAATCTCCATGGAAACACCAATCGGTGATGATGAAGATTCGCATCTGGGTGATTTCATCGAGGATACCACCCTCGAGCTGCCGCTGGACTCTGCGACGACCGAGAGCCTGCGTGCTGCAACGCACGACGTTCTGGCTGGCCTGACCGCCCGTGAAGCAAAAGTGCTGCGTATGCGTTTCGGTATCGATATGAACACCGACCATACGCTGGAAGAAGTGGGTAAACAGTTCGACGTTACCCGCGAACGTATCCGTCAGATCGAAGCGAAGGCGCTGCGTAAACTGCGCCATCCAAGCCGCTCTGAAGTACTGCGTAGCTTCCTGGACGATTAATCGATCCTGTCAGTGAAAAAGCTCCCTTTGGGGAGCTTTTTTTTTGCATTTTCTCCGCCCCCTCAGGGACAAGGAAACACCGCCCTACAGCCCACGCACAACCAGGGCCTCATCCAGTTCCCGATACGCCTCCACCAGCTTATCCAGCGTTGCCCTGTTAAGCCCGCTCGGGTTCGGCAGCACCCACACCTGCGTGACGCCAATGGTGATGGCCTGTTTGCCCCACTGCGCACCGCGCTGACTGAACGCCTGTTCGTAAGCCTGCTTGCCCAGGATTGCCAGCGCTGCCGGCTGATAATCTTCAATCTTCTTAATCAGCTCCCGCCCACCGCTGCGCAGTTCATGCAGGTTCACCTCACTCGCCTGTACCGTGGGCCGCTCGACCAGCATGGTAATCCCGCAGCGCGTATCCAGCAGGTGCTGCTCCTCTTCAGGCTTCAGTAGCCTGTCGGTAAACCCGGCCTGATAGATAACCTTCCAGAAGCGATTCCCCGGATGGGCAAAGTGAAAACCGGTGTGCGCCGAGGACTTCCCAGGGTTAATCCCGCAAAACACCACCCGCAAGCCCGGGGCCAGAATATCGTTGATCATCTCTACTCCCATTGATACATCCTTATGGAAGTATAAAGGATTGATTATGCATTGTTTATAAAAACAGCAGGCAGGTGTGAATGGCTGGATTGCTGAAGGGAGTTCCTCTATAATTCACCGCCACGGCCCCTTAGCTCAGTGGTTAGAGCAGGCGACTCATAATCGCTTGGTCGCTGGTTCAAGTCCAGCAGGGGCCACCAAATTTAGCTGTAGAATCAAATAATTAAGCCACTCGATTGAGTGGCTTTTTTATTGATTTTTTTGAGCCGGTGGCGAAGTCGCTAACCGTGGGTCTGCGAAGCCGTTCGGACACGCTCAGCGGCGCCAGGTGTCGCAATCAGACGCTCCACGGACTCCATCGTCACGAACGTACAGCTGCAGTCCACATTGGTGCACTGGTGATAGCGCTCTTTGGTATTTTCACTTAAATAGCGACTGGTACGCGCATGCGCGGAATGCTTGCACTTAGGACAATGAAACATGTACCCCTCCACGTAATTCACAATTTGTGAATAGATAATACCCAAAAAGAACACAATAGCAAATATATCACTCAATTTTGATAGAAAATTTTTCATCCGCGACGTTCAACTCAAGCTTAAGTTGCGTGGTAAATCCACTATCGCTGAGAGTATGAACCACCTCGTTGATAATCCACGCCTGCTCGTCAATGACCCGTTTAAAGCCGTTGACCAGCACCGGCGTTTCGGGATACAGATCGGCACGTCCCAGCGCCAGCTGGATAGAAAAATTCACGGTACCCCGCTGAAGCGCGCGCCACTTCGCCTCCGCAGCCCTGAGCGCCTGCTCTTCAGAGGCATAAACCGTGGTGAGCTCAAAAACGTTTTCCGCCGACCCCACCAGCCTCTCTTGCGGCTTCTCTGCCTTGCCTCCTGCTCCCGCTACCGGTGCAGCGGCATCCGGATGCTGTAGTCCTTCTGTCGGCTGCCCCCCGGGCTGACGATTAATACTCAATTGAGCATTTTGTTGTTTTGGGTCACGCGTTTGCAGCCATTTGGCCGTCACGCCGGAATAATTTTCACGGTCAGCGACGGAAAAAAGGTGCCGATCGCCATCCCCACGTTCAATCATCATTAAGGGAAGCGGTGTGCCACTGGCCGTCACGGCATGGCCCGCTTTCATAAAAATAACCTTCCCGGCTTTGATTGAAACAAATGCACCATTACGTTCGGCCAGGCGGGAGAGAAACGCCGCGTCAGTCTCCTGTGACTGATCGATATGAGAAATGGCGATGGATGCAAGTCCCGCCCCGACGCTGGCGGTAAACTGGTTACGCTGAGCAATGGTGTTGACTATCGCGCCGATCGTCGTGTCATGCCACGACTGTTCGCGCCGCACGTTGAGCTTCCCACGAAAATCTGCGCTGCATCCCCGGATGGTCAGCGTGTCCGGGGAGCCCCGGAATTCAATCGCATCTATCGTAAAGTCCCCTTTCGGCTGGAGCGGTGTTCCCTCCCATCCCAGCCATAAGGACAGTCTTGCCCCCCGGGCAGGCAGGTCTAACAACCCGTCGGAATCATCCAGAAGAATATCCAGCTGATCGGCTTCCAGCCCACGTTTGTCGGTCATGGTCAAACTGATAAGACGATGGCTGAAGTTTTGCGTGATATCGCGCTCGTCAAGCTTAAGCATGAAATCAGGGGCGATTTTCCCACCCGCTCGGATATTCATTTCGGTGATCATCCCACCAGCCCTCCAATGCTATTACGTGCGCTTTCCACCAGCTCTGAGGCCTGCGTTCTCAGGTCGCCAAACGTCGTCATCAGCGATTCGTCCACGCGTTTCAGTACCAGGGTAAAATCAATTTTCCGGGCAGTGCCATCGCTGTAAAAATCCGAATGCGTATGCGTGACTTTCTCAATGATAAACATGCCGTGAATGATGCCGGTACCGTCTATCAACGGCCATGCCCGCCCTTCATTCGCCATCAGCTCAACCGCCTTGAGAGAAAGCCGCCCTCCCGTGAGCTCCGGATAAAGTAATCCGGAAAGGTTAAAGGATGTCTCACCTTCGCCAAGGTACTGCCAGGCTTTGGGTTTCCCGATGCGTTCGTTGGATGCCCAGCGGTAGTCTTTTGTAAATACCATTGACTGATACGGTAAGGTTCGTCGTTCAAAGACAAACAGACCCAGCACCATTAACATTTTCTCTCTCCTTAACCATACATAAAGCTGGATTGCTGCCGTCTCGCTTTTACCTGCTCACTGCTCTCTATAGCCTCCCGGATTTGACGAGTCAGATCCGTTCCGGAGACTGCGCTCCCCTGCAGCGTGAAGTTGTATTCACTTTTACTCTGATCGATGTAAGAACGCCCTCCCGCTGCTGCCATCGGCTGATATCCCATGAAGCCGCTGTAAACAGGTGACGCCGGGTCCCAGGCACTGCCGGCGTCAGCAGAGGATGTGCCTTCTTTCGGTACAGCCGAGTCGATATTGCCCGACTCTTTTTTTATGACGCCGAGTTTCTCCAGCAGCCAGCTGGTCTTGCCGCGCAGGCTGTTAAAAAGATTTAGCGGCGCCATTAGCGCATCACCCAGTGCCTGACCGAACGCCACGCCGACATTTTTGCAGCTGTCGAGCATTTCCTGCGTCGCCTTAATCGGCGCAATCAGATCGATGAACCACTGCCAGATCCCGCCCAGTTTTTCTGAAATGAAACCAAAGGCCTGTAACAGCGGAGAGAACAGCTCGCCCAGCGGCGCGAAGGCCGCAGAAAGCCCCTCAATCACCCCACCAAAGAAGGCGCTAATGGGCTCCCAGTATTTAAGAATCAGTAAAGCGCCGGCGGCAATTGCCGCTCCGAGAGCAATAACGGGCCAGCTCAGGGCGCCCAGCACCGTCATGATGCTCCCCCCCACTACGCTGAATACCGTGCCCAGCATCCCGGCAGCGGTTATCACCAGATTCAGGCCTGACACAATGGGGGAGACCACCATACCTAGCGTGCCCAGGACACCGGCAAAGGCTTGTGCGCCCATAACCACGCTGACCAGGGCTTGCGTCAGTGCAGGGTTAGCGTTGACCCAGAGAGAGAGCGTACTAAGCCATCCGGTCGCGGTTGAGATCAGCGTGCGCAGGGCACCCTCGGCCTTATCAAAGACATCAATCTTCAGGCCGTTTAATGCAGCCTGGAACTTGCTGATATCACCCTCGAGGTTATCGCCCTGAACCGAGGCTGTCAGCGCGGTGCTCCCCCTCGCGCCCTGGAGTGTCTGGCGCTTGTTATCCAGTGTTCCATTCCCAGCCGCTGAAACCAGTACGCCTGCGCCTTGCATCGCATCCGCACCGAAAATGGTCTTCAGGTATTCCGTTTGTTGAGCCGCACCGATTTTGCTGTTTTCGAATGAGGCAGAGATCGCCTTGAGGATATTCTCTGTCGGCAGTGGATTACCCTCGCCATCCCGGGTTTGCACCTTCAGTTCATTCAGCGCTGCAGAACGCTGCCCATCCGGCGTCTGCAGGCGGCTCAACATAGCGCTAACCTCTGCGCCGGCATCGGCCCCTTTCATCCCCTTTTCCATCAGAATACCAAGCAGCGCGGTGGTCTCCTCAAGGCTGGCGCCGGCTTCTCCGGCGGCAGGTGCTGCGGATGCAACGGCGGTACTCAGTTCGGTGAGACTGGTATTTGACGCAGTGAAACCGCGGGTAAGGACATCTGCAACGCGTTCAACATCCGTATTCGCCAGGTTAAACGAGGCCTGCGTGCTGCGGATGATGTCGACCGCTTTGGCGGCATCAATATTCCCAGCGAGGCTGAGGTTGACCGTCGGCACAGTGGCGGCCACCACCCCGTCGGCGTCATAGCCTGACCGGGCCAGCTCGCCCTGCGCCCGGGTAACAACATCTGTAGAGGTTCCTGTACTGACGCTGACATCCCGTGCCTGCTGGCGAATGGCCTCCAGCCTGGTATCCCCCTTCTGCAGACCCAGGCTTGCCTGTATGGCAGACATCTGCTTTTCAAAACGGATGCCTGGGGCAATAAAGCGGGACGTCTGATTAAAGCCCGCCTTTGCCATTCCTGCGCTCGCATTAGCAAACTGCTGCACACCCGCGGCAACACGTTTGCCAGACTCGTAGCGGTTCTGAACGGTATTAAGCCGCTCCTGTTGCTGATTGACCCTGGCAAGCGCCTCTTTATGTCGATTTAGTTGTAGCGTTTTTTCGCTGATACGCTGTCTTAAACGACGCTCATCTGACGACAGCGTGCGCGTATTAATCCCTGCCAGCGCCAGCTCACCGCGCTGGCGCTGCACTGACTGGCGTAAATTGTTGTACTCAAGCTTAAGCGCGGCGGCTGATTGGCGGGCTGCCGCCAGCGCATCCGCCTGGTCACGGGTTGGGTTCTGGGTGTTTTTGAGCTGGAGCGCCAGCTCCGCAGTCTGCTGTTTCGCCCGGGCAAGAGACTGCCCCGTCACGGCGAGCTGTTCGTTGGCTTTTCTGAAGCCGTTAATGCGGCCCGCCTGTTCATCAAGCGCGCGCAACGCCGCCTCAGAATCGCGGATACTGGCCGCGAGAGAGAGACTGGCGTTCTGGATAGCGTTAAGCGGTCGGCTTGCCCGGTCGACTGCCTTAAGCAACTCCTGAAGTCTGACATTATTACTCATGGTAGTTTCCGCTTCGCTGCAGCGCCTTTTCGCGCCATATAAGGAGTTCGGTCATGCTCAGCGAGTACAGCTCTGACGGCGGCCAGTGAAAGATCACCGCGATATCCGCCATCAGATCATCGACCGACAGGTTTCCGGGAAATGTTAGCGAGCCGAAGCCGGTGACAAAAAACCGATCACCTTGCCCGCAAAAGAGAGCAGATCGGAAGCATCCAGACGCGCAATCTCATGCTCGGTCAGGGCCGGAGAGGTCATTCGCGGCAGCACTTTAATCAGCGCATCGACGTCAGATTGTGCCAGCGACGCCAGCGATACCCCACGCAGGGTCCCCGCGTTGGGTTTTGCGACGGTCACCTTTTCGATTTTTTGCTCGCCGCGCAGAACGGGAGTGTCGAGCGTAATGGTGTTCGGGTTTTCGCTTTCGTTAATGACGGTCTCGTTGATATTTTCCATTTCGTTACTCTTCAGAAAGTTAACTTACCGGCCGGCAGTCCCGGCCGGTTAAAGGTTTACAGGCCAATCGCCTTACGGTGTTCCGCCAGACGATCGACGCCGTCGACTTTCAGCACCATGTTGATGATGTCAATTTCGATGATCTCTTTGCCATCGATGGTCAGCTGGTAGTAAGCGCACTCGGTGGACATCTTGGTGGTGCCGCTCTCGCCCTGCTTGTTTTCACCACCATCAAACTCTTTATGACGGCCTCGCATGACGATTTCGACGGCGGAGATTTCGCCCGTGTCGTCACGCTGGAAGGAGCCGGTAAAGCGCAGAGGCACGCTGTCCGCGCCCGGAGAGGCATACTGTGCCCACAGCGCGACGTCCGGCAGACCGCCAATGGTCCACTCAAGCGCCAGGGCATCATCGTCCAGGCCGAGGTCGACAGAGACCGATCCCGGCATACCGCCGCCGCGATACTTCTCCAGTTTGCGGGTGAGCTTCGGTAAGGTGACAGACTCAACAACGCCCATATAGCTCAGGCCATCGTTGAACATGTTCAGATATTTAAGTTTGCGTGGTAACGCCATGCTTCAGCTCCTTAGCTGTTAACCGAATCGGACAGGTCTGCCAGATAGGTATCGGTGATGCGCTGGCGCAGGGTCAGGTTCTCCAGCGGCGGGACAGGGGTGTAGTCGTAATCGATGTACAATTTCCCTGCTTTCAGGGTCGATGCATCATTTGATTCCGGGTCATACCAGCAAGTGCCATCAACGATATAGCCGTTGGTTTTCAGCTCACGGAATTTGGCATTGATACCGGAAACGATGTCGCGGATGAGCGTTGGCGTAATGGGTTTATCCATTGCCCATGCGTGTGCTTCGGCCATGGTATCGGCCAACACCTGCGCGGTACGGGTGTAGTTTTCAAAGACGAAGAGCGGATCGTCTGAACAGGTACGGTTGCCCCAGAATTTGAAGCCGTCGTTACGAATAAGCGTGGTGACGCCGGCCTGGTTAAGCAGGTTCGCATCGGTCGCTTGTTCCTGCAGATCCCAGGACACGGAGGCGCTTACACCTGTGACACCGTTAACGCCGATGTTGGACAGGGTTTTGTGCCAGCCAATCGTCTGGTCGATTTTGGCGCGCAGGCCGAGAGCACGTGCAGTGGCCCAGGCGTGGGTCGTCGTGTTGGTGGTGGTATCCCACGCCAGAAAATCAGGGTGAATCACCATCAACTCGCGCTGACTGAAGTTTTTGCGGTAATCGATAGCGGCTGAAATGGTTTTACAACCCCATGCACTGACATAGCCAAACGCGCGCAGGCTCTGGCACATGGCGGCCAGCGCGGTCGCCACTTCCTGCGAATCCAGCCCCGGAACACCGAGAATACGTGGCTTAACGCCAGTGACCGTTTTCGCGGTAAGGAGCGCTTTCAGACCGGTATATTTACCGTTTTCATCGGTTGTACCGATGATATTAGAGATAGTCTCTTTCTGTGCTTCCTCAGCGGTATCAGCGGTGCCTTCAGCGACACGCACGACAACAACAACCGGTTTACACTGATCGGCAATCGCCTGCAGGGAAGCGGACAACGTCCCCATTTTCCCGGCTTTCGCAATCGCGGTTTGCACGTTGGTAATGAGCACAGGCTCGTTTAAAGGAAATGTCTTGTCGTCCGCATCGCTGGCCGTACAGACCATGCCGATGATTGCCGTCGAGACGGTGGAAATGGTGCGGGTGCCATCGTTGATTTCGATGACTTCCACGCCGTGATGATAGTCGCCCATCCGTTTAACTCCGTGGTGTAGTGGAGTCATCATTTTGTGGTGAGTTCGAAATATTAGAAATGAAATGCCGTTGGTGAAGTTACAGCACAACGCATAATGGCAGGACGTAGGTTTGCCAGAAAAAAATATTGACGGTAGCGTTTAAAAAAAGGCGAAATGCTTACTCAAAGCAATCATGAAAGTTTTTTATCTTATCTCGCGAAAAATGTAGATATGACAATGCCGGTTGCTGTCGGGGAAGGATAGAGTGTAATGATGGGTTAGTGTTTAGAAGAAAGAAAAAATGAAGCCCGCGACATACGCGGGCTTTGTGTTAATTGTTAGACGGAGCGTCAGGCCAGATAATATCTGGTGCGTTGTTGGTATCAATACGATTAAGCAATACCCGGTATTTCTTCCACTGCTGTAAAGAGAGAATTTCCGCTTCAGTCGCCATAGATAAATCAACGGCATCCTGAAGAGGTGAGATAGCTTGTGTCGCCAGAGACAATAACCTCGACTTCATTGACTGGGCATTATAAATATACTTTTCATGTGATGGCGGGGCAATTTCAACCCATTCCATGCAACTTTTATTAACATTGTAATGAGGAGTCATCCTGTCAGGTGATACCATGAAAGATTCGTATTCCTGTTCTGAGATCTCCTTCAAATCTGGAGGAACAGCAATACCTTGAGCTTCGTAAACCTGAATAGTGTCTTCAAGATAAAAGCTGCTATCTGAGTTACTAAAATATTTTTTCATCTCAATAGCCTGCCACAATTAATGAAAATGTACCGTTACAGTTATGCGTTTCTATTTTGACCTGATTTTTCCCAACAGGTGTGCAAAGATAAAATGAATCGGAATTATTACCACCGCTTCCAAAATAACTGACGCCAGTACCTAAAATACCATTAGGGAATGACGTTGGCAGGGTGACAGTCACAGCAGTGTTATTGCCGACTGCAATACTTCTAACTGCCTGCATAAAAACAGTGCCATTGCCATGGGTGTAATAAGCGCTATTGTTACCCGTCGTGGTTCTTCCCGTTCCATAACGAGCATCCGATTCAGCTTTGGTATAAGCCTGGCCAGCAGGTGTGTAGCTGCCTTTCGCCTGAAAACGTCCATCACTTTCGGTTTTTGTATACGCACTGGTTTTAGGCATATAACCGGCATCTGACTGCGCTTTCGTGTAATAGCGGGCGTCAAAATTGGCATAATCACCAGGCACAAATTGACCAATTGTTCTTAGTTGCTTGCTTGCCCCGGCATAAGAAATAACAAAATTACCGCCAGTTGAATCTTCATTAATACGAAACCCACTCCCATCAGCAACTATAAAATACTTTTTCCCAGTATCGGATTCAGAAAAAGTAATGATGGGCGCGTTATTATTAATCTCCAGATTCCCGCTAAGCCTCCCCCCAGCTAACTTGAGATATCGTTCATCGAAGTTGGCATAATCGCCTGGAATGATTCGCTCCTTCATCTCAAGGCGACCGTTGCGGGTATTGATGTACCCTGTAATACCCGCTTCTGGACCACCTGCTGAGGTTAAGGTGCAATAAAATCCAATCCCATACCACGATTTCAATAGCATATTGTTATCAGAAAAACTTGCTGCATCGCCCCCAGAAAAAATCCCGGTAGCACTTCGCACGTTCAGACCGCCATTAAAATTTACAGTTCTCTGAAATGCTCCGCCTTGTGATGCTGAAACAGCATCAACTTCACCAGCGGTTGGTTTATTTACAGCATCATACTGTTTAGTCCAGGCTGACCACGTTCCACTGTAGAGCGTGCGGATGTAAGCGCGAGAGTTGTTGTATATCCGATAAACCTGCGTAATACCCGCGTGTTTATAAACCTCAAGTGAACCGGCATTCGACTCTGGGTAATTCTTACCCGTTTGGGCCTGTGCATTCGCTGGCTGATAATATAGTCCCGGCATGGTGTAGGCATTCAAATCTTCAGCATTGCCAATCCCCACTGCCTGACCGTTAAAAATATCCTGTGCCGTAATATTGATATCGCTAGTCAATGCCCGCCCATTTACTTTACGCCCTGACGGCACGCGTCCATTAGCATTGTCATACGCAGCCTTCACCGCTTTCGGTGTCGCGGCCAGTGTCTCAGATACATTGTCAATGGCGCTGCTGAGCTGGACGATACCTTTTTGTGCCGTGCTGGCATCCTGAGCCGTATATTTTCCTTTGGCCAGGTCATAGGCGGCCTTTACCGCTTTAGGCGTTGCGGCCAGCACCTCAGACACGCTGTCGATCGCACTACTGAGCTGGACGATACCCTTTTGTGCCGTGCTGGCATCCTGAGCTGTATATTTCCCTTTAGCCAGGTCATACGCGACCTTCACCGCTTTTGGCGTCGCGGCAACGACTTCAGAGACACTGTCGATCGCACTACTGAGCTGAGTAAAACCTTTTGCCGTCAGAGAAGCATCAGGATGGCGTCGGGACTGCTCGTGCTCGGTAAGTTTGTCGTCGACGTAATCCTGCGTCGCCATCACCGTTGAGGTGTCAATCGTCAACTCAACCGAAGCGATATCACTCACCATGATGACCATACGCACAGTCTGCGCACGTCCCGATCCTTCAGCGAGTGCAGGTTTGTAACTTTCAGCCATATTGCCGACAGCAATCAGCGTCCCGGTATCATCATAGAGCCCCATTTCACGCATCCAGAACCCGCCGATCTCCGGAGGGATCAGCAGCTCCGCCACGACATAATTTTTATTCTTTTTGTCCTGGCTGATTTTGTTCAGCGCATGACGCCAGACCTCATTGATGAGTTTCGTCTGGCTGGCATTTGGCGTCGGGAGTTGCCCGCCGCCATCACCCACCGCCATCGCCGTAAAATTCACTTTCTTCCCGTTCGGGACGGTTGCGGCAGCCAGTTTTTCGGCGCCGGCTTTGGTGATAACCGTTTTATACTTCACTGTCATTGTGATCTCACTTATCCGGGGTAAACCGTGATGATGTCGCCGTCATAGCTCAGGGCACCGGTATAGAGATAGCCCGGAACGTCCTGAATGATATTGAGGCCGATAAGATGTCGGCTGGCAGGCTTTGCATCAGCAATAAGCCGCTCCATTTCGTAATACATTTCTTCGGTGATGCCGGTTTCCAGCACGCCAATGTCCAGGCGAAACGTGCCTGCCGGGTCGTTGGTTTGCCACCACTCCGTCACGTTGATCAGATAGCCAAGTGGCTCCACCACGCGGCGTACTGCGCCGATCGTTCCTTTGTGTGCATGGATAAACCATGCATTGCGGATAACATCGCGCTTGGTGGCCTCCGGCCAGTTTTCATCCCAGCGATCAACCGAAAACGCCCACGCCAGCCAGGGCAACAGATTTGCCGGACAGCTGTCGGCATTCCAGAGGTGACGAAGCGGGACGGGGGTATTCTCAATGTCGGCACAGGCGCGCGCCGCCGCGACCTCAAGCGGCGACGACCCCACCGGTAACAATCGGGCATTACTCATCGTTTCCCCCAACGGTTACGCTGTACTGGCTGCACCATGAGGCCTGGGTTTCATCAAGCACAATATCGGCCGCAGGCGCGGTCAGTTCGACGCGTTGTACACCCTCAACATGCAGTGCAGCGTAAATGGCGGACTTACGAATATCCCGCCCGAGCCGGTGCTGTGCCGTTATATAGGCCTGCAGCCGGGCCCTTGCCGCGTTGAGCACTGGCTCGCTTTCGGGACCTGGGAAGAGAAAAAGAGAAGCCGCAATGCGGTAGTCGACAATGCTGGCGGACTGGACGGTCACACGATCGGCAACGGGCCTGACGTCCTCATCGTTCAGCGCGTTGCGAACAATGGCCAGCAGCTCTTCAGACGCCACGCCGTTATTCTCCCGGGACAGCACGGAGACGGTAACGTTCGCAGGCTGAGGACTGATGACAGAGATGTCCGCTACCCGGCCATCCGCGCTGCGACCATGGAACTGATAAGCCCCCGTCGATCCCGCCACGCTCAGCCCTTCCGGGGCTTGCTGGATGCGCAAACGAAAGTCGGTGTCAGACTCCATCACTGCCGGCGTGGGCGGAAACGTCATGTCGTCGGCAGGCGTTATCACCAGACGCGCAAGGTTAGCGTTAGCACCAAGCTGGTCGAGATCGCTACCGGTGGCGTAGGCCAGCATGACCGCACGCGCTGCCTCGTTAACGCGCTGGCGCCAGATAACTTCCCGATACGCATTCTCCTGCAGCAGTTTCACAATCGGCTCTGACTCAAGCGTCAGCGTTCGTGCAATTGCCTCCTGCTCTTCTTCGGGATAGAGCGAGACAAAAGTGGCCTTTCGTTCTGCCAGCAGCGTTTCGTAATCCACCTCCTCCACGACATCCGGCGCGGCGAGCTGGCTCAGATCAACAATAGCCATAGCGTTTAACTCAATGAAATAGTGATAGAAAAGGAATGTCCGGAGGTCTGGCGGGTGCCGGTGAGATCGACATACAGCGTCCCGTCATTCTCCGAACGTTCGAAAGTGATGGCCGTCAGGCTGATCCGCGGCTCCCATTTCTGGATAGCGGAGTAACATGCGGCCATGATTTGCAGGCGCAGCGCCGGACTCTGCGGCCTGTCGATCATTGCCGCCAGCAGTGAACCGTACTCGCGGCGCATCACCCGCGAGCCAATCGGCGTGACCAGAATGTCCCGCACGCTTTGTCTGATATGTTCAGCCTCTGAAATGCTGAGCCCGGTCTGACTGTTCATTCCCCTGTAGCGCACCGTCATTGCGTCCCCTTAGTCCAGCTTCCGCCGCTTTGCACACTGCCGTGAGCATGGTTGTCCACCTGCACCCCATTGGAGGTGAATTTACCGCCGGAATGCTCAATATTGCCGGCCATTACCCCGCCCTTCTGCACTTCAAGAGAGGCGGTAATTAGCTTGTTGGTACACACCACCTCAGGTGTATCCAGGGTGATGCGCGTCTCAGACTTCACCAGGACCACCGGTACGGTGGCGGTGAGTGATTCAGAGGCTGTGATGTCAGCCGTTTTAATGCCTGCGGCCATGAGTGCTCCGCTCCCGGGCTCGTACTCGATAACTGCCCCATCAGGGAACGAGACGTGGAGTGCGTCAGGGGAACCTGACGGCGCCGGGTGGTCATCGGAAAAGATACCTGGCAGCACGAAGGCGGTATCAAGCTCACCGCCGATGGCCAGCAGCAGCACTTGTTCTCCCTCGGACGGTGCCCACCACACGCGCGAACGGCCGGCGCGACAGGTCAGCCAGTTCAGCCAGGTGGTTTTCATCCCTCCGGACTGGACGCGGCAGAGCCCTCTGTTGAGGTCAACATCGGTGACAACACCGATACGAATCAGGTTACGGATCGCGCGAGCGATACCGTGCATGGAAGTGAGTGTATTCATGAGAAGAGAATGCCCTTCAGGGGGATCGGCAGCAACGAGACGGGGTTTTATGCGGGATGAAACAACAATCGTTCACGCTGATGGCTGGACAGCCATCAGCGTGGTGAACTTACGCTTTCCACTGGCTGACCAGTTCACCGTTGATGTACAGCTCCAGCGGACGTGTGACGGGCTCTGGTAACGGCGGCTCCGGGGAATAGGTGGCATGCAACGTTCCCTGCTCCTGCGAAACAAGAATGCGCTCGGTGAGCTGCAGGCTAAAGCTGATATTCGCCGTACCATCGTCGTTGATGGTGACGCCAAAGAGAAACCCGTTTTTTCGCCCGTCATCGAGGGTAAAAATATCTGGCTGGTTATCACGCAGCCAGGCCAGTACCGGGACGAAGACCCCCTCGCTGTCGCCGGCGAAGCTACTGATATTCGCTTTCAGTTCATACTTTTTTTCAAAGGAGAGCGAGGACGCGAGGCGGGCGTCAATATTTCCGCTCCCCACCGACATCTGCAGATGATCAGGGTGATCGTTCAGTTGAGGAACGGCGTCAATTAATGCCTGACGCAGGCTGTTGAGTTTGTGCATCGAGTTTATCCTGACAGTCTTTTATGGTTTCGACCTGCAGCGCGCAGGCGATAAGGGCATGCTCAAGCCGACGAATATCAGCACTGAGATCGCCGTTGGTGATGGGCTCACTTCCCGGCATCGGACAGGCGCTCACCTTCGGGCAGGCGTTGTAAACAATGTGCTGCGGAGGCGCAGGCGGCGCGGGTGTGCAACCTGCGCACAGCATCAGGCAGCTGAGCGTTATACCAGCGGCGTAACTCTTCATTTTCATTTACCCATTTCCCGATAGCCGCTTCGCGTCGTGCCATCTCCTCGCCGACGGCAGCAAGATCCTCGCGGAGCCTGACCTGCGCATCTTCGTTCGACCTGGCAATCCGCTGTGCTTCGGATAACTGCTGAAGCAGCGTGTTGATTGTGTTTTTTTGATCGCGGGCGATCTGGTTGGCTTTAGCAAGAGAGCGGGACAGGTTCACGTTGTCATGACGAAACCACAGCGTGATGGCCAGCAGAACGGCCAGTACCAGCAGGAGAGGTTTCATGGCATCCCCTTCAGGCACCAGGCCTTCTCACGAGCTCGACGGTTTTCCAGTCCGGCATTTTTGACCCCATTGACGTACACCCAGCGGGTAAGCTGATTGCACGCCTGCGGCCACTGTTTACGCTTTATGAATGACACCAGCGTGGAACGGCAGGCAGCCCCTGTTCCAACGTTAAAGGCAAAACTCACCAGCGCATCATAGACACGGGGTGGCATCTCCACCGGTGCGCATACCGCCAGCCGTCTTTCAACGTTCATCACGTCGGCAACAAGGTTCGCTGCCGCCTCACGCTCTGTAATTTCCCGTCCCGGCACGACGCCTGACGTATGGCCAATGCCTGATGTCCATACGCCCGCACTGCAACGATAAGGCGACAGGCGACACCCTTCGAGATCAGCAATGAGCGCCAACCCCTCCGGTGAGATGTTCAGTAACCGGAAGTCAGGCATCAGCACCGCCAGGGCCAGTACGCCCGCGGCACTGCAACGCTTAATGATTGAGTTCACGAATACTCTTCTTATCGAGTCCAAGAGAGGTCAGATAGCGATAGGTTTTCCGCTTAAACCAGTAATTCGTCAGCGCGGTAAAAATGGCGCAGAGGCTTCCCACGTATAGCGCGACTTTTTCAGGAGACATCGCCCCGAACCAGGCCAGCGCTACGGCCAGCCAGTAGGCGATAAACGTGGTGATTTTCTCAAGACTCAGTCCCATAGGTTCACTGATTCTTTAGTCGGTGCGCTATCAACCTCTGGCATGTCTATCGGCGTGCCATGAGGTAAGATGACCCCCAACTCCGCGAGGCCAGAATTGGCGTTCAGAACGGTTTCAACCACCCCTGCCGTGCGCCCATAATAACGGGCACAGATGGCATCAAGCGTGTCCCCCTGCATTGCATAGATTTTCATCAGACGCTCCCAACATCCGGATTTCCAGGTACCGTTGAGTTTCCAGCGCTGGCGCCCTTTTTGCTATTGCTGCAGGATGGACAATCGCGGACACAACAGACTGCCCGTGAGATGGCAGAGGGCCTAGCGCCAGCTCTCGTCTTCCCAGACTTCCCGGAGGATATTGTCCAGCGCTTCGCGATCGGCCTCTCTTTCAATCCCCTGCAACTCCACGCCGGTCATGGATCCTTTTTTGACGGTAACCAGCGTTGACGGAAACACGGATCTTATCCTGCGGGTTAATTCGTCCTGAAACGCCTCCACGACGGACTGACCAATAAGCTGATCCTTATCCAGGGTAATGTTCACCCGTACGCTGGCCTCTTTTTTGATTCTGTCCGGAACGGGTGATGCTGAGAAAACCACGGTAAACGCGTTGTTCCTGATTAAATTTCCTCTCGCAATCTCAGCGATCAAATTCAGGGCAATTTCACGATCTCTTTCCTGACACGTTCCTTCTGTCGTCAGCCGCGCAATCATCTCGACGCGTTCAATCATGACTTGCTCGTTCAACTCTCTGTCCACACAACCTCCACCACGAGATACTGTATAAACATACAGTAGCATGTATTCATAAAAAGAGTGAAGCAAAAAATCAGAACCATGCGAGGTATGTACATGATATCGATGAAGATTAGCGAATCCCTTTGCTTATCAGATGCGTTAAATACCTCATACGTTCAAGGATTTTCCGGGCCTTTTGCTGATAAGACGGTGCCGCAGGAAATAGCGATCCGTCTGCAGATCCCCGGCACCATTTGTCGTTAAAACGGCTAATGCCCCCCGCCATAAGATGCAGGGCTTCCCCCCGGCTGATCGTTATTCCGGTGGCGAGCCGTATCTCATCAATCACTCTCTCTGCCACTCCGTTCTGCGGATCCTTGTCATAGACAAAGGGAGTCTTTGCAACCGGTCTGGGGAGGGTTATGCGTGCGGCTAACGCGCGTCTCGCACGCCGGCTGAGGGGTTGAGAGACGTCGCTCACCGTACAGTTATTGACAGAACTCCAAGAACGCGCAGCGGTGCCGTTAAGGTCAACGTCCAAATCAACGGCACGCTTCGGCACAATTTTCCACTGCGTGAGCCGGGTCAAAATCGGCGAGCCCGGGCCGAGTGCGGCGTCGTAGACGCCGCGAATACAAACACGTTCTTCGCCGTACTGATTGTATTCGGCACGGGGCTCATACAGCGTGCGCACCTGCAACGCATCCCGACGGACAAACGGTCCTCCCTGTGCATTGACGTATCCTGCCCAGTCTCCGGCGTCCGCGGCGTCATGCGCTGCCGCAAATTCTACGCTCAGACCGTGTGCGGCCTGCGTATCAGTCAAACGGCGCAGCTCACGGTAGACGGTCACCGGTGCACCGCCGATGAACTGAAACTGACGGATATGCCAGCGCGCCGCCCAGGCCGAAACAGCAGATGCAGTCACTTTAAGCAACTCGCCGCTTTCGTTATCAGTCTCGCCATCAAGGGCATAGCCGTCGATATTCTTGGAGATGTATTTAGCGATATAACCGGTGGCGCTGCCCTTTTGCGGGTCTATAGCTTCAGCGTGAAAGCGAGCTTTTCTGACGTTATCGCTTTGCAGTTCAAAAGCGTCTTCCTCCTGTGTGTATTCCTCCATAATGCGGCGAACGCGCTCAACGTTTTCGGGCAGCATGAACATCAGCATGTGCCAGTGAGGCGTACCGTCATGGTGGGGTTCAGCAACGCGGATGCCAAACAGACGAATCGCCTGCCGGTGGAGTTTTGCCCGGATCCGCGCCCACAGTTTTGTCAGGTAGCTTTGTGTATCCGCAGGGCTCGCCCCGTTCCATTTGCCGTTACGATAGCCGGTGTTCAGGGTGGCGTGATATTTCGACGGCGCGGTTAAGGTATAGAACTCGCCCACGTAGCCAAGCTCATGGCAGATATTTTCAAACCCGCGGATGCGGGTCATCAGTTCGCAGCGACGTATCGCGGGATTGGCCACCGAGCCATCGTGCCTGGCAATCAGGCTTATACGGTTGCCCTCTTCATCCTCCAGTTCCAGACCTTTAAGAAATTCACGCGTGCGCCGCTTCTGTTCACGCCAGTCAGTGATGCAGCGTTTACTCGCATAGGCAGACTTCTTTTTGCTGACGTTTCCAAGTGCAATCTGCACATGCTCACGCCAGGCGGCCGCCATGCGACGCAGTCGTCCACGCCACCAGTCTTCGGAAAACATGCGGATCACCGCTGGCGCAATGTCCTCTTTGTTAAAGAGTATCTTCGACACGCGCTCCCAGTGAGGAGGCAGTACATTGAACTGGCGGGTGATTAATCCAGCGCGCTGATACCAGACATGAAGGGTTTGAAATTCGCCGAGGCCAGCGTCATTGATATTCGCCAGCTCGGAACGAATAAAGCCAGCGATGTCAGCGGCCAGCAAATCAATATCGGCGCGGGACATATCCGGGAGACGGTTGAAGCGGGCAATCAGCGTAACCATCCGCGATGCAAGATATTGCGAAAGCGGCGTGTCGAAGTGTCCACCAAAAACGGCGGTGGAGACGTTACGGTCAACACCTGAACAGGCATACCGTGCCGAGACCTGCTGCAGACGCGGTAATACCCTGTTGCAGAACCGAATCAAAAAGGCATTGGCTCGCAGGCTGCCCTGATGGAGTTCAAGAGCATCAACCGTGCGCCAGACGTCAAAACGCACGCAGTCAGGCTGCAGAGCGAGCGCTTTTCTGGCTTGCAGCAGCGCCGCGAACAGACGGTCGCGACGCTGTAATTGGGGGTGAGTCAGGTAGGGGCTGGCAATAGCCGATCGGGGTTCATTCCACGGATAAGCAAATGACATCACCAACTTATCCTCCCCGGAAATGTTTGTTTTTCAGCTCCGTTATCTCCTGGCAGGTGACGCATAAGGCCACTCCAGGTAACGCCTTTCGCCGCGCCTCGGGGATGGGGATGTCGCACTCCTCGCAGGTAAAACGCGAGGGCGATGCGCATCGCTGGCGGGCGCTATTAATATGACGTTCGCGATCTTCAAGCTCACGCTCCTGCGCCAGATCGATAAAATCGGCCATCAGTGCAGCTCCTGGGATTCGCGTTCGTAACGGGCAGCCTCGTGACACAGCAGTTCCGCTGCGTCTTCGCCACACATTCCGGTCTTATAGATGTGACTGGCTAATGCCTCCAGACGCAGGGAGACGGCGAGTGCGCGCGCCCTGCGCTCCTCCATCTTCGCCTGCACCAGCAGGCGCTGGAGTTCCTCGCGCCCGTTCAGAAAAGTGCGGTTTTCGCTATTTCGCATCACTCATTCTCCTTAATTCAGGCAATAAAATGCCCGGCGGGTTTACGCCATTACGTTTTGGGGTGGATTAAAGCGGCATGGTCAGCCGTTCAGGAAATAAACTCACGACTGCACGGAAATGATTCATGGCTCCGATAAGCGCTCTTTTCTCCTCAGTCGTCAGCTCGTTGATACCGCATTCGTGACGGGCGGCGGGTAATTTAGCCAGGAAAAAGATGGCCGCCAGCGCCCTGTTATTCTCCTCAAAACTGGGATCGCGCTTATCACGCATCTCGGCCAAAAACCGCGCCAGCGCTTTCTCGTTATCGCCCCAGTACCTGGCACGCAGTTCGGCCACGTGATTAAGCCCGGAAAGACGTGCCCCCACCTTGAGTGGGACCGTTGCACGTGTCGCTTCTATTGCCATAACGTCCCTCGCGTTGATTCACACTGTGTGAATTACTCACCCGTAACGGGTTGAAAACGGGATTGGCCTACGCGTTACGCCGCTTTCCAGCGCAGCGAACTGCGCCAGCCTAACGACAGGGCTGGCACTTTGATGATTGCGATTTCAGAAGCCATGTTGCATGATTCCCATTTTGATAATGTCTGCAATCATTAGCCTCTGTTTGCCAACGTCTGCCGCTGATTGCCCGAATTCGCATTGATACTAATACCCAATTGAGTATTAGTAAATACCCAAAGGAATATATTTTGATTTTAGATTCTCAAGTGAATAATGAAGAGTTACTCGATAGAATCTGTCAGGTATATGGTTTTACCCAAAAAATCCAGCTGGCCCGGCACTTCAATATTGCCGCCAGTTCCCTTCAGAACCGCTACGCGCGCGGCACCATCTCCTACGACTTCGCGGTACAGTGTGCACTGGACACAGGGGCCAGCCTGCGCTGGTTGATGACCGGACAGGGTGCCCAGTTTGAAGGTAACCCTGCGCCTGGCGATCCCGTTGCTGTTGTGACATTCACTCTCAGTGATGGTCAGCTGGAAGAAAATTCCACTTTGAGTATCGATTCACATCTCTTTAGCAAACCGCTCACTCGCGGTATTGCAGTCCGGTCTGAAGCAAAGCTCCACTTTGTTGAAAAAGGGGCGTCATTAACCGACGGGCTATGGCTGGTTGAGATTGAAGGCACTATCAGTCTTCGTGATTTAACCCTGCTGCCGGGGAAAAAACTCCACGTCGCGGGCGGCAAAGTCCCCTTTGAATGCGGTATCGATGAGATAAAAACACTGGGCCGTGTGGTGGGCATCTACAGCGAGGTGAACTGATGGCGGGTCGTATGGTACGTATGGTTCGTATAGCATCATTCGATTTCGCTATGCAGGGCATTCAGCCTTAGGTATTCCTTCAGGAATGGCAGAACAAGAACCGGGGCCAACGCTCCCCCGCCAGCCTTTCGGCTTCCTGTTCGTGCCACTCTTCTTCACAAACCCTAAAAACTAAAGAAATCCCCCATCGCGCCGATCATCATCCGTGTGTATTATTTCCTGTAGCGTTTACAACAATTAACCTTAACTCAAATACTTAAGCGCCAAAGCGAAAGGCATCATGAGCACACCGATCAAACGGCTAGAAATCATAAAAAATGCGATTGAACTGGAAGACAACGACATCATCCAGAGCCAGCTGACACGGCTGAAAAATGAAGCGTTTGACGATGAGCTACAGGCAATCGTCGCGGCGCTTGAGCAGAAAAACTATACCGTTGCCATGGCGGCGATCGCTGCCTGGCTACAGGGCCAGCGCGCCATGACGCAATGGCGTGACCCGCAGGTGGCGGCCAGCAAGATGGAGCTGAAAGCGCTGGAAGAGCGCCTCAGGGATTTGATTGACCGTCGCAATGCCCGCGTGCAACAGCTCGATGAATTCAACGATCTCTATTTCTCACGCCTCGGACCTCTGATGCAGCAGATCCTCGCCCTGCGTAAAACGCTGGCGGAGCTGAACCTGCGACGTCAGCAGGCGGAGGCGCGTCGACGTGAGGAAGACTACCGTCGCTGCCAGCGCTATATGGCGCAGGCGGTGGAGGTGCTGGCGATGCTGACCCAGCGCTGGCGCGATCTGCCTGCGGATTCCGTACAGGCCGCCGAGGCGCGTAAGCAACTGCAGCAGCAAAGCAATCTGATTGCTAACCTGCTGGCCGAAGCGCTGGAGCTGGAGAGTGGCTTAACGCGCGAAGAAGAGCCTGCACGTCAGGCGCGCGACGAGGCCAATGAAGAGTACGAGAAATATCGCGAGCAGCATCACGATGCCGAAATGCGTCTGCGTAAAGGCAAGAACCTCTCCGAGGAAGATCAGAACGAACTGAAGCGTCTCTGGCGTCAGGCGAGCAAGCTCTGCCATCCGGACCTGGTCGCTGACGATCTGAAAGAAGAAGCCAACGCGATGATGGTGCAACTCAACCAGGCCAAACAGCGTGGTGACGTTAAAGCCATTCGTTCGCTGGTGGCACGTCTGCAGCAGGGCTTTGAGCCGCTGATGGCCAGCGACAGGCTGAACGATCTGGAACGTATCCGCAAAAAAATGGCGCAGGTTCGCGAGCAGATTGACACGTTAGTGAACGAGCTGGCGGAGCTGGAGAAAGAGGAGTCCTGGCTGCTGGTCTCGTCGCTGAGCAATATGGAAACCTACTTTGCCCAGCAGGAGAAAGCGCTGCACGACGTTCGCGCTTCGCTCGAACATCAGGTGAGCGAAGCGCAGCTGGAGTCCGCAGCCTGATTATTTAGCGTGCCAGTATGCACTGGCACGCACCAGTTGCTGGTCGATTGCGTCGGTTTCAAACTGACGGCTCAGGTTTTTCACCACCTTCCCTTCCCCGGTCAGCCAGATAAAATAATCTTCCGCAGGCACCGTCAACGCCGCCAGATGCTCGGCCACCGTCTGTTCGCTGTGGCCGACAACCCAGGTGATGTTGAACGCGCTCAGATGGGCCAGATAGTCCTGATACGACGCATCACCGACCGTCACCACCGCATGAATGTCCGGGCGAACCGGCAGTGTTGCGATGCTTTCCAGGCGACGGCGCAGCGCGGGCATGCCGGATTCATCGCACACGTACAGTTGCCAGGCATAATCTTCCGGCACAACCAGTGAGCCGCGCGGGCCGCCAATCGTGAGCGTGTCACCCACTTTTGCCTCTGTCGCCCAGTGACTGGCAACGCCGCCATCGTGTATGAAGAAATCGAGCACCAGCTCATGCCGTTCGGCATCGTACAGAGGTGTATAGTCTCGCGCCTGCGGACGCACACCGTCGCCCCAGTCGATACCTTCATCGGTAACAACCGGTGGTACAAAGGTCGCCCCCGGGGCCGGGAAAAACACTTTTGTATGGTCGTCGAAACCGCGAGAGCTAAAGCCCTCCAGCGCTTCGCCGCCTAAAACAATGCGCTGGAAACCTGCGCTGACACGCTCATCGCGAAGCACGTCCAGCTTGCGAAAACGGAGATCATTACGAACACGTTGTGGGTAACGGGTGGATGTCATGGTGAGACCCTTCTCAGGTGAATACGATATATCTAAATCAATTTTAAATGATAATGATTGCTAATCAGCAAGAATGCAAGATCTTTTAGATTGCATCTGAATATATCTAAGATATAGTTTAGATATATCAATTTGAAGGGGTGAGTATGCGAAACGAACACGACGGCGGCGGACGCCGACCACGCTTTTTTGGTCACGGCGATCTGCGTCTGGTGATACTGGATATCCTGACCCACAACGCGAGCCATGGCTACGAGTTGATCAAGGCGATCGAGAACATGACGCAGGGGAATTACACCCCAAGCCCTGGCGTTATCTACCCGACCCTCGATTACCTTCAGGATCAGACCTATATCACCATCACCGAAGAAGAGAATGGCCGCAAGAGAATTGCGATTACCGTGGCCGGTCAGCAGTGGCTGGATGAAAATCAGGAGCAGCTGGCGCAAATTCAGGCGCGTATCAAAGCGCGCTCCGTCGGCTTCCAGCTGAGAAAAAACCCGCAAATGAAGCGGGCTCTGGATAACTTCAAAGCGGTGTTAGACCTGAAGGTGAACCAGGGCGAACTCAGCGATGCGCAGCTTAAGCAGATCATCGGCGTGATCGACCGCGCAGCGCTGGAGATCTCCCAGCTGGATTAAGCCAGTACGCGATCGCTCACGCGGAAGACGCGGACAAGGTCTTTCAGGTGCATCGCCTGTTCGTTCAGGGACGCTGCTGCCGCGACAGACTCCTCCACCAGGGCGGAGTTCTGCTGCGTGGTGGCATCAATCAGGCCGATCGCGCTGTTAATCTGCGAGATCCCTTCCGTCTGCTCATGGCTGGCCTGGCGGATCTCACGCAGAATGACGTCCATCTCTTCCACGTTGCCGACCATACCGTTAATCAACTCGCTCGCTTTCTCGACCAGGTTCATCCCGTCCTGCGTCTGGCTGGTAGAACTTTCGATCAGCTGACGAATTTCACTGGCAGATGATGCACTCTTCTGCGCAAGCTGACGCACTTCGCCTGCCACCACCGCAAAACCACGACCGTGCTCGCCCGCACGTGCTGCTTCCACCGCCGCGTTCAGCGCCAGAATGTTGGTCTGGAAAGCGATGGCATCGATCAGGTCGATGATGTCGGACATCCGGTTAGAGGTCTCGTTAATCAGGCGCATTTTGCTGGTGACCTGCTTCATCATCTCGCCATTGTTTTTGACCACCATGGCGGCGTCCGCCGAGAGGTGAGTTGCTTCTCCGGTGTGTGAGGCGGTGTTTTTTACCGTCGCCGTGATCTGCTCCATCGAGGCAGCGGTCTGTTCAACAGAGCTGGCCTGCTCTTCAGTGCGCGCGGCAAGATCCTGGTTCCCCGCGACAATCTGCGCGGCGGCAGTCGAGATATTCTCCGAACCGGTCTGGACCTGCTGCACAATGTCCAGCAGACGCGTTTTCATCTCCATCAGCGCATGCAGCAGCAGGCCGGTTTCGTCTTTACCGTGCGGCGTGATGCTGCCGGTCAGATCGCCTTCGGCAATGGCTTTTGCAAAATCCACCGCCTCGCCCAGCGGACGCGTGATTGAGCGCACGATAAACCAGCCAATCAGGCTGCCGGTCGCGACGCTAAAGAGCGTGATCAGGATCAGCAGCAGGCGGTTCGATTTGAAATCGCCCTCGACCTGCACTCCTGCGCTTTGCATTTCCTGGTTCTGAATCGCGATCAATGCCTGCACGTTGGCTTTATAGGCCTGCTGTAGCTTCAGGGTGTTGGTCATCATCTCCTGAATAGCGCCCGCCCGATCGTTATTCTGCACCGCCTGCAAAATGCGATAACGCGAGTCCAGATACTGCTGACGCACACCGCGTATCTCAGCAAGAACCCGCTGTGATTCAGGATCCTGCAGCGCAGTATTCAGCTCGCCGAGGATCACCGTAATCTGTTCGCTGATCGCTTTAAGACGCTGCTGTGACTGCGCTGTATACGTTCCCTGTTCATCCAGTAACATCAGCTGCTGAGTGCCAATAAATTCCTGGAAGTTGTCGATTAACTGGTTCGCTTTTACCGTGGTCGGATAATCACGGGTAATGATGGATTGCATTCCGTTGTTCGCCCGGTTCAGGCTTAGCAAGGATAAACTCGCACTGACCACCATCAGGACAATAAAGAATCCAAACGCCAGAAATAATTTCGTGCCGATCTTTACGTCATGTAAGAACATATTTTCTCCATCGATGTGATTATTTCTCAGACGATCACCGTTATCGGTAACGAAACCGCTAACTTTATGACTTTGATCGTTTTTTTATTTCATAACCACGATAATGGATAGGTGCAGGCTATTAATATCCGCAAATCGATCGTTACGTCACCCTCTGATGAGGCATTTTCAAAATAGCATCGGGGAAAACGGACTTAGGCAGGGGTAAATATCTGATGTGCTTTCTTTAGTTACTTAATATAAAGTTAACAATAAAAGACATTAATAATTACATTCAGAAAAAATAAAGCCGCTTATTCCTGATGAAATAAACGGCTTTCTGGAACCTTACTGGCTCAATGGAGCACGGTTACCGCATCCTTAAGACGCCCGGCGCGATGCTTCACCATTGCGGATATGTGGGCACTTTCCTCAACCAGATCGGCATTTTTCTGCGTAATGCTGTCCAGCTCGGCCACCGCACGGGTGAGCTCTGACAAGCCGGTAGCCTGTTCAGAGGTCGAGTGGCTGATCTGCGCGATAAGCTGCGTCACGTTTTTCACCTGCTCGACGATATCATCCATTGTACGACCGGCGGCATGAACCTGATCAGAGCCGGACTGCACCTTGCTGGCGCTGGCATCAATCAGCTTGCGAATATCGTTGGCTGCACTGGCGCTACGGCTGGCAAGATGGCGCACTTCGCCGGCGACAACCGCAAAGCCTTTCCCCTGCTCACCGGCTCTTGCCGCCTCCACCGCCGCATTCAGCGCCAGAATATTGGTCTGAAACGCGATGTCGTTAATAAGGGAGGTAATCGAGCCAATCCGCTGCGTGCTATCCGCGATGTCATCCATGGTTTTCACCACCGTCTGCATCGCGTTTCCGCCTTTGGTCGCCGCGCTGCTGGCGGCCACTGACAGCTTGTCCACTTCGGCGGCGGTTTCTGAATTACTCTGCACGGAGGCGGCCATCTGGTTCATTGTCGCCACGGTCTGCTGCACATTGGCCACGGTCTGACGCGTCCGATCGTTCAGATCTTCATTCCCCTTTGCCAGCCTGTCGCTGCCATCACGCACGCTCACCACCTGGCTTGACACATCGTTAATCAACCAGCGGCACATCAGCCCCAGCTGCCCTACCGCACGCAGGGTCAACCCCAGCTCGTCGCTGCGGTTCAGGTGCTGCACGCTGTTGCGCTCGCCGGTGGCGACTTTCAGCGCCTGACGCGCCACGTTTTCGATCGGACGAACAATCTGCTGCTCGAACAGCAGCGTGCCCAGCAACATGACTACCGCGGCGGCAGCCAGCGGGTACGCACCCGCTGAGGTGGCCACCAGCGTGGCAGCCAGCACCGCAAACAGCCCCGCCATCACGCTGCGCACGCGCCAGCGCAGCGGCATTGCCGGAAGTTTCCCCAGCCAGCCTTTCCTTACCACCAGTCCTTTATGAATACGTTTCTTGCAGCGCCCGTCATTCAAAGCCCGATAGAGCGGCTCCACGCCAGCAATCTCTTCTGCCGTGGCTTTGGTGCGAATCGACATATAGCCCGTCACCTGCCCGTGACGCACCATCGGCACCGCGTTGGCGCGCACCCAGTAGTGGTCGCCATTTTTACGTCGGTTTTTGACAATGCCGCTCCACGGCTCTCCCTTTTGCAGGGTGTACCACATATCGGCAAACGCCGCTTTTGGCATATCGGGGTGGCGCACCAGATTGTGCGGCTGGCCCATCAGCTCATCAAGCTGATAGCCACTCACCTGCACAAAGGTGTCGTTGGCGTGGGTCAGGTAACTGTGGATATCGGTGGTCGACATTAAGGTGGTGTCATCGTCCAGAGGATATTCATTCTGGGTGACAAAGGTTGGAGCGGACATCGTGAGCATCCCTTGCAGGTTATTTGAATGTTAATTTTGTGGATTAATGTTTTTTCGGCGGTAAAGAATTTATCTTTAGTTGTTAAAGTTGATAGAGATCGCAGATTTCACTTAAACCGCACTTTTTGTGAGATTTTATAATTCATTGATTTCAAATACTTTCGTAGAGAAATTACCTGCAGAGTATGACGCGTTAACGCCCACTTAAGTCGCAGCGTCTGCACTCTATAAGTGCAATGGCCTCTTGTTCGCACCTCCCCAGGCCTTTTCCGCCGTACCGCTAAATCCCGTATCGGTTATATCGGCATGATTAAATTTTGCGCAACATAATGTTAACCTGGTGTTTATCCTGATTTTCGTTAAGGCATCTGAAGTGGCGTAATCCCTGCAATACTTAATCCAGTATCATGTGATACGCGATCCCCGGGAGCACATTTTGAACAGGTTACCTTCCAGCGCCTCGGCTCTTGCCTGTACCGCGCACGCACTGAATCTCATTGAGAAGCGAACGCTTGATCATGAGGAGATGAAACAACTTAACCGAGAGGTCATCGATTACTTTAAAGAGCATGTCAATCCAGGGTTTTTGGAGTATCGCAAATCTGTTACCGCCGGCGGGGATTACGGAGCCGTAGAGTGGCAAGCGGGAAGTCTTAATACGCTTGTCGACACCCAGGGACAGGAGTTTATAGATTGCCTGGGTGGTTTTGGAATTTTCAACGTGGGGCACCGTAATCCAGTTGTGGTTTCCGCCGTACAGAATCAACTTGCGAAACAACCTCTCCATAGCCAGGAACTGCTCGATCCGCTTCGCGCTATGCTCGCGAAAACGCTCGCGGCCTTAACGCCCGGCAAACTGAAGTACAGCTTCTTTAGCAACAGCGGCACGGAATCGGTCGAAGCGGCGATTAAACTCGCCAAAGCGTACCAGTCGCCGCGCGGCAAATTCACGTTTATCGCCACCAGCGGCGCGTTCCACGGAAAATCCCTGGGCGCACTGTCGGCTACCGCCAAATCCACCTTCCGCAAACCGTTTATGCCGCTGCTGCCGGGCTTCCGCCACGTGCCGTTTGGTGACATTAGCGCTATGCGCACCATGCTGAGCGAATGCCGTAAAACCGGCGACGACGTGGCAGCGGTGATCCTGGAGCCTATTCAGGGTGAGGGCGGCGTGATCCTGCCCCCGCAGGGCTATCTGCCTGCCGTGCGTCAGTTGTGCGATGAGTTTGGCGCACTGCTGATCCTCGACGAAGTCCAAACCGGGATGGGGCGTACGGGCAAGATGTTTGCCTGCGAGCATGAGAACGTCCAGCCGGACATTCTCTGTCTGGCAAAAGCGCTGGGCGGCGGCGTGATGCCGATTGGCGCGACGGTGGCGACCGAAGAGGTCTTCTCGGTGCTGTTCGACAACCCGTTCCTGCACACCACTACGTTTGGCGGTAACCCGCTGGCCTGCGCGGCCGCGCTGGCGACCATCAACGTGCTGCTGGATCAAAACCTGCCTGCACAGGCGGAACAGAAAGGCGATATGCTGCTGGACGGTTTCCGCCAGCTGGGCCGGGAATATCCGGATCTGGTACAGGATGCGCGGGGTAAAGGGTTGCTGATGGCCATTGAGTTTGTCGACAACGAAATCGGCTACAGCTTCGCGAGCGAGATGTTCCGCCAGCGGGTCCTGGTTGCCGGAACGCTCAACAACTCGAAGACCATTCGCATTGAACCGCCGCTGACGCTGACGGTTGAACAATGTGAGCAGGTGCTGAAAGCGGCGCGTAAAGCGCTGGCAGCCCTGCGGGTAAGCGTGGAAGAAGCGTGATATCCCCTCCCCCTCCTGACGGAGGGGGCGTTTTTAGCGGTGAAACTCCGCCACCGTCATGGTAAACCGCAACACATTTTCGCCCTCATTCGCGTAGCCGTGTGCCGCTTCCGTTTTCGCCACCGCCGAAGCGCCTGCCGCCACCTGCGTCACCGTCTCTTCCACCGTCAGGGTCAATCCTCCCTCAGTAACATGCAGCAGCTCAAACGTTCCCGCCGGATGCCCCGGCGAGGTAAAACGCTCCCCCGGATGCATCACCCACTGCCAGAGTTCAATCATATCCGGGCCAGACGTGCCCGCGAGCAGCCGGGCATATCCGCCCTGTGGGCCCTGCCACAGAACCGGGATCGCCGCTTCTTCTATGACGTGCACCCGCGGCTCGCTGGAGACGTTAACGATATCCGCCACCGAAACGCCCAGCGCGGCAGCCAGCTTGCAGAGAATGGCAATGCTGGGATTCGCCGCCCCTTTTTCAATCTCCACCAGCATGCCTTTGCTGACGCTGGCGCGGCGTGAAAGCTCATCCAGCGACAGTTTTTTCTCTTTGCGCCAGTTGCGAATGCGGGTGGCGACGGCCAGGCTTACCTGGGCGATATCGGCACCCGAATCGGTCATTATATTGACTTTATCAGTCATTGGTCACTACCATAGTATAAAACAGTCAATACAGGATTATTTATGTCTCTCGTTACGCCGTCAATAGACCCGCGTCTTACCGGGATTGCCCCCGGCTTTCGGGCGCTGAGCATTCTGGTTGAAGCCGCCCCGATAACCCAGCCGGACGTGGCCTCTGCCGCGCTGGCACAGGCCTGCCAGCAGGTCCTCACTGATGATGTCGCCTGGGCGGAAGCGCACCTCAGCGCCTGGGATGACGTGTTCAGAGCGTTTGGTACGAAACCGAAACGCACGCCCTGCTCGGCATCGGCCCTGCGTAAGCGAGTGCTGAAAGAGGGCGCACTGCCCCCGCTCGATCCAGTGGTCGATATTTACAATGCCATCAGCATTCGTTACGCCATTCCCGTCGGGGGTGAGAACCTTGCCGCTTATGCAGGCGCACCGCGTCTGACGCTTGCCGAAGGTAATGAACCGTTTGATACCCTGAAAGAGGGCCAGCCGGTTATCGAATACCCGGATGCGGGCGAAGTTATCTGGCGCGATGATATTGGCGTCACCTGCCGTCGCTGGAACTGGCGCCAGGGCGTGCGTACACGTCTCGATAGCCAGGCGCAACACATGTGGTTTATTCTCGAAAGTCTGCCGTCGATGCCGTTATCGGCGTTGCAGGAGGCTGGCGATGAGTTAGTCAGCAACCTGCAGCGACTGATGCCGGGCTCCACTGCTCACCTTCAACTGATTGAACTCTAAAAGGATAAGCGGATGTTTCACGGGTTAAGCGCATTCCCTCTGACGCCATTGCGAGAGGGGAAATTTGATGAGCAGGCGTTTGTGCAGTTGCTGCGCCCGCTGGTGGATGCCGGTGTCGATTCACTGGGGATCCTCGGTTCGACGGGCAGTTACGCGTATCTGACGCCTGAAGAGCGCACGCATATCACCCGCTGTGCCGTGGCGCATGCCGACAACATTCCGGTGAGCGTAAGTATTGGCGCGCTTCGCCTCGACGATATTCTCCGTCTGGCGGATGAGGCGCAAAACGCTGGCGCCCGCGGGGTGTTACTGGCCCCCGTGTCGTACCAGCGCCTGACGGCAGAGGAAGTGTTTACCCTGTATGAGACGGTGACCCACCGGATCTCTGTTCCGCTGTGCATTTACGACAACCCGGCCACCACCGGGTTCGAGTTTAACGACGATTTGCTGTATGCCGTGGCGGCGCTACCGAACGTCAAATCCGTCAAGCTCGGGCGCACACCGGACAATATCGCCCACATGCGTGCCCGTCTTCCTGAAAACGTCACCCTGGGCATCAGTGGCGACTGGCGGGCGGCGTCAGCCCTGCAGGCCGGGTTCGATGTCTGGTATTCGGTTATCGCAGGGCTCTATCCGCAGACGGCACTGGCGATTGCACGATCCAAAGACACCGCAGCCTCTGACCGGCTGGCGCCGCTGTGGGCACTGTTCCGCCAGTACGGCAGTTTGCGGGTGATGGCCGCAGCAGCAGAAATGTCAGGGAAAGTGGCCGCGCCTGCACTGCCGTTCCCGCTTGCGTCACTGAGCGGGAAACCGCGCGAAACGCTGGCAGCGATCCTGGCGGAACTGGCCCTCGCCTGAGCATCGCCGGGCTAGCGTAAGCGCTACCCGGCGGTCTGTTACGCCGGCAACAACCCGACAAAACTGCGTTTTTTGCGCGGCTCTGACATCAGGTCCTCAAGCTTATCCACGCAGGCCAGATAGTGCGGGGTTTTCTTGTGCGCCAGCACCGCCTCTTCATCCTTGTAGGCTTCGTAGATAAAGAACCGGGTTTTCACGCGCGGATCCTGTAAAACATCAAAGCGCAGATTGCCCGGCTCCTGAATCGCCCCTTCGTGGTTAGCGCGAAACACCTCCAGAAACTCATCGACCCGCTCGGGTTTGATGTTGATTTCCACTAATGTCACGTTCATTTTGCTTCTCCCTGTTTCTCTTCCTGCCAGAACTGGAACGCGTCCCGCGCGCTCATGTTCTCATGTACCACTTTTTTCACCGCTTTCAGCATGGCCAGCGGGGCGCTGGACTGGAAGATATTGCGACCCATGTCCACCCCGGACGCCCCCTGGTCAATCGCCCGCCAGCACATCTCCAGCGCGTCGTGCTCCGGCAGCTTTTTGCCTCCGGCAATCACGATCGGCACCGGGCAGCTGGCGGTTACTTTTTCAAACCCTTCGTCGACATAATAGGTTTTGACGAACTGCGCCCCCATCTCGGCCGCGATACGGCTGGCAAGCGAGAAATACCGCGCGTCGCGCGCCATCTCTTTGCCAACGCCCGTTACCGCCAGGGTCGGCATGCCATAGCGCGCACCGGCATCCACCAGTTTGATGATGTTGTTGATCGACTGATGTTCAAACTCACTGCCGATGTACACCTGCGCCGCCACCGCGCAGACGTTCAGGCGCAGCGCATCTTCCATCGCCACCGCCACGCACTCGTTGGAAAGTTCTCCTAAAATCGAATTGCCGCCAGAGGCGCGCAACACGACGGGTTTATTGGTGGCGACAGGCACCTGGCTGCGCAAAATACCGCGGGTGCACATCAGCACGTCGGTTTCCCCAAACAGCGGGGCGATAGAGAGATCGATACGCTCAAGGCCGGTCGTCGGTCCCTGGAAATAGCCGTGATCAAAGGCCAGCATCACCGTGCGGTTGCTTTTTGGGTTGAAGATGCGCGCCAGCCTGGACTGCATTCCCCAGTCCAGCGAGCCGCATCCCTTCAGGGTAAACGGCACGTTCTGCTGCGGTGTGCCGATGCCAAAATCTTTGCCGTCTTTGATGTCGTCTAAATCAGCCATTTGCTCCCCCGTCAGAAATCGTATTTGTTGATGTTCTCTTTGGTAAACACCACCCGCTCCGGCAGCAGCACAATGCCGTTGCCCTTCGCTTCATACTGGTAGCCCTGCACGCTGTTCGGCTCGACCTTCAGCGTACCGATATCTTTCACCTCCACGCTGTCGCCAACGTTAAGATCGCCTTTTTTCAACAACCGATCGGCGACATTGACCGCAATTTTGCCCTGTTGCACCACATCCCACAGGCCGAAGGCTTTCACCGTGCCGCGCTCTACGTACGGACGCATCACGTTAGGCGTGCTGAAGCCGACAATCGCCACCCCTTCTCGCTTCAGGTTTTCCGCCGCCTGCGCCGCCGCCGGCAGGGCGTTGGCATCCGGGGCGATGATCGCATCCAGATCCGGATACGCTTTTAAGATCCCCTCGCCGGTTTGTAGCGATTTGGTGGCATCGTTATAGCCAAACTGCGTGGTCACGACCTGCCACTGCGGATGATCTTTCTCGATTTTGGCCTTCGCCTCTTTCACCCACTGGTTCTGGTCGGTAACGGTCGGGCTGGAGTAAAAGAACGCCACTTTGGCATTCGGTTTGGTGACCTGTTTACCGGCCATGTCGACCAGCAGGCCGCCGAGCTGCGCCGGGGTGCCCTGGTTGATGTAGATGCTGCGGCATTCCGGTTTGGTGTCGGAGTCCCAGGTCAGTACTTTGACGCCACGCTGCATCGCGCGCTTCAGCGCCGGGCAGAGGCCATCCGGCGACACCGCCGAAACGATAATGGCGTTATAGCCCTGGTTAACGAAGTTATTGATAAGCTGCACCTGGCCTGAGACGCTGGGCTCGGTCGGGCCGTCGTAGGTGACGTCCACGCCGAGATCTTTACCCGCCTCTTTCGCGCCATTGCCGCCGCTGGTAAAGAAGCCAACGCCCACCAGCTTGGGGATAAAGGCGATGCGGTCCGCGGCCTGTGCCGACGCGAAGCTGAGTGCCATCGCCAGGACTATCAGTTTTGTTTTCATCTTACGCTCCGGGTATGTTTTGTGAGGAGAGAGCGCACCCATTCACGGTGCAAACTCAGTGAACGTCCCATCACCACCACAACCAACAGCGCCCCTGACAGCGCGCTCGACACCTGGTTGGGGATGCCGACCATCTGTAAACCCTGCTGCAGATACCCCACCAGCAACGCCGCCAGGGCCGTACCGATTACCGACCCCGAACCGCCATAGATATTGGCGCCGCCGAGGACCGCTGCGGTCAGTGCAGGCATCAGTAAATCGCGTCCCAAATCCGAACGCGCCGAACCGAAATAGGAGACCATCACCAGCGCAGCAATGGCCGAAGCGACGCCCACCAGGCCATACAGGGCGTAGGGCATCCCGTTGACCGAGAGCGCCGCATAGCGCGCCGCGCGCGGGTTCTGCCCAATCAAAAACAGATGGCGGCCAAAGCGTCCGCGATGGGTAATCAGCCAGAAGAAGACGGTAATCACGGCGAACAGCACCAGCGGGATTGGCAACCCCAGGAACGTGAGGTTAGCGAACGCGGTAAAGCTGTCCGGGAAGCCACCGATGCCTTCGTAACCGGTCGCCCCCGCCATGCCGGAGAGCAGCAGTGCGCCACCGCCGTAGAGATAGAGCGTGCCGAGGGTGATAACCAGTGGGCTGATGCCGGTGTAGTGGATCAGCGCAGCGTTGACCAGACCGCACAGCAGGCCGAGCAGCAGCGTCAACGGTATCGCCAGCGCCATCGGCCAACCCGCCTGCATCATCACCCCCAGCGCGATGGCACACAGGCCGATGGTCGAACCGAGGGAAATATCAATGCCGCCGCTGATGATCACCAGGGTGAGCGGCAGCGCCACAATGCCAATGCAGATAAAATCGCTGGTGCTGAACAGCAGCATGTTGATATCGAGCATGCGCGGATTGATGGCCCCAAAGAGCAGGATTTCCAGCACCAGTAATATCAGCAGCGCGCTTTCCCAGTTAAGCTTCATTTACGCCACCTCTTTTTTGTGTTTCGTAAACGGGGTGACATGCTTCCCCCCTTTGTTACCGGGCTGGAAGCGGCTGTACTTAAGTGCGCGCTGATGCCGGGCCAGCGCCTGGCGTAAACGCCCGTCGAGCACCAGCACACCGAGCAGCACCAGCCCGGCGATAAAGTCATTCCACCACGCGGGCAGCCTGAACAGCACCAGCACGGTGTCGATTTGAGTCAGGAAAAAAGCCCCCAGTAAGGCGCCAATAAGCGTCCCGGTACCGCCCAGCAGAGAGATCCCCCCGAGTACGCAGGCGGCAATGGCTTTCATCTCCAGCCCGCTGCCGGTCTGGTTTGGTACAAAGCCAATCTGCGAAGCGAAGACAATCCCCGCACACGCGGCCAGCATGCCGTTCAGCGTAAAAGCGATCATTCGCGTCCGGTTCACCGCCACGCCCAACTGGCGTGCGGCGGCAAGGTTGTCGCCCACGGCGTAGAAATCGCGTCCGAAGGCGGTGCGCGACAACGTCCATGCGCCGACCGCGGCTAAAAACACCACGCCCATTCCGAGCGGTGAAATACCCATAGCGGCAGGTTCAGAGAGCGATTTCAGGCTCGGCGGTAGCCCTTCAATCCACTTTCCTCCCGTCCACAGCAGCATCGCCCCGCGATAGAGGCCCAGCGTGCCGAGGGTGGCCACAATTGCCGGAATACGCAGCCCCACCACCAGAAAACCGTTAAATGCTCCCGCCAGTGCGCCAATCGACAGCGCAAAGAGGATCGATACCGGCAGGGTGTAGCCGCTGTTCAGAGCCACCCCCACGGCAATGGCAGACAGCCCGACGGTAGAGCCGACGGAAACATCAATATTGCGGGTCAACATCACCAGCGCGGCGCCGAGCGCCAGCAGGATCAGGATTTGCGAACTGGCGAAGATCATCCCCAGCGTTTGCAGGCTGAAATAGGCCGGATTGAGCCCCACCAGCACCGCGAACAACGCCAGAATGGCGATGAACGCGCTCAGTTCGCGATTTTTCAGTAAGGTCTTCATGACTGCCCTCCGAATGCCAGCGCCATCATTCTGTCGAGACTGACCGCGTGCCGGGACAACTCGCCGCTCAGCACGCCCTGGTGCATCACCAGCACGCGATCGGCAAGCCCGGGGAACTCATCCAGATCGCTTGAGATCATCAGCACCGCCACGTTCTGCGCCGCCACGCTTTTGATGAGCTGATAGATATCGGCCCGCGCCGACACATCCACTCCGCGTGTCGGTTCATCGACGATCAACAGCAGCGGGTTCGCCTCCAGACAGCGCGCCAGCAACACCTTCTGCTGGTTGCCGCCGGAAAGCGTGCGCACGGTTTGATCCGCATGGTTAAGCTTGATCCCCAGCGCCCGGTGATAGCGCTCCACCACCGCCGACTCCCGTTTGCGCTGCTGCCAGACCGAGGGCTCATTCAGCGCCACGGTGTTCCAGCGAATCGGCGCATCCAGGAACAAGCCGGAAACCTGTCGGTCCTCTGGCAGGTAGACCAGCCCTTTCTCCAGCCGTGCCGCCACGGGTTCGCCGGTTATTTCCTGATTTTCCAGCCAGACTCGTCCACCGCGCACCGGGCGCAGCCCATACAGCGTTTCCGCAAATTCGGTGCGCCCGGAGCCGACCAGCCCGGCGAGGCCAACTATTTCCCCGGCATAGATTTCCATGCTGAGATCGATAAATCCCTCACCGGTAAGCTCTTCCACCCGCAGCACCGGGAAATCCTGCGGCTGCGTGCGGCGATTGCCCGGCAGCGCCAGCCACAGTTTTTGTGCATCACTTAATCCTTTTTCGCGGCTCACCGGCGTCATGGCCGCAATCAGGGCGTTATCGTCAAACTGTGCAGTTTCACCGCTGAGCACGATCGCGCCGTCGCGCATTACCGAGACGTGGCTCGCCAGCTGGCGGATCTCCGGTAATTTGTGCGAGATAAAAACAATGCCGACGCCCAGCGCCTGCAACGCGCGGATCTGGCGGAACAGCCGTTCGGTTTCCCCCGGGGTGAGCGACGCCGTGGGTTCATCAAGGATCAGGATCTTCGCGTTACGCATCAGGCCGCGCAGGATCTCCACCATCTGTTGATCCGCCACTTCAAGGGTGCTGGCGGTGGCATCAAGATTGAGCTGACACTGCAGCTGCTGGAGTTTCTCCGCCAGCCGTTCCCCCATACCGGCCTCACGCGGCAGGCGGAAAAGGATGTTTTCCCGCACCGTCAGGTTGGGGAAAAGCAGGGGTTCCTGCGGCACCAGATAAATCCCCAGCCTGTGGGCCTGCGCGGGCGAAAGCCGCGCAAACGCGTGGCCGTCAACCGAAAGTTCACCGCTGTCCGGCGTTTCCACCCCGGCGATGATTTTCATCAGCGTTGATTTTCCCGCGCCGTTACCGCCCATCAGCGCATGCACCTGACCCGCAAGCAGCGTGAAATGAATACCTTTCAGGACCGGTACGCCGGAGAACTGCTTGCTGATATCACGTGCTTCGATAAGTGGCGTCATTATCGCTCCGCTATTGAACAAATGATTTTTAGATTTAATAATGTTCAAAAGCGTAGACGGTGAACTATATTTAGAACCGTGCAGGGATCACAAATTTATCGATTAAGATCCACACAGACACAAATCAATCTAAAAGATCTGTTTTGTCGCGTGGTTCACACTTTCTTTCTGCGCGATCACGAACATATGATCTAAATTTTTATAAGAGTTCAATTATGAGCGATAAACGCACTGCGGAAGAAGGTCGTTTTGCCGGGCTGGCACTGGCGGAAGAAGAGCTGGTTGCCCGCGTCGCCTGGTGCTACTACCACGACGGATTAACCCAGAATGACATCGGCGAGCGGCTCGGACTGCCGCGCCTGAAGATCTCGCGTCTGCTGGAGAAAGGACGCCAGTCCGGGGTGATCCGCGTGCAGATCAACTCCCGTTATGAGGGGTGTCTGGCGCTGGAAACCGAGCTGCAGCAACGCTTCGGGCTCAAGCTGGTTCGCGTGTTGCCGGCCCTGAATACCCCGCCCATGAATGTCCGGCTGGGCATTGGTGCGGCACAATCGCTGATGGGCGTGCTGGAGCCCGGCCAGCTGCTGGCGGTGGGATTTGGTGAAACCACCATGAGCAGCCTGCAGCACTTAAGCGGTTTTATCAGCTCGCAGCAGATCCGCCTGGTGACGCTCTCCGGCGGTGTTGGGCCGTATATGACGGGCATCGGTCAGCTTGATGCCGCCTGCAGCGTCAGCATGATCCCCGCCCCGCTTCGCGTTTCCTCCGCCGAAGTGGCCGGGATCCTAAAACGCGAATCCAGCGTGCGGGACGTGATCCTCGCCGCCGCCGCGGCCGATGTGGCGGTGGTAGGCATTGGTTCGGTGAACCAGCGCCGGGACGCCACCATATTGCGCTCCGGCTATATCAGCGAAGGTGAACAGCTGATGTACGCCCGTAAAGGGGCGGTGGGCGATATCCTCGGCTATTTCCTGAACGCCGAAGGGGAATGCGTGCACGAGCTGGAGATCCACCGGGAATTACTGGGCGTCACGCTCGATGAACTGGCGCAGTTGCCCACCATCGTTGGCGTGGCCGGAGGTGAAGAGAAAGCCGATGCGATTTATGCCGCACTCAAAGGCCGCCGTATTAATGGCCTGGTGACGGAGGAGACGACAGCCCGCGCGGTGCTGGCTCTGGCGAGCTAAGAGCCTGTCCTGCGCCTGACACGAGGCATGCTCATGAGTTACCTTTTAGCGTTAGATGCAGGGACAGGCAGCGTTCGCGCCGTAATTTTCGATTTGCAGGGCAACCAGGTTGCCGTTGGCCAGGCCGAGTGGAAACACCTGAGCGTGGAGAATGTGCCGGGCTCGATGGAGTTTGATCTCGACATTAACTGGCGACTCACCTGCCAGTGTATTCATCAGGCGCTGGAGCGCGCCCGCCTGAGCGCAGCGGATATCCAGTCCGTGGCCTGCTGCTCAATGCGCGAGGGGATCGTGCTGTATGACCGCAATGGCCACGCCATCTGGGCGTGCGCCAACGTCGATGCCCGCGCCAGCCGCGAGGTAGCCGAACTCAAAGAGATCCACGACTACCGTTTTGAATCCGAAGTGTATGACGTCTCTGGCCAAACCCTGGCCCTGAGCGCCATGCCGCGCCTGCTGTGGCTGGCGCACCATCGTCCGGACATCTACCGCAAAGCCGCCACGATCACCATGATAAGCGACTGGCTGGCGGCAAAACTGTCCGGCGAGCTGGCCGTTGATCCGTCCAATGCCGGGACTACCGGTATGCTGGATCTCTTCTCCCGCGACTGGCGTCCGGCGCTGCTCGACATGGCCGGGCTGCGTGCCGATATCCTCTCTCCGGTGAAGGAGACCGGTACCGTGCTCGGTACGATCACCAAAGATGCCGCACAGCAGAGCGGCCTGCGCGAAGGCACGCCGGTGGTGATGGGCGGTGGCGACGTGCAGCTTGGCTGTCTTGGGTTAGGCGTCGTGCGGGCCGGGCAAACGGCCGTGCTGGGCGGTACCTTCTGGCAGCAGGTGGTCAACCTGCCGCAGGTACGCACCGACCCGGAGATGAACATCCGCGTGAATCCGCATGTGATCCCCGGCATGGCGCAGGCGGAGTCGATCAGCTTCTTTACCGGCCTGACCATGCGCTGGTTCCGTGACGCCTTCTGCGCGGAAGAGAAACTCATCGCGGAGCGGATGGGAATGGACACTTACTCCCTGCTTGAGGAGATGGCCAGCCGCGTGCCCGCCGGTTCACACGGTGTTATGCCGATCTTCTCAGATGCTATGCACTTCAAGCAGTGGTATCACGCCGCGCCGTCGTTTATTAACCTCTCCATCGACCCGGAAAAATGCAACAAAGCCACGCTGTTCCGTGCGCTGGAAGAGAACGCGGCGATTGTCTCGGCGTGTAATCTGACGCAGATCTCACGGTTCTCAGGGGTAACGTTCGACGGTCTGGTGTTTGCAGGCGGTGGCTCGAAAGGCGCGTTGTGGAGCCAGATTTTAAGCGACGTGACCGGTCTGCCGGTGCGCGTCCCGCAAGTGAAAGAGGCGACAGCGCTGGGCTGCGCGATTGCTGCCGGAACAGGAGCCGGGCTGTTTTCGGATATGGCGGCGACAGGCGAACGGCTGGTGAAATGGAGCCGCGAGTTCACGCCAAACCCGGCGCACCGGGAGTTGTACGACGGTATGATGCAGAAGTGGCAGGCCGTTTATGCCGACCAGCTTGGGCTGGTGGACAGCGGACTGACGACATCGATGTGGCAGGCACCGGGTTTAGTGCGTGCCCCCTCTCCCTGAGAGCTATAACGCCCCCTCTCCCTCAGGGAGAGGGGGTCAGGCCACACCAATATTTGAATCCCATCACAATCGCCGCATTCCCCTTTTCCCTTTTACTCATCGCTGGCTAAATTAGTAACTCATCCGACCACATAACAATAATTTTACACTGGAAGAGACTATGAGCCACTACCCGTCGTTATTTACCCCCCTCGATCTGGGGTTCACCACCCTTAAAAACCGCGTGCTGATGGGCTCAATGCATACCGGGCTTGAAGAACATCCGGACGGGGCCGAACGTCTGGCGGCCTTCTATGCCGAGCGTGCACGTCACGGGGTGGCGCTGATTGTTACCGGCGGGGTGGCTCCTGCGCCTTCTGGCGTGGGGATGGAAGGCGGTGCGGTGCTGAACGACGCCAGCCAGCTGCCGCATCATCGCGTGGTCACTGACGCCGTTCACCGGGAGGGGGGGAAAATTGCCCTGCAGATCCTGCACACCGGGCGTTACAGCTATCAACCGAATCTGGTCGCACCGTCGGCCATTCAGGCCCCGATTAACCGCTTTACGCCCCATGCCCTCAGCCACGATGAGATCCTGACGCTGATTGACGACTTCGCCCGCTGTGCAGCGCTGGCGCGTGAAGCGGGCTATGACGGTGTTGAGGTGATGGGCTCGGAAGGCTACCTGATCAACGAATTCCTCGCGGCCCGCACAAACCAGCGCGACGATGAGTGGGGTGGCGATTACGCGCGCCGCATGCGCTTTGCAGTGGAAGTGGTGCGCGCCGTGCGTGAACGTGCCGGGGCGGATTTTATTATTATCTACCGCCTGTCGATGCTCGACCTGGTGGAAGGCGGCGGGACGTTCGACGAAACCGTGCAGCTGGCGCAGGCGATTGAAGCCGCCGGCGCGACCATCATCAATACCGGCATCGGCTGGCACGAGGCGCGTATTCCGACTATCGCCACGCCGGTGCCACGCGCGGCGTTCAGCTGGGTCACGCGCAAGCTGAAAGGGAAAGTGTCTGTCCCGCTGGTGACCACTAACCGCATTAACGACCCGCAGGTGGCGGAAAATGTGATCGCCGCCGGTGATGCCGACATGGTCTCCATGGCGCGTCCGTTCCTTGCAGATGCCGAGCTGCTTTCCAAAGCGCAGAGCGGGCGTGCAGATGAGATTAACACCTGCATCGGCTGTAATCAGGCCTGTCTGGATCAGATTTTTGTTGGCAAGGTCACTTCGTGTCTGGTCAACCCCCGCGCCTGCCACGAAACCAAAATGCCGATTTTCCCGGCGGTGCATAAAAAACGCCTGGCCGTGGTCGGTGCCGGCCCGGCGGGTCTGGCGTTTGCGGTGAATGCCGCCTCGCGCGGCCACAGCGTGACGTTATTCGATGCCGCCGCTGAGATTGGCGGGCAGTTCAATATCGCCAAACAGATCCCGGGCAAAGAAGAATTTTACGAAACCCTGCGCTATTACCGCCGAATGATCGACCTGACGGGCGTGGATCTTCGCCTCAACCAGTTTGTAAATCCGGCGGATGTAATGGAGTACGATGAGGTGATCCTGGCGAGCGGGATCGCACCACGCAGGCCTGCGATCGAGGGCATCAATCATCCGAAAGTCCTGAGCTATCTGGACGTTTTGCGTGACAAAGCGCCGGTGGGGGCAAAAGTGGCGATCATCGGCTGCGGCGGGATCGGGTTCGATACCGCGATGTACTTAAGTCAGCCCGGCGAACCCACCAGCCAGAACATTGCCGACTTCTGCGTGGAATGGGGTATCGACACCAGCCTTAACCAGTCCGGCGGCTTGCGACCGGAAGGACCACAGCTGCCGAAAAGCCCGCGTCAGATCGTCATGCTGCAGCGTAAAGCCAGCAAACCCGGTGAAGGCCTGGGCAAAACCACGGGCTGGATCCATCGCGCAACCCTGCTCTCTCGCGGGGTGAAGATGATACCGTCGGTGAGCTATCAGAAGATCGATGATGCGGGGCTGCACGTGCTGATCGGCGGTGAGCCGCAGCTGCTGCAGGTGGATCATGTGATTTTGTGTGCGGGTCAGGAGCCGAAGCGCGATCTGGTGGATCCGCTGCGTGAGGCGGGAAAAACGGTGCACCTGATCGGCGGATGCGACGTGGCGATGGAGCTGGATGCGCGACGCGCCATTGCGCAGGGCACAACGCTGGCATTGAGTCTCTGAGTGACGCAACGCTCACCGGGCCTGCACGCGAGGCAGGCCGGTGTAAACTCAGCGCCCCGCGTTAGCGGCGGCGACCCAGCTTGACGGATTTCAGCACCACGAACTTGTTGTTGGTGGCAACCGTGGTGCAGTTACCGAAGATCTTCTTCAGCTTGTGGAAGTAGTCCAGGTGACGGTTCGCCACGATATACAGCTCGCCGTTAATTTTCAGGCAGCGGCGTGCGTGGTGGAACATCTCCCAGGCGACGTTATCCGTCAGGGCGTGTTTCTGGTGGAACGGGGGATTACAGAACACGGCATTGAAGCGGAACGGCTCAACGCCCGACAGCGCGTTGTTAATCATAAACTCGCAGCGATCCAGCGCGTCCGGCATGTTGGTTTCAACGTTCAGACGACTGGAGGCCACCGCCATCGGCGACTCATCACTAAATACTACGCTCGCGTCAGGGTTCTTCGCCAGCAGCGTCAGGCCAATCACACCGTTACCACAGCCCAGATCGACGATTTCGCCTTCCAGGTTATCCGGCAGATTTTCAATAAAGAAACGCGCCCCGATATCAAGGCCGGTGCGGGAGAAGACATTTGCGTGGTTATGGATTGTCCAGTCAGTGCCTTCCAGCGTCCAGCTCAGGGTTTCTGGCGCGTCGGCCAGTTCCGGGGCACTGAAAGTACAGTTAATGAGACGCGCTTTTTTCCAGGCCAGCGTCGTGGTGGTTGGGCCGAGCACTTTCTCGAACAGTTCCAGCGTTGAGGTATGGATATCACGCGCCTTGGCCCCCGCGATAATACGCGTTTGTGGGGTTACGACGTTGCGCAGTGCGCGCAATTGTTGTTCCAGCAGCGCCATTGTTTTCGGCACTTTGATCAGCACCACGCCCGGCGCCTGCGGGTAGTCCGCGGTGCTGTCGAGGAACTTAACGCTGGATTCGTCGATGTCGTTGTGACGCAGGTTTTCCCGCGTCGCCAGCTCGCTCAAGTAGGAATCACCGATGCTGTAAGGCGTGTGTTCTGCCAGAGCACAGCCCAGCGCGCCAAACGCGTCATTCAGGATCAAAACCGGGCCGCTGATTTCAGTGTCATCCAACTGTTGCAGCAGATATTCATCCGCCGCTTCCCACGCCTGAAGCGGGTTAACGTCGTCCGTTTCCGGGAAACGTTTAAGGTTGAGTGAACGGAAACCGTTGTCTAAGTGGCTCATCGGCCCTCCTGAGTGGTAAAATTTCGGCGTTATCCCTGAAAAGGGTGCGTGAGTATACCCGTTTTATTGTCAAATTGGGGCGTTGATGAACCAACTAACTTATCTCCAGGGCTACCCGGAGAACTTACTTTCTCAGGTTCGCAGCTTAATTGCCGAGCAAAAGCTGGGCGCGGTGCTGGAAAAACGCTATCCGGGTACGCATGACTTCGCGACCGATAAGGCGCTCTGGCAGTATACCCAGGATCTGAAAAACACCTATCTGAAGAGCGCGCCCCCCATCAATAAGGTGATGTACGACAACAAGATCCATGTGCTGAAAAACGCGCTCGGCCTGCACACTGCCGTTTCCCGTGTTCAGGGCGGCAAGCTCAAAGCGAAAGCGGAGATCCGCGTTGCCACCGTGTTTCGTCACGCGCCGGAAGCGTTCTTGCGGATGATCGTGGTGCATGAGCTGGCACACCTGAAGGAAAAAGAGCACGACAAGGCCTTCTACTCCCTGTGCTGCCATATGGAGCCGCAGTACCACCAGCTGGAGTTCGATACCCGTTTATGGCTTACGCATTTATCGTTAAAGAGTAATGCGCAGTAGCGCACTGGTTTTGCAATAATCACGTGCTACAGTGGCTAAAGGTTCCCTGCTACGGAGTACGTAAACGTTTATGATACGTTTCGCAGTTATTGGCACGAACTGGATCACCCGCCAGTTCGTCGACGCCGCCCATGAAACCGGCAAATTTAAGCTCACCGCAGTCTATTCCCGCAGCCTGGAGCAGGCGCAGAGTTTCGCGAACGACTATCTGGTTGAACATCTGTTCACGTCGCTCGATGAGATGGCGCAAAGTGACGCCATTGACGCGGTCTACATCGCCAGCCCAAACTCCCTGCACTTTCCGCAAACGTCGCTGTTTCTCAGCCATAAAAAACATGTGATTTGCGAGAAGCCGCTGGCCTCGAACATTCAGGAAGTGGAAGCCGCGATTCAGCTTGCCCGCGACAATCAGGTGGTACTGTTCGAAGCGTTCAAAACCGCCAGCCTGCCAAACTTCCTGCTGTTACAGCAGTCTCTGCCGAAGATTGGCAAAGTGCGTAAAGCGTTTATTAATTACTGCCAGTACTCGTCGCGCTATCAGCGTTATCTGGACGGTGAAAACCCGAACACCTTTAACCCGGCCTTCTCTAATGGCTCGATTATGGACATCGGTTTTTACTGTCTGGCCTCTGCCGTGGCGCTGTGGGGCGAGCCGCACGGCGTCACCGCCACGGCCAGCCTGCTGGAAAGCGGTGTGGATGCGCACGGCATCGTGGTGCTGGATTACGGTGATTTCAGCGTTACGCTGCAGCACTCCAAGGTGAGCGATTCCGTTCTGCCCAGCGAAATTCAGGGCGAAGCGGGCTCACTGGTTATCGAGAAGATTTCCGAGTGTCAGAAGCTGAGCATTGTCCCACGCGGCGGCAAAGCGCAGGAGCTGACGCAGCCTCAGCATATTAACACTATGCTCTATGAGGCAGAGGTCTTCGCCCGTCTGGTGGAAGACAACGAAGTGAATCACCCTGGGCTGGCGGTCAGCCGCACCACGGCGAAACTGCAAACCGAGATCCGCCGTCAAACCGGCGTGGTCTTCCCTGCAGATGGCGTGGGTGCAGAAGCTGTCGCGTAAAGCTGTGTAATGAAACGGTGCAGACCATTGACGAAATCACTGGTCTGACATATTTTGTTACCTGCAAAGGGGAGTAACTTCCTTGCCGGTGGATCGTCATTACGATGCGTGCAAAACCGCATCCGGTCGCCGGGCAATCAAAAAGCCCGTCTTTTTGGTTGTAAGTGAGACCTTGCCGGAAGGCGAGGTCTATGCATAAAAAGCTAACGGCTATCGTCTTCTGACCATGGCCGTTTTTGTTTTTTATGTGTAAGGAAAATAGTATGCATTCTGTCGGCACTCCCATGTTGTGGGGCGGATTCGCGGTTGTCGTGCTCATCATGCTGGCGATCGACCTCTTTTTGCAGGGGCGTCGCGGCGCACATGGCATGACGATGAAACAGGCTGCGGCCTGGTCACTGGTGTGGGTCACCCTCTCCCTGCTCTTCTGTGCTGCCTTCTGGTGGTACCTGGCCTCAACGGAAGGCCGCGCGGTTGCCGATCCTCAGGCGCTCGCGTTCCTCACCGGCTATCTGATTGAAAAAGCCCTGGCGGTCGATAACGTCTTCGTCTGGCTGATGCTGTTCAGCTACTTTGCCGTGCCTGCGGCCCTGCAGCGTCGCGTGCTGGTGTACGGCGTGCTGGGTGCGATTATCCTGCGTACGATTATGATCTTCGCCGGAAGCTGGCTGATTACGCAGTTCGAATGGCTGCTGTATGTCTTCGGCGCATTCCTGCTGTTCACCGGGATCAAAATGGCGCTGGCAAAAGAAGATGGCTCCGCCATTGGAGACCGTCCGCTGGTGAAGTGGATCCGTGGTCATCTGCGCATGACCGACAAGATCGAGAGCGAGCACTTCTTCGTGCGTAAGAACGGCCTGCTTTTTGCCACGCCGCTGCTGCTGGTGCTGATTCTGGTTGAGCTGAGCGATGTGATTTTCGCGGTAGACAGCATTCCGGCTATCTTCGCGGTCACCACTGACCCGTTCATTGTGCTGACATCTAACCTGTTCGCCATCCTCGGTCTGCGTGCCATGTACTTCCTGCTGGCAGGCGCGGCTGAGCGCTTCTCAATGCTGAAATATGGTCTGTCGGTGATCCTGGTGTTTATCGGTATCAAGATGCTGATTGTCGATTTCTACCACATCCCTATCGCTATCTCGCTCGGTGTGGTGTTTGGCATTCTGATCGTGACGTTGCTTATCAATACCTGGGTTAATCGTCAGCACGATAAGAAGCAACAGGTGGAGTAATTACGGTCCTTCCTGCTGCCTTTACGCTGGCCCTCTTCCCCCCAGGGAGAGGGCCAGCACACTTTTGTAAATGAATAGTTAAAAACTATGACGCAACACGTAAAATGCAGCATTTTACGCTTCCCTCCGCATCCGGTTTCCCTATACTCAACCAGGCAAACATTTTCTTACATCCGGACATAAATGTGACTTAGAGCACATAAAGGATGGAACGCAATTTCACTTAGGAATTTTTATGAGCACACAATCAACTGGTCTCTTTGCGCGCCTGGCGCAAGGCAGTCTCGTTAAACAAATTCTGGTAGGGCTGGTACTGGGGATTCTGCTGGCAATGGTGTCAAAACCGGCTGCGGAAGCGACGGGGCTGCTTGGCACCATTTTCGTTGGCGCACTGAAAGCCGTGGCACCGGTGCTGGTGCTGATGCTGGTCATGGCGTCAATTGCCAATCATCAACACGGACAAAAAACCAACATTCGCCCTATCTTGTTCCTGTATCTGCTGGGCACCTTCTCTGCAGCCTTAACAGCCGTCGTTTTCAGCTTCCTGTTCCCGTCCTCGCTGCACCTGACCAGCGCTGCGGGTGATATCACCCCGCCATCCGGTATTGTGGAAGTGCTGCGCGGCCTGCTGATGAGCATGGTCTCTAACCCGATTACGGCACTGATGAACGCTAACTACATCGGCATCCTGGTCTGGGCGATCGGTCTTGGTTTTGCCCTGCGTCACGGCAACGAAACAACGAAAAACCTGGTCAACGACGTGTCGAACGCCGTGACCTTTATGGTCAAAATTGTGATTCGCTTTGCGCCAATCGGCATCTTCGGTCTGGTCTCTTCCACACTGGCGACCACCGGCTTTGGCGCACTGCTGGGCTATGCGCAGTTGCTGGTGGTACTGATTGGTTGCATGCTGCTGGTTGCGCTGGTGATTAACCCGCTGCTGGTGTTCTGGCAGATCCGCCGTAACCCGTATCCGCTGGTGTTAACCTGCCTGCGCGAGAGCGGTGTGTATGCATTCTTCACCCGCAGCTCTGCGGCAAACATTCCGGTTAACATGGCGCTGGCGGAGAAGCTGAATCTGGATCGCGACACCTACTCGGTTTCCATCCCGCTGGGTGCGACCGTGAATATGGCGGGTGCGGCAATTACCATTACCGTGCTGACGCTGGCGGCTGTGCATACGCTGGGCATTCCGGTCGATCTGCCCACGGCGCTGTTGTTGAGCGTGGTGGCGTCGCTGTGTGCGTGTGGTGCATCGGGTGTGGCGGGTGGTTCGCTGCTGCTGATCCCACTGGCGTGCAATATGTTCGGTATCCCGAATGAGATTGCCATGCAGGTAGTGGCCGTCGGCTTTATCATCGGTGTATTGCAGGACTCCTGCGAAACCGCGCTGAACTCCTCAACGGACGTGCTGTTCACCGCAGCGGCATGCCAGGCGGAAGACGCGCGTTTAGCGAAGAACGCGTTACGCGGGTAAACAAAAGCCCGGTGACAAACGTAAAGCAAAACGGCAACCGAAGGTTGCCGTTTTAGTGTTTGACCCTCTCCACAGGGTTGAGGGCATCACCCGCACCACACTTACAGCGTCACGCCACTCTTGAAGATCGCCAGTTCGCGGAAGTCATTCTTCTCGTTACAGGTCTGTCTGCCGTTGGCAAACTCTACAATGGTATCCACGAATTCCGTCAGTAACTGCGGCATCCCTTTGCCGTGGATTAACTGGCCTGCATCAAAGTCGATCCAGTGTTTTTTCTTCGCTGCCAGCTCGCTGTTGGTCGCGATTTTGACCGTCGGCACAAAGCCACCGTACGGTGTCCCGCGCCCGGTGCTGAACAGCACCATGTGGCAGCCGGCGCCGGCCAGCGCGCTGGTCGCAACCGCATCGTTACCCGGTGCGCTGAGCAAATTCAGACCGTGCGTTTTCAGACGTTCACCGTAGCGCAGGACATCAACCACCGGGCTGGCACCCGCTTTTTGCGTGCAACCGAGAGACTTCTCTTCAAGCGTGGTGATCCCGCCCGCTTTGTTACCCGGAGACGGGTTTTCATAAATCGGCTGGTTGTGGGCGATAAAGTACTGTTTGAAGTCGTTCACCATGGTGACGGTCTTCTCAAACGTCTCTTCGTCGCGACAGTGGCTCATCAGAATACGTTCAGCGCCGAACATTTCCGGCACTTCTGTCAGCACCGTCGTACCGCCGTTGGCGATCACATAATCTGAGAAGCGGCCCAGCATCGGGTTCGCGGTGATCCCGGACAGGCCATCAGACCCGCCGCACTCCAGGCCGAACTTCAGCTCACTCAGCTTGCCCGGCTCACGCCTGTCGTGACGCATCACCTCATACAGCTGGTGAAGGTGCTCAATGCCCGCTTCCACTTCATCATCCTGGTGCTGACACACCATAAAGTGCACGCGCTCGGGGTCAAACTCACCCAGCGTGTCGCGAAACGCATCCACCTGATTGTTCTCGCAGCCCAGACCAATCACCAGCACCGCGCCCGCGTTCGGGTGGCGGACCATGTTTTGCAGCATGGTGCGGGTGTTGATGTGGTCGTCGCCAAGCTGAGAACAGCCGTAGGTGTGGCTGAACAGGTGCACACCGTCCGTACCTTCGGCGTCGTGGGTCTCTTTCAGGAAACGTGTCTGGATTTGACGCGCGATCCCATTCACGCAGCCGACGGTGGGAAGGATCCACAGCTCGTTGCGGATCCCCACCTCACCGTTCGCCCGGCGGTAGATCTGTACCTCGCGATCCGCCGCCTGCGCTTCTTCTGCCGCTAAATCAGGTTGATAGCTGTACTCGTCCAGATCGCTCAGATTGGTGCGGGTGTTGTGGGAATGAATATGCTCACCCGGCGCAATATCCGCCAGCGCATGACCAATCGGGAGACCGTATTTAACAACGTTGTCTCCTTGGGCGATCGGCTTCACGGCAAACTTATGCCCGCGAGTCACCGCCTGACGCAGGGTTACCGTCTGGTTATCAACGGTGACAACTTCACCTTCGGCCAGATCCGCCAGCGCGACGGCAACGTTATCCAGCGAATGGATTTTGATGTATTGCATATCAACCTCAAACGGCCTTAGTTCAGTTCAATGGCGAAGTAGTCGCGCGCATTGTTAAAGCAGATGTTTCTCACCATTTCGCCCAGCAGCTGAATATCGGCAGGGGCCTCACCCGCGGTCACCCAGCGGCCAATCATCTGGCACAGAATGCGGCGGAAATATTCGTGGCGCGTGTAAGAAAGGAAGCTACGGCTGTCGGTCAACATGCCCACAAAGCGGCTTAACAGACCCAGCTGTGCCAGCTGCGTCATTTGACGCTCCATCCCGTCTTTCTGGTCATTGAACCACCAGCCGGAACCGAACTGCATCTTGCCTGGCATACCTTCACCCTGGAAGTTACCGATCATGGTACCCAGCACTTCGTTATCGCGCGGGTTCAGGCAGTAGAGGATGGTTTTTGGCAGCAGATTTTGCTCGTTCTGTTTGCTCAGCAGCTTAGAAAGTTCTTCCGCAAGCGGGCGATCGTTGATGGAGTCGAAGCCCACGTCCGCGCCCAGCAGTTTAAACTGACGCTGGTTGTTATTGCGCAGGGCACCAATGTGGTATTGCTGCACCCAACCGCGACGAGCATATTCCGCACCGAGGAAGACCAGCACCGCCGTTTTGAACTGTGCCACTTCGTGCTCGCTCAGGGATTCACCGGACAGGCGACGTGCCAGAATGCTATCAAGCTCGGCTTCATTCGATTCCGCAAACATCACCACATCCAGCGCGTGGTCAGAGACTTTACAGCCGTGTGCCGCGAAGTGGTCCAGACGTTTGGTCAGCGCGCTCTGCAGGTCTGCAAAACGACGAATGTCGGTGTCAGACACTTCCGCCAGCTTCGCCATGTAATCATTGAATGTCGCCTGTTCGATATTAAAGGCTTTATCCGGACGCCAGCTTGGCAGCACTTTAATATCAAACGAGGTATCGCGGGCGACCACCGCGTGATGTTCCAGGGAGTCAATCGGATCGTCAGTGGTCCCCACCATCTTCACGTTCATCTGCTTCATGATACCGCGGGCGGAGAAGGTATCCTGCGCCAGTAATTCATTGCACCGATCCCAGATTTCATCGGCGGTAGCCGGGGAGAGCAGCTTTCCGGTGATGCCGAACGGACGGCGCAGCTCAAGGTGCGTCCAGTGATATAACGGGTTGCCGATGGTGTGCGGAACGGTCGCCGCCCAGGCGTCAAACTTCTCGCGGTCGCTTGCATCACCGGTACACAGGCGCTCCGCCACGCCGTTGGTGCGCATCGCACGCCATTTGTAGTGGTCACCTTTCAGCCAGATGTCATACAGGTTTTTGAAACGGTAATTTTCGGCAACCTGCTGCGGCGGTAAATGGCAGTGGTAGTCGAAAATTGGCTGGTCTTTGGCGTAGTCGTGGTACAGGCGGCGAGCAAATTCGGTATCTAACAGAAAATCTTCGGTCATAAACGGTGTCATTATCGTCTTCCTCGTAACGAGAGCGTCAGAAAGCTTATGCTCAGATGCTGCAAAGTTATCACACCAATTTCCAGAGACAGAACATTTTTTCGTGAGTTAGATCAATAAACGCAGACAAATTAATTACCTCAAATGAGGTAAACCCTTCGCCAGGCCGCGCCAGAACTGGCTTTATCCGTAACACATAATGTCCCTACAAATAATCATGCATTTGTGATGTCACTCACCTTTTAAAGTTGTATGACAAGTTATCTTTTCGCCGTCGCAAACACTAAGCCGACGGAATGCATTCCCGGTGTGAAAACATCGGTTTTAACGGTACGGATACCGACTTATGCACGCTTACTTATGGCAAGGTTCGGGCCGTTCCGGGACATCTCCCGGTTAAGCCCCTCCCGTTACACAACCGCTCCCGGACACGGTCGAGAGGTTGCCGTGCAAGGCACGGAATTAACATAACGATGAGGTTTTAGATGCGTAAAATTAAAGGGTTACGTTGGTATATGATCGCACTGGTGACGTTAGGCACCGTGCTGGGCTACCTGACACGTAACACCGTGGCAGCCGCAGCCCCGACGTTGATGGAAGAGCTGCATATCTCCACTCAGCAATATTCCTACATCATTGCTGCTTATTCCGCGGCTTACACCATCATGCAGCCTGTCGCAGGCTATGTTCTGGATATTCTCGGGACCAAAATCGGCTACGCCTTCTTCGCCATCGCCTGGGCTATTTTCTGCGGCGCCACGGCGCTGGCGGGTAGCTGGGGTGGTCTGGCGCTGGCACGTGGTGCGGTAGGTGCGGCGGAAGCGGCAATGATCCCGGCCGGGCTGAAAGCCAGCTCTGAGTGGTTCCCGGCGAAAGAGCGTTCTATTGCCGTCGGCTATTTCAACGTCGGTTCTTCCATCGGTGCGATGATTGCACCACCGCTGGTGGTGTGGGCAATCGTGATGCACAGCTGGCAGATGGCGTTCATTATCTCTGGTGTACTGAGCTTTGCGTGGGCCATGGCGTGGCTGATTTTCTATAAACACCCGCGCGATCAGAAAAAACTGTCTGAAGACGAACGCGAATACATCATTGGGGGTCAGGAAGCTCAGCATCAGACCAACAACGGCAAAAAAATGACGGTCTGGCAGATTCTGGGTACCCGTCAGTTCTGGGGTATCGCCCTGCCGCGCTTCCTCGCCGAACCCGCCTGGGGGACCTTCAACGCCTGGATCCCGCTGTTCATGTTTAAGGTCTACGGCTTTAACCTGAAAGAGATTGCGATGTTCGCGTGGATGCCAATGCTGTTTGCCGATCTGGGCTGTATCGTTGGCGGTTACCTGCCTCCGCTATTCCAGCGCTGGTTTGGCGTGAACCTGATCGTTTCCCGTAAAATGGTCGTGACGATGGGCGCAGTGCTGATGATTGGCCCGGGCATGATCGGCCTCTTCACCAGCCCGTATGTGGCAATCGCCCTGCTGTGCATCGGTGGTTTTGCTCACCAGTCACTGTCCGGTGCGCTGATTACGCTCTCTTCTGACGTCTTCGGGCGTAACGAAGTGGCTACCGCTAACGGCCTGACCGGTATGGCTGCCTGGACGGCGAGCACCCTGTTTGCTCTGGTGGTCGGTGCACTGGCGGACACCATCGGCTTCAGCCCGCTGTTTGCCGTACTGGCTATCTTCGACCTGATGGGTGCAGTGGTTATCTGGACGGTGCTGAAAAGTAAGTCGGCAGAAGAGGTGCTAAAAGAGTCCCTGGGGGGACCGGCAACGCAAAGTTAGCGCCCCTCCTGATGTCACAGAAGCCGCCTCCGGGCGGCTTTTTTCATGGCAAAATCTGGAGACTGGCACGCAAAAGTGGTATAACAAATAATCCGCCGTACCCTGCCTGGAGCGCATATGGAAATCACCGAACCACGTCGTTTATATCAACAACTTGCTGCCGAGCTGAAAGATCGCATCGAGCAAGGTGTCTACCTTGTCGGTGATAAACTCCCCGCTGAGCGCTTTATCGCTGATGAAAAAAGCGTAAGCCGCACCGTGGTGCGTGAAGCGATTATCATGCTGGAAGTGGAAGGCTACGTTGAAGTTCGCAAAGGTTCCGGCATTCACGTGATTTCTAATCAGCCGAAACACTCCCCGGTCGCCGACGAAAGTCTCGAATTCGCCAGCTACGGTCCGTTTGAACTGCTCCAGGCGCGCCAGCTTATCGAAAGCAATATTGCGGAATTTGCAGCGACTCAGGTGACCAAGCAGGACATCATGAAGCTGATGGAAATCCAGGAAAACGCGCGCAAGGAAAAATGTTTCCGTGATTCAGAGTGGGACCTGCAGTTCCACGTTCAGGTCGCGCTGGCAACGCAAAACACGGCGCTGGCGGCAATCGTGGAAAAAATGTGGACTCAGCGCGTTCACAACCCGTACTGGAAAAAACTGCACGATCACATCGATTCCCGCACCGTGGATAACTGGTGCGACGATCACGATCAGATCCTTAAAGCGCTGATTCGCAAAGATCCCCATGCGGCAAAACTGGCGATGTGGCAGCACCTGGAAAACACCAAGCAGATGCTGTTCAATGAAACCAGCGATGACTTCGAATTTAACGCTGACCGCTATCTTTTTGCCGATAATCCTGTCGTTCATCTCGATACGGCAGCCAGTGCGGCAAAATAGTTGACCTTTTCGCTGGCAGGCGCTTCGCTGCGCCTTCTGGCAGAGGTGGGTAAGCAAAACATATATAGTGTCAGCCTTTGTAAATCCCCTCGCTCCCCTCCATGGCTTACGCCAAAATCATCACACCCCTGCAAATTCTGTGACGCAGAACCTTGGGCTTTGTTACAATTGGATTCAATTCGTTATTTTGTAAGTTAGTGCTTGCTAACCAGCCAATTAACAGGGAACAGTGTTGGCCACACCTCAATGTGTCCGCGAGCGACCATAATGAAATCACAACAATGTCGCCGTGCTGTTTGTCCCGGATAACAGGCGTGACGTTAACCGATTTCCAGGAACACTGAATGGAACTTTTGACCCAACTACTGCATGCCCTCTGGGCGCAGGATTTTGAAACGCTGGCCAACCCTTCCATGATTGGCATGCTCTACTTCGTCTTATTTATGATTCTGTTCCTTGAGAACGGTTTACTGCCTGCTGCCTTTTTACCGGGCGACAGCTTACTGGTGCTCGTCGGCGTGCTGTGTGCCAAAGGGGCAATGGCCTTTCCGCAAACCATTTTATTACTGACCATCGCCGCCAGCCTTGGCTGCTGGGTGAGCTATATCCAGGGACGATGGCTGGGCAATACGCGTCTGGTGCAGAACTGGCTCTCCCACCTTCCTGCGCATTATCACCAGCGGGCGCACCATCTTTTCCATAAGCACGGGCTTTCCGCGCTCCTGATCGGCCGCTTTATCGCCTTTGTACGCACCCTGCTGCCTACCATTGCGGGTCTTTCCGGATTAAGCAGCACCCGCTTCCAGTTCTTCAACTGGATGAGCGGCCTGCTGTGGGTTCTGATCCTGACCACGCTGGGCTATGCGCTGGGCAAAACGCCGGTCTTCATGAAATATGAAGATCAGCTCATGTCCTGCCTGATGCTGTTACCGGTGGTTCTGCTGGTCTTTGGTCTGGTCGGTTCGCTGGTGGTGCTGTGGAAGAAGAAATACGGGGCCAGAGGTTAACGATGGTTATCTCACCGCTTGCCGTGCGCCGTTTTGCCGTGGCCATGATTGCCCTGGGCTTGCTCAGCCTCATGTTCCTGGCCTGGACGACGCTTTCGCATCAGGAATCGACGCTGGCCATTCGCCCGGTGAGTCAGGGTGTCAGCGTGCCTGACGGTTTTTCGGTGTGGCATCATCTTGATGCCAACGGCATCCGCTTTAAGAGCATCACCCCGCAGGACGATGTTTTACTGATTAAGTTTGATTCCCGCGCGCAGAGTGCCGCCGCGAAAGTGGTGCTCGACCGTACGCTGCCGCACGGTTATATCATTGCCCAGCAGGAAGATGACAACCAGCCTGCAGCCTGGCTGTCACTGATTCGCGATTCGTCGCATAGATTTGGATAATTACCAGGATTCCGAATCTTTTCACTCACTTTGGTGAATCCCCCGTTTACTTACTATGCTTAAGTACGCGGAGCACCCCATGTATGTACTCCGCTTGACTCTGGATAGCGGCTCACGCCGCAACACAATGGAAGGTTTCGATAATGAAATTCCGCATTACTCTGGCTCTGGCCCTTTTTTCTTTAAGCACAGCGTCCTTCGCCAACTCTCTCTGTCAGGAGAAAGAACAGGATATTCAGCGTGAGATCAGTTATGCCGAAAAGCATAACAATCAGCATCGTGTTGAGGGTCTCAAAAAAGCGCTGAGCGAAGTGAAAGCGAACTGTTCTGACAGCAAGCTACGTGCCGATCACCAGAAAAAAATCGCTGAACAGAAGGACGAGATAGCCGAGCGCCGTCACGACCTGCAGGAAGCGAAAGAGAAAGGGGATGCGGAAAAAATTGCTAAGCGCGAGAAGAAGTTGAAAGAAGCGCAGGACGACCTGAAAGCGCTGGAAGCTCGCGATTATTGAGTTAACGGAAATCTCAACAGGAGAGAATCATGTCAAAAGATACGACGTCTGAAAATCTGCGCGCTGAACTGAAATCCCTGGCCGATACCCTGGAAGAGGTGCTGAACTCCTCTGCAGATAAGTCAAAAGAAGAGGTCAGCAAACTGCGCAGCAAAGCTGAGCAGGCGCTGAAAGAGAGCCGTTATCGCCTGGGTGAAACCGGTGATGCACTGGCGAAACAGACCCGCGAAGCGGCAGCTCGCGCGGACGAATATGTTCGCGATAATCCGTGGACGGGTGTAGGGATTGGTGCCGCGGTAGGTGTGGTACTGGGTGTCCTCCTGACGCGTCGTTAATATGGAAGATCCTCGTCACGCACAAGGGCCTGCTAATAACGTCCTCGGCATCGGCCAGCGTATTCTGACGACGCTGGTCGGGATTGCCGAAACGCGCGTCCGGCTGGCAGTGGTTGAACTGGAAGAGGAGAAAGCGAACCTTTTCCAGATGCTGCTGATGCTCGGGCTTACCATGCTCTTCGCCGCGTTTGGTCTGATGAGCCTGATGGTGTTAATCATCTGGGCCATTGACCCGCAATATCGACTCAACGCGATGATTGCCACCACCGTTGTTCTGCTGGTTGCGGCATTGATTGGCGGCATATGGACGATGCGTAAAGCACGCAAATCCACTTTCCTGCGCCATACGCGCCAGGAACTGGCCAACGATCGCGCCCTGCTGGAGGATGACAAGCCGTGAGCGATAAAGCCGAACGTCAGAAGCGAAAAGCATTCCTGCTCAGTCAGATCCAGCAGCAACGGCTGGATTTGTCTGCCAGTCGTCGCGACTGGGTTGACGCGACGCGTCGTTTTGACCGGGGCTGGAATACCTTCCTGAGCCTGCGCTCATGGGCGCTGGTCGGAAGCAGCGTGATGGCTATCTGGACGGTTCGTCATCCAAATATGCTGATCCGCTGGGCCCGCCGCGGCTTTGGTGCCTGGAGCGCCTGGCGTCTGGTGAAAGCGACGATTCGTCAACAACAGCTGCGTTAGTTCTTATGCCGGGTAGCGTTTCGCTTACCCGGCACACTTTCCCCCCTCCCCGTTACTCAATATCTTTGAAGAAGATTGACAGTTTTCCTTGCTAACAATTCCCATCTGCCCCGTTTACACTCCTCTCCATCGACAGCAAAGACGCGGTATCTACCCGAATTTGCACACAAATAAAGTTCAGCCGCTGATGTGGTTTCCTGGAGAGTAAAATGAAAAAATTAGAAGATGTTGGTGTTCTGGTAGCGCGTATTCTGATGCCGGTTCTGTTTATCACCGCAGGCTGGGGCAAAATCACCGGTTATGCGGGCACGCAGCAATACATGGAAGCCATGGGTGTTCCCGGGTTCCTGCTGCCACTGACTATTCTCCTTGAGTTCGGCGGCGGCCTGGCGGTACTGTTCGGCTTCCTGACCCGCACCACGGCACTGTTTACCGCAGGCTTCACCCTGCTGACGGCGTTCATCTTCCACAGCAACTTTGCGGAAGGCGTGAACTCTCTGATGTTCATGAAAAACCTGACCATCGCGGGTGGCTTCCTGCTGCTGGCCATCACTGGCCCTGGCGCATACAGCATCGACCGCGTTCTGAATAAGAAGTGGTAAGCACGCTATACTGAATGAACACAAAGCGAGGAGATATCTCCTCGCTTTTGCTTATTGACGGAGGAGTAAAAAATGGGACAACTCGTAGACGGCGTCTGGCAGGATGTCTGGTATGACACCAAATCCACCGGGGGACGCTTCAAGCGCTCTGTTTCGGCCTTCCGTAACTGGCTAACCGCCGATGGCGCACCGGGCCCAAGCGGCGAAGGCGGCTTTGCGGCTGAGAAAGACCGTTATCATCTCTATGTTTCTCTGGCCTGCCCGTGGGCGCACCGCACGCTGATTGTGCGCAAGCTGAAAGGACTCGAATCCTTAATTCCGGTTTCGGTGGTCAACCCCCTGATGCTGGAAAACGGCTGGACGTTTGACAGTGATTTCCCGGCCGCCACCGGTGATGACCTCTACCACCACGATTTTCTCTATCAGCTCTATCTGCGCGCCGATCCGCACTACACCGGACGCGTGACCGTACCCGTGCTGTGGGACAAGAAAAACCAGACCATTGTCAGCAATGAGTCCGCAGAGATCATCCGCATGTTCAACACCGCGTTTGATGCCCACGGGGCCCGCGCCGGGGATTACTATCCGGTTGAGCTGCGCGATAAGATTGATGAGCTGAACAGCTGGATTTACGACAACGTGAATAACGGTGTCTACAAGGCCGGCTTTGCCACCAGCCAGGAAGCGTATGACGACGCAGTGGGAAAAGTATTTGAATCGCTGGAGCGTCTTGAGCAGATCCTCGGCCAGCATCGCTACCTGACGGGCGACCGCCTGACGGAAGCAGACATTCGTCTGTGGACAACGCTGGTTCGCTTTGATCCAGTGTATGTTACCCACTTCAAGTGTGATAAACACCGCATCAGCGATTACCTGAACCTGTACGGTTTCCTGCGCGATATTTATCAGATGCCGGGCATTGCTGAAACGGTCGATTTCAACCATATCCGCACCCACTATTTCCGCAGTCATAAGACCATCAACCCGACGGGTATTATCTCGGTGGGTCCGTGGCAGGACCTGGATGAACCGCACGGTCGCGACGTGCGTTTCGGATAAATATCAAGGGCATCAATTGATGCCCTTTTTTAATTCACAATCTCCATCTATCCTTACCTCGATCGCTTAAAAAACAAGTGATTGACTGACTAATGAGGCAAGGAAAATGGACTGGTATTTAAAAGTACTGCGCAACTACATTGGATTTGGTGGCCGCGCTCGCCGTAAAGAGTACTGGATGTTCGTTCTGGTGAACTTCATCCTCATCATGGTGCTGGGCATTATCGATAAAATTCTTGGCTGGGAACGAGCCGGCGGTGAAGGTGTTCTCACCACGATTTACGGCCTGCTGGTCCTGCTTCCCTCATGGGCCGTGCTGTTCCGACGGCTACACGATACCGATCGTTCAGCCTGGTGGTTACTGCTGCTGCTGATCCCGATTGTGGGCTGGCTGGTCATTCTGGTCTTCAACTGTCAGGCCGGCACGCCGGGCGAAAACCGCTTCGGGCCCGATCCAAAACTCAACGCATAAAACAAAGCCCGGTGGCGTTTCGCGTACCGGGCTCGATTTTTTATTTGTTGTGATGGGCAAAGAGCTTGGGTATTTCGCGCAGGCACCACGATTTGGCCTCACCCATGCTGTCGCGCCGCCACGCCATAATGATGTCCACTTCGCTGGTGTACTCCGGGCTGACCACGCGTAGCCGCCCTTCTGCAATATCTTTTTCGACAAACGGATACGGCATCGTTGCCACGCCCAGGCCCGCCAGCAACGCCTGGCGTTTGTCTTCAAGCGACGTGACGGTCAGACGCGGTTGTTTATCCAGCAACTGCACCGTTAACACCGGACGCTCGCGTGCGGTATCTGCGACCGCGACCCCGCGGTATTTCACCCGCGTCACTTCCGAGAGCGGCTCCGGCTCCTGGTGAATCGGGTGATCGGGTGCGGCGACATAGACGTTCATCACGCTGTAGAGCTTGCGGGAGTTGATTTCAGATGAGGAACGGAAGTGCATGTCCGGGGCAATGACGATATCCGCCCTACCCGTCTCCAGTCGCTCCCAGGCCCCGGCCAGCACCTCGGTGATGATCGATAACTGGGTGTTTGCTTTGTCGGCCAGCCGGTTCACCAGCGGGAACAGCGCCTCGGTGGGCACCAGCGCTTCCGTCACCAGCGTCAGATGAGTTTCCCAGCCGCGCGCCAGCGCTTCGGCGTCCGTCGTCAGCTTGTCCGCCGCTTCCAGCAGGACGCGACCACGCTCAAGCAGCATCCGTCCGACGTTAGTGAATTTTGTTCGATGACCGGAGCGGTCAAAGAGCACCACGTCCAGCTCTTCCTCCAGCTTCTGCATGGTATAGCTGAGCGCAGACGGAACGCGCCCCAGTTCATCTGCCGCCGCGGCAAAACTGCCACGCCGGTCAATTGCGTCCATGACGCGAAGCGCCTCAAGCGTCAATGCTCTCTCTTTAGCCATCTCGTTCTCATTCAGGAAATTTGAACATACCGGGCAGAATATCTGGCTAACAATGAAGCGTCCATACCTTTACCATTGTTTAGTGTAAAGAGAGGTCAAGTTTATGATTACGACAAGAACAGCTAAACAGTGCGGACAAGCCGATTTCGGTTGGCTGCAGGCCCGCTACACCTTTTCCTTTGGACACTACTTTGACCCTAAACTGCTCGGTTACGCTTCATTGCGCGTATTGAATCAGGAAGTGCTCGCCCCAGGCGCGTCCTTCCAGCCGCGTACGTACCCGAAAGTCGATATCCTGAACCTGATCCTGGAAGGCGAAGCAGAATACCGCGACAGCGAGGGCAATCATGTCCAGGCGAAGGCCGGCGAAGCATTATTAATCTCCACGCAGCCGGGCATCAGTTACAGCGAGCATAACCTCAGCAAAGATAAAACGCTGACCCGTATGCAGTTGTGGCTGGATGCCTGCCCTGAGCGGGAAAACCCGCTGGTACAGAAGTTAGATTTGACGGGCGACAGGCAGCAGCTGATAGCCTCCCCGGACGGCAGTCAAGGCAGCCTGCAGTTGCGCCAGCAGGTGTGGCTGCACCATATCGAACTGAAGAAAGGGGAACAGGCGAGCTTCCAGCTTCATGGTCCGCGCGCCTATCTGCAATCGATTCACGGTACGGTGCATGCGGTGACGCATACGGAAGAGAAAGAAGCGCTCACCTGCGGTGACGGGGCGTTTATTCGCGACGAAGCGAATATCACGCTGGTTGCTGATTCGCCGCTGCGCGCGCTGTTAATTGATTTACCGGTTTAACACCCGATGATCCTCTCTCCCCGGCGGGGAGAGAGGAAACCGTTACACTTTACGTGCCATAATCTCAATAATCTGCCGGTCCGTCGCCTGCATGGCGCGGCACGCCAGCGAACACAGGTTCGCGATCGACTGCTCCACATCGTGCGCCACAATCCCTTCATTGCCCGTTACAGCCGAATCATCCAGCGCCATCATCACCGCTTTCCAGGCACTGCCGACGCTGGTTGAGACCTTCATGGCACAGCTGTTGGACGCGCCATCGCAGATCATCCCGCTGACATCGCCAATCATGCTGCTGATTGCCATTGAGAGCGTCTGATAGCTTCCGCCCATCAGCCAGGCCATGCCTGCCGTCGCCCCCATCGCCGCCGTGGTAGCCGCACACAGCGCCGACAGGCGCGGAAGCTGGGCGTGGATATAAATAGCCGAAAGGTGTGAAAGCATCAGCGCCCGGGCAAGGCGTTCATCATCCGCCTGGACATGTTCCGCCACCACCACAACCGGCATGGTGGCCGTGATCCCCTGGTTGCCCGATCCGGAATTGCTCATTGCTGGCAGCGTCGCCCCGCCCATTCGGGCGTCCGAGGCCGCGCTGGTGCGAATGACAATATCCGAGCCCAGGTCCTGCGCTATCCATCCGCGAGCGCGCTGCTTATTGAGCGTCGCGCCAATGTGCAGCCCCCATTTTCCGCTTAAACCTTCACGGGAGAGCGCATCATTTAATTGTCCGGCAGCCAGGATAAAGCGGATCGCGTCAAACGGCACCTGCTCCACAAACTCAAGGATCTGCGATAGCGTGGCGTTTGAAAGTACCGCCAGCGGGTCGTCATTCCTCTCGTCGGGTTGAGAATCAAGCGTAAAGCGGGTTTCGCCCTGACAGACAATCTCCACCACCCGCGTATGCCCACCGGCGATGGTCACCATCGCCGAGGCCTGTCCGGCGTGAACGCAGGCGCGGGAGTAGAGGATGTCATCGCACGGCTCCTGCAGCTTGACCTGTACCTGGCCGGCGTCCAGCAGCGCTTTGGCACGCACCAGCGCATCGGCAGTGGCATCTTTCAGTACCTCCAGTCCGGCGTGCGCGTTGCCGCCAATAGCCCCCAGCGCCGCCGCAATCGGCAACCCGACCATCCCGGTGCCAGGTACCGTCACGCCAAGGCCATTTTTCATCAGATTCGGTGAAACCCACGCCTCAATCTGTGTGACGTCACCCGGCAGAAGCTCCGCGGCCATCGCACAAGCCAGCGCCAGAGAGATCGGCTCGGTACACCCCAGTGCAGGTTTAACTTCCTCCTGCACCGCCCGAATAAATTGATTCCATAAAGATTGAGTTTGCTCTGACATCGTTACGACCTTGTTTGCCCTTAAGAAAACGCGAGGAAAGGAGAAACACACAGCAGCAGACCGGTGATGATAATGATCACCAGCGACACGCCTTTATATTTGTGCAGCGCCGGCACTTTGTAGACCAGCCACGCCGGAATCAAACACCCCACCATGCCGAAGATGGGGCTGCAAATAGAGGTGAAGCTCAGTACCGGCGCGTTTAACACAATCGCGCTCCATGCCAGCAGAATGGCAAACAGCATGATGCCGCGCTGTACGGTGTTTTCGTTGATTTTCTCTGCCGGCATTTTGCGGCGCAGAATGTTCATCACAATGCCCTGCGTCGCTTCACGAAAGCCCAGGTACACGCCGAAGAACGCGGTCATGACGGCAAAAATATTCAGGATAACGCTGACAATTTTGACCCAGCCGGCACCGTCGCCACTGATAAACTGCGCGGCAATTGCCAGTGCGGAAATATTCTGTTCGTAGGCTTTGACCGCCTCATCATGCCCCATTGCCAGGGTGAACGAGACCGCGTAGAAAAAGACCGTCACGAAGAGGATCGCGAAGGCGATGTTCATCGCCCGCAGCGCTTTATGGCGCGCCACTTCAACCGATTTTTCACGTGAACGATAGGAGATCACCATCGGGCTTAATGTCTGAATAAACAGAATCGACGTTAAGGTAAACGGCAACGTGATAATCGCGTTTTTAATGAGTAGCCCCACGGGTGGCAGCATGCCCACGTTGGCTAAATGCCAGAGGCCAATCATCGACAACCCGAGCGCCGCCACCACAAATAACTTGGTCAGCACCATCAGGCTAGAGACTTTAAACAGCAGTTTCTCGCCACGGGAGGAGATCGCCACCAGGATGCAGATCAGGAACAGACCGTAGAACGGATTTTCAGAGAGCAGCCCCTCCGTCACGCCGAAGGTGTGTAAATAGGAGGCGCTGTCGTTGGTGATGGCGGTGGAGTAGACGAACATCCAGATAACCAGCATCACGAAATAGAGCGCACCTAATAAAATGCCCCAGTTCTTACCGAGGTAGCCGCTGATGACGCTTGGATAATCTTTGCACTCCGGCGATTCTGCCAGCGTGTTAATAAACAGCCGCTGAAACAGGTACATGGCCGGATAGCCAATCACTGACGAAAGCAGAAACACCCACAGTCCCATCAGCCCCACCTGTACCGGGAGAAAAACAATCCCCGCGCCGATGGCCATTCCGATACTCATGATGACCCAACCCGTATCGGTGCTGTCGAATTTAATGGCCTCCTGCCACTCGCTTTCACTCATCCCTGCCCGCTTTGCCGCGGGTGAATCGTTCACAATCACACTGCTGTTTGTTGCCGTATCCATAAGGCACTCGCTTATTTTGTAGGGTAACCAGTTGTTTTTATGGGATTCTGACCACCAGCGATAATGAGCCAGACTGCTGCAGGTGTGTGTTATTGGAATGGACAAATCATACGTGGAGAGCGGGAGAAAAAAGTCACAATATTTATAAGGCTTTTCGCAAGCGAGAGAAAAAAACACTCTTAGATGAGGAATAATGGAGGTGATTTTCTAAAAGTGACGCCGATCAAGAAATAAAAAACCCGCGACATGCGCGGGTGTGTCATCAGTTAGCCAGCGCGTTCGCCATATCGGTTTTCACCTGTTTACGCTGCTCCGCTGTCAGAACCTGGCTGACATCAAAGTAGTATTTGACGCGGTAATAGCGGGTCTGCTCTTCAATTTTACTGAACGCGGCAAGCTGGTTTTTCACCGTGCTTTCATCCCATTTCCCGGTCTGGAACATCTCGATCAGCGCACCGTCTTTCACGCCGGTCATCGGGATCTTGCTGACATTTTGTTCCAGCGTCTGGTGCAGCGCGTCGATCTTCTTAATCTGATCGTTGCTCAGCTTGAGGTGTTGCACCAGCGGATCCTGCGCCGGAGAGGGGGCAGCTTCAACGTCAGCGGCCTGTGCGGCAAAACTGCACGCTACCAGCGAGGCAGCAACCAGGGTGATACGGGTCATTTTCATCATCTTACTGTCCTTACATACTGTTTCAGGGAAAAAGCAGGCGCATTGTTTTTCAGAAGCGGATGAAGATGTGTGAGTAATTATATAAACATTTTTGTATGTTCCGCGGACAAAAAAGCCCCCTTATCCAAAGGGGGCCTGTTTCAGACGACGATCACAGTGCCTGGGTAAACGTCCTTGAGATCACGTCCTGCTGCTGCTCGCGCGTCAGCGCATTAAAGCGCACCGCATACCCTGAGACACGAATGGTCAGGTTGGGATAGTTCTCCGGGTGCTCAATCGCCTCCATCAGCATCTCCCGGTTCATGACGTTAACGTTGAGGTGCTGTCCCCCCTCAATGGCCGCTTCGTGGTGGAAATACCCGTCCAGCAGCCCTACAAGGTTGGTTTTGCGCACCCTCTCATCCTTGCCCAGCGCCTGAGGCACAATGGAGAAGGTGTAAGAGATCCCGTCTTTCGCATAGGTGAACGGCAGCTTAGCGACGGAGGTTAACGAGGCCACCGCCCCTTTCCTGTCTCGTCCGTGCATCGGGTTCGCGCCCGGTGCGAATGGCGTACCGCCGCGGCGTCCGTCCGGCGTATTGCCGGTTTTCTGGCCGTAGACCACATTCGACGTAATGGTCAGGATCGACTGGGTCGGCACCGCGTTGCGGTAGGTCGGCAGCGCCTGAATTTTCTTCATAAAGCGTTCCACCAGGTCACAGGCAATGCTGTCCACGCGGTCATCATTGTTACCGTACTGCGGGTAGTCCCCTTCAATCACAAAATCGACCGCCAGGCCGGTATGGTCGCGTACGGGTTTTACCGTGGCATATTTGATGGCGGACAGCGAGTCCGCCGCCACCGACAGCCCGGCGATACCGCAGGCCATGGTGCGGTAAACGTCCCGGTCGTGCAGCGCCATCAGCGAGGCTTCGTAGCTGTACTTATCGTGCATGTAATGAATGAGATTCAGCGCGCTAATGTACTGCACCGCCAGCCAGTCCATAAAGTGATCCAGACTCGCCATCACGGTGTCGTAATCCAGCACCTCATCCAGCAGCGGCGCGGTTTTCGGCCCGACCTGGATCTTCAGCTTCTCATCCACCCCGCCGTTGATCGCATACAGCAGCGTTTTCGCCAGGTTAGCGCGGGCGCCAAAGAACTGCATTTGCTTGCCGATCACCATCGGGCTGACGCAGCAGGCAATGGCGTAGTCGTCGCTGTTGAAATCCACGCGCATCAGGTCGTCGTTCTCATACTGCAGCGACGAGGTGTCGATCGACATCTGTGCAGCGTACTTCTTGAATGCGACGGGCAGTTGTTCGGACCACAGGATCGTCAGGTTTGGCTCCGGTGCAGGTCCCATCGTGTGCAGGGTATGCAGGTAACGGAAGCTGTTTTTGGTGACCAGCGTGCGGCCATCCAGCCCCATTCCGCCAATCACTTCGGTGGCCCAGACAGGATCGCCGGAGAAGAGCGTGTCGAACTCCGGAGTACGCAGGAAGCGCACCATGCGGATCTTCATGATGAAATGATCGATCAGTTCCTGCGCCTGGATCTCACTCAGGCGACCCGCCTGCATATCGCGTTCGATATAAATATCCAGGAACGAGGCCGTGCGTCCCAGCGACATCGCCCCGCCGTTCTGGGATTTCACCGCGGCCAGATAGGCAAAGTAAACCCACTGTACCGCTTCCTGCGCATTCATCGCCGGGCGAGAAATATCGAAGCCATAGTTCGCTGCCATCTGCTGGATCTGCAGCAGTGCGCGTTTGTGTTCCGCCAGCTCTTCACGCAGGCGGATCGTCGCCTCCAGATCTTCACCCCGTTCGAGTTTGCCCTGCAGATCCGCGAACTGGCGCTCACGCTCGTGCACCAGATAGCGGATGCCGTACAGCGCCACGCGGCGGTAATCGCCGATGATGCGCCCGCGTCCGTAGCCGTCCGGTAGCCCGGTCAGCACGCCTGATTTACGACAGCGCATCATCTCGGGGGAGTAAACGTCAAAGACACCCTGATTATGGGTTTTGCGCAGTTCGGTAAAAAGATATTCGAACTGCGGATCCATCTCGCGGCCATAGGCTTCGAATGAACTGCGGATCATATTGATCCCGCCGTACGGATGCAGCGCACGTTTGAGCGGCTTATCGGTTTGCAGGCCGACGATCGTCTCCAGCTGCTGGTCAATATAGCCCGGTCCGTGGGCCGTGATGGTAGTGGCAATGTTGGTGTCAAAATCCACCGGCGCATGGGTGGCATTCTCCTGCCGAATGCCCACCATTACCTTCTCCCAGAGCGCCGTCGTTGCTGGCGTCGCCTGCGCGAGGAAAGTTTCGTCGCCTTCATAAGGGGTATAGTTATGCTGAATAAAATCGCGCACGTTGACGGTGTCTTTCCATTCTTCACCGCGAAACCCGGCCCATGCGTCGCTGTAAGGGGCAACGCGCGTATCGATTGCTACTTTCATGAATTTCTCGCTCTGTCAGGCATAAGCCGCAGCCGGAGTGACCTTCCCAAGACGGAGGGCATCCAGCGCGATCATTTTTTCTTCGTTGGTTGGGATCACCGCGCAGGCCACGCGGGACGAATCGGTGGTGATCACGCGCTCACCTGCGCTACCCGGCAGGGCGTTTTTGGCTTCATCGAGGGTGATGCCAAAGACGGCCAGATGTTCCGCCACCAGCGTGCGGATCAGTCTGGAGTTCTCACCAATCCCGCCGGTGAACACCACACCGTCCAGGCGGTGTAACGACGCCGCGTGCCCGGCAATATGCCGTGCGATACGGTGAACAAAGGTCTGGATCGCCAGCTGTGCCCGCTGATGTCCCTCATGCCAGGCCTTTTCGAGGGCTCGCAGATCGGAGGATATTCCCGAGATCCCCAGCAGGCCGGACTCTTTATTGACGACGCGTTCCAGATCCTCAAATGACTGTCCGGTCTGTTGGGCTATCCAGGCCATGGCGCCGAAATCAACGTCGCCACAGCGGGTCCCCATGATCAGCCCTTCCAGCGGCGTCATGCCCATGGAGGTATCCACGCTCTTACCATTGCGTACCGCGCAGATGGATGCCCCGTTGCCGAGATGGGCAATCACCAGCCCGCTGTCCTCAGGCGAAATCCCGAGCAAGGCATGCGCCTGCCCGGCAACGTAGCGGTGGGACGTCCCGTGGAAGCCATAGCGCCGCACGCCAAGCTCTTCAAAATAGCGGTACGGCAGCCCGTACAGATAGGCCTGCGGGGCCAGCGTCTGGTGGAAGCTGGTGTCAAACACCGCCACCTGCTGTATGCCCGGAAACAGGCGTTCGGCTGCCTCGACGCCGCTTAAGTTGGCGTAGTTATGCAGCGGCGCCAGCGAGGAAACCTGACGGATCTGCTCAATAACCTGTTCCGTGATAAGGGTCGACTCGCTGAAGAGGTCGCCGCCGTGCGCAATACGATGGCCAATCAGGGCCACGCTGCTCATCAGATCACGCTTCTCCAGCTCCAGGGCGATGGCTGCCAGCGCCCCTTCGTAGTCATGGTGAGCCAGTCTGGCTGGCTCACCCCCGTTCACGGAAATAAAGGCTTTTTCAGTGTTAATCCCGTCTGCAATGCCCGTCATCAGGGCATCACAGCTGCTGGCATCGAGTACTGAAAACTTAACAGAGGACGATCCGCAGTTAATAACCAATACAACCGGAAACTCAATCATGGTGTTACTCCGCTCTTCCTGAGCCAGGGTTTAGAACAGTTTGTAGACGATGTTCAGGATGGTCAGCAGGCCCACAACCGTGACGAAGATGTTCTCGGGTCTGCCCTTATATTTCGCCATTGCCGGCGCTTTCCGAATGGCATACATCGGCAACAGGCACAGCAGAGAGGCGATGATTGGCGCCCCCATGGCTTCGATAAGGTCGAGAATGTTCGGGTTGGCATAGGCAACGACCCAGGTCGACCCCATGATGAATACCATGCTGATGGTGTTCAGTTTGCCTACGGAGACTTTCTTCTTATCGCCCTTATAACCGAACTTCAGGATCAGGCCGTTCAGCCCTTCCAGCGTGCCCAGATAGTGGCCGAAGAAGGATTTGAAGATAGCGACCAGCGCAATGATGGAGGCACCGTATTCCAGCACCGTAGCAAACGTTGATTTAGTGCCTGACATGGTCGCAAAGTGGTTCGCCAGGTAAGAGAGCACGGGAATATTCTGCGCTTTGGCATCGGCCATGTTCTGCGGCGAGAGCGTGAACAGGCAGCTAAAGGCGAAGAACATCACCACCGCAACCATCAGCAAGCTGGCGCGACCGATGATTTTGGAACATTTCTGCTCGGTAAACGCTTTACCGAACTCGGGTTCGTACTCTTCACGTTTCGAGACCACAAACGAGGAGACGATGGGCGAGAAGTTGAAGGAGAAGACCATGATGGAGATCCCCAGCCAGACCGTCACCAGAATGCCGTCATGCCCGGTAAACGCGATATCACTCAGATTGACCTGGTCAATCACCGACGAGTTCCAGTAAGGGATCAGCGACAGGGAAATCAGCACCAGGCTGGCGATAAACGGGAACACCAGGAAGCTCATCACCTTCACCATCAGGTCTTTACCAAACCAGATAACAAAGGCCATCAGCAGCAGCAGGAACAGCGCCACCACGCCGCGGTTAAGCGCGGGCAGCTGGAGCTGGTTTTCCCAGAAGGTCATAAAGGTGTTCGTAATGGTGACGCCGTAAATCCACAGCAGCGGGCAAATGGCGAAGAAGTAGAGGAACGTAATCACCACCCCACCGGTCTTACCAAAATGCTCTTCCACCGTTTCGGTGATGTTGCCAGACACGTTACTGCCGGACAGACACAGGCGCGCCAGCGCCCGGTGGCAATAAAACGCAATCGGGAAAGCGAGAACCAGCATCAGCAGGATAGGAATCAAGCCGCCGAAGCCTGCGCGAATCGGGAAGAACAGCACACCTGCGCCAATGGCGGTTCCAAACAGGCCAAGCGTCCAGGTGGTATCAGACTTACGCCAGGAGGACGTTTTTGTCTGGCCAACGATAATGCTTTCTGTGTTGCTCATAGGTCATCCTTTATGCGTCAACGAAGCCGGTAATTTGGGATACGCGGGAGAGATCGATATTGCCGCCGGAAATAATGCAGACGGTTTTACGACCCTGAATATAGTGATCAAGCTTGCCGCTTAATAACGCCGCACAGGCCAGTGCGCCAGCACCTTCTGTAACCACTTTATTTCGCTGAATGAGGGCAATCATGCTGTTACGAATATCGTCTTCGCTGACCAGCACAATGTCATCGACTAATTCGCGAACAATCTCGAAGGTTAATTTACCCGGACGAGACACATCACATCCGTCGGCTAGTGTACCGGTAACGCGGTGGTTAATGATTTCTCCTGCCTGATACGATGCGGCCATTCCATGTACGTTTTCAGACTGCACGCCGATAATATTAATGGTCGGGTTGATGGATTTAATGGCCGTTGCAATTCCGGCAATTAAACCGCCACCGCCGATGGGTACAATCACGTTATCCACATCATACAAATCTTCGAGAATTTCCAGACCAATGGTGCCCTGGCCGGCAATCACTTTCGGATCGTCATACGGCGGGATAAAAATGCGCCCTTCCAGCTCCACGATTTCGCTGACTTTGGCGATGGTGTCGTTGAAGTTTTCGCCGTGCAGCACCACTTCAGCCGAGTAGTCACGGGTGGCGGCGACTTTAGATTTCGGCGCGCCCATCGGCATGACCACTTTGCCGTCGATACCGAGCATTGCGCAGGAGAGCGACACGCCCTGCGCATGGTTGCCTGCAGAACAGGCGACCACGCCTTTACGTTTTTCAGCCTCGGTCAGCGAACTTAATTTATTAAACGCACCGCGGATCTTGAAGGAGCCAGTACGCTGCATATTTTCAAACTTCAGGAATATCTCACCTTTACAGCGTTCGCTGAGATAATTTGAGCGCGGCATGCCGGTTTTATATATTTTGCCTGCCAGTCGTTTTCTGGCGTCCTGAATATCTTCAATGGTCACCGGGAGATCGTAGGTAATATGCATAATATCCTCGTTATAATAATTCATTTTCTTCAGGCAAAGTCAGGGTATCAGAGCACGGATAAAATAAGCTCTGGGTGTTTTTAAAAAGGTTAACGCGTTATCAGAGGGTTATTTAATCATCGTCGTCTTTCACTGGTCAGTGACGCGTATTGTTTTGCCAGTTCGACTAATACTGACGCCGATTTCTTAATTCTGTAATTTTTTGACCACACGGCGGCATAACGCGCTATGGGTAATTCATCTTCCACCGGCAGTACAATAAACTGGTTGGAACCGAATGGCGCAATCATGTCGCGGGGAATAACCGTCAGGTAATCGGCATTCAGGACAAGGTTATAAATGGTCACGACGGAATCGGTCTGGACGATGTTTTCAATGCTGATGTGATTGTCTTGCAGGGTGGTCAGAAGTTCTTTGTAGTAGCCCATATCGGTTTGCGGCATCACCCACTGTTCATCCGTGAGTGATGCCAGTGTAGTCGAGCCGGTGCACGTTCGTGATTTGTTGGCTACCAGGACAAACTCAGACTCAAACAGCGGCTCGACATGAAGATCCTGCAGCAGCATTTCATCACTTAAGGTGCCGATGGCAAAATCCAGCCGGCCGTCGCGAATGGCCGGCAGGAAAGAGGACAGCTGAGCTTCGTACATCGAGACGCGCGCTTTCGGGAACACTTCCTTGAATTTTTTGATCATTTCGGACAGGAAGGTGAAGCCAATGAGCGACGGGTAACCAAAGGAGACATCCATGACGGTACTGAAACTGAGGCTGTTAATCTCGCTCACCATGTTTTTCATCTCACGGGTGATCGACTCAGAATACGAGAGTAATACCTGGCCTGCCGCAGTCAGTTTAACGCCGGTGTTTTTGCGCACCATGACTTCAACGCCAAAGTAAGATTCGATATCGCTGATAATTTTGCTGACGGCAGGTTGCGTCAGGCCCAGTTGTCTTGCAGCAGAACCAATGGAGCCACTTTTAATGACTTCCTGAAATACCACGAGGTGCTGTGTTTTCGGTAGAATAATAGTGTTCATAATATTCTGCGCTTATTTCCCTATGACGGGGTGGATTCTACTCAATATGGCTGACGGGGGTATGTGCTGTTACTCACAATTTGCTTTTTCACACCCTTAATCAGCATAACGATAATCCTTTAAAACACCTTATTATCAATAAGTTACATTAAAATAAATACGCCATAACGCTGATATTGATCAACAAAAAGAGCAGTAATAAATTTATTTTATGGCGATAACACAGGTAAATTTTTTGGCGTTAAAAAAATCGATAAAGACTATCTTTCAGGCAATTAAAGATTAATAAATAACCGTAATTCGTTTAAAACATTCTTTCAATTTATCAAATTTGTCTGGGGTGATTTTGCTGACTTTCGGGAAACAGTGGAATGCATCACACATTCATGAGCCAAATGTTTTTGAATTCAATATACATATATCAAATAAGAAAACATTCACGATCAGAAAAGCAACATTCATAACAAATTAACAATATTGCAGAATCAGTATTATTTAGCGCGAAATTTTGCGATTACGATCGCCAGCAGATGCGAAAAAGAGGCTGAAGGGGTGAAAGCAGTGAAATGTGCTTAATGTCGCAAATATGAGAATTGATGTCGTGTGAGCGATGCATCGGGTGGCACTTGCTTGCAATTTCTAAGGCCGATAAAAGAAAAACCCCGCCGAAGCGGGATTTTATAAAAAGTTGAAGCTGGCCGATAAGCCGCGTTCTTTTATAGAAAGCGGAGTGGACAGTCATTCATCTCGTTTTGCGCAGATAGCAAAAACCCTGCCGAAGCGGGGTTTTGTAAGAAGTTGAAGCTGACCGATAAGCCGCGTTCTTTCTTAGAAAGCGGAGTGGACAGTCATTCATCTCGTTTTGCGCAGATAGCAAAAACCCCGCCGAAGCGGGGTTTTGTAAGAAGTTGAAACTGGCCGATAAGCCGCGTTCTTTCATAGAAAGCGGAGTGGACAGTCATTCATCTCGTTTAGCGCAGATAGCAAAAACCCCGCCGAAGCGGGGTTTTGTAAGAAGTTGAAGCTGACCGATAAGCCGGGTTCTGTCGTGGACAGTCATTCATCTAGGCCAGCAATCGCTCACTGGCTCAAGCAGCCTACCCGGGTTCAGTACGGGCCGTACCATGTGAACCCCTATTTGGCCTTGCTCCGGGTGGAGTTTACCGTGCCACGGACTGTTGCCAGCCGCGCGGTGCGCTCTTACCGCACCCTTTCACCCTTACCTGATCCCGCTTGCGCGGGCCATCGGCGGTTTGCTCTCTGTTGCACTGGTCGTGGGTTTCCCCCCCAGGCGTTACCTGGCACCCTGCCCTATGGAGCCCGGACTTTCCTCCCCTCCGCCCGTCTCCCCCCGAAAGGGGACGACGACGAAGCGGCGACTGTCTGGTCAGCTTCGGCGCGCAGTATAGAGGGTTTGTGCCCCGCTGTCACCCTTGGGCGTGCATCCCTATCTGCAAAGTGGCGGCGATATTACGCGAGGCGCGGTAAATATTGTCAAACGCCCCACGGTAAGCCTCTTCCAGCGACTCGACGCGGCTCAGCACGCTGAATACCGCGTCGATGCCATACTGATGCACAACCCCCACATCCCGGGTCAGACTGCCGGCAATGCCGATCACCGGCTTATGGTATTTTTTGGCGATACGGGCGATACCGACGGGCACTTTGCCCTGAATGCTCTGGCTGTCAATGCGCCCTTCGCCCGTCAGTACCAGCGTGCAGTCGTGAATATGTTCTTCGAGGTTAAGTGCCTGGCTGACAATCTCAATACCGCTCTTCAGTTGCGCGCCGAGGAAGGCCATCAGGGCCGCCCCCATGCCCCCCGCGGCACCCGCACCGGGAACCTGCTTCACGTCAATTCGCAGAGATTTTTTTATCACATCGGCATAGTGGCTGAGGTTAGCGTCGAGAGTGAGGATCATCTCCTCTGTCGCCCCTTTTTGCGGGCCAAAGATACGGGAAGCGCCTCTCTCGCCAACCAGCGGATTCGTGACGTCGCACGCGACGTGGATTGTGCAATCTTTTAGCCTGGCGTCGAGGCCGGAGAGATCGACGCTGTTGAGCGCCATCAGGCTGCCGCCGCCATAACCAATTTTAGTGCCGTTGGCGTCGCAGAGCATGGCCCCCAGCGCCTGCATCATTCCGGCGCCGCCGTCGTTGGTGGCACTGCCGCCAATGCCGATAATGATATGTCGGGCACCTTTATCCAGCGCGCTGAGAATAAGCTCCCCGGTACCCCGGGACGTGGTGACGAGCGGGTTACGTTGGGTGGCCGGGACCAGTGCCAGGCCGCTGGCGGCGGCCATCTCAATAAATGCCGTGCTGCCATCGCCGGACATGCCCCAGCGGGCGTTAACCTGTTCACCCAACGGGCCCGTGACCCTGGCATGCTGTTCTGTGCCCTGGGTGGCGGCGATCATCGCGTCAACCGTACCTTCCCCGCCGTCAGCAACCGGCACCGAAACATAAAGTGCGTCGGGGAAAATTTCCCGAAATCCTTTTTCAATCGCCTGAGCAACCCCGGAGGCAGAAAGGCTTTCTTTCCAGGAATCTGGCGCGATTACGATTTTCATAGTTGTCGCCTGTTACCGCACTCGGCAAAAATAGCGGACGCGTTCCCGCGTCCGTTTTTATTAGCGAGAGACTTCCACCTTCGCCAGTTTTTCGTAGTAGCACGCAATCGCGCTGTGGTCGGCAGTGCCCAGACCATCCGCTCGCAGGGCCTGCATCATCTCCATGACGGCGGCGGTCAGCGGCAACTGCGCGCCCACGCCGTGGGAGGTATCCAGGGCATTCGCCAGATCTTTAATGTGCAGGTCGATTCTAAAACCGGGCTTGAAGTTACGATCCATCACCATGGGCGCTTTGGCATCCAGCACGGTGCTGCCCGCCAGGCCGCCACGGATCGCCTGATACACCAGATCAGGGTTAACACCCGCTTTGGTGGCCAGCGTCAGCGCTTCCGACATTGCGGCAATGTTCAGCGCCACAATCACCTGGTTTGCCAGCTTGGTGACGTTACCCGCCCCGATATCGCCGGTATGCACCACGGATCCCGCCATGGCTTTCATCAGGTCGTAGTATTTGTCGAAAACAGCTTTGTCGCCGCCAACCATCACCGACAGGGTGCCGTCGATGGCTTTGGGCTCTCCGCCGCTGACCGGGGCATCCAGCATATCGACGCCCTTCGCGTTTAGCGCCTCACTGATTTCACGGCTTGCCAGCGGCGCGATAGAACTCATGTCAATCACCACCAGGCCGGGTTTGGCACCGTCAATGATGCCGTTCTCCCCCAGGGCCACCTCTTTCACATGCGGGGAGTTTGGCAGCATGGTGATAATGACATCGCACTGCTCAGCAATCGCTTTGGCGTTTGCTGCGGTTTCTGCGCCTGCGGCAATCACCTCGGCCACGGCTTGCGGATTATGGTCTGCAACCACCAGGGAGTAACCTGCTTTGATGAGGTTTTTACTCATGGGTTTACCCATGATCCCAAGGCCAATAAAACCCACTTTCAGCGTCATAATTCGTTTCCTCAATGATGGTTATTTTTTAAAGGCGTCCGCTAACTTCTGCGTGGCCGAGCGGAATACGCCGAGGTCGCTACCGACGGCAACGAAGGTCGCTCCCCACTCCAGATAGCGGCGGGCATCAGCCTCAACCGGCGCCAGAATGCCGCACGGTTTGCCGTGCGCGTTGGCACGGGCAAAGATGTGCTGAATAGCGCGCTGCACCTCCGGATGACCCGCATTGCCCAGATGGCCGAATGCCGCAGCAAGATCGCTTGGGCCAACGAAGATGCCATCCACACCGTCGGTGGCAGCGATAGCGTCGACGTTATCGACCCCCTGCTGGCTCTCAATCTGTACCAGGATGGTGATGTTGCTGTTGGACTGTGTGAAGTAGTCCGGGACGGTGCCAAACATGTTGGCACGATGGGAAACGGAGACCCCGCGGATCCCTTCCGGCGGATAACGCGTTGACGCCACGGCCTGCACCGCCTGCTCTTCCGTTTCCACAAACGGGATCAGGAAGTTGTAAAACCCAATATCCAGCAGACGTTTGATGATTACCGGCTCGTTGGTCGGGACGCGAACCACCGGCGCGCTATGGCTCCCTTTGAGCGCCATTAACTGCGGAATAAAGGTGCTGATATCGTTCGGCGCATGTTCGCCGTCCAGCACCAGCCAGTCGAAACCGGCCAGGCCCAGTACTTCGGTGCTGATGGGGCTTGCCAGCGCGGACCAGCAGCCAATCTGGATCTGGTGCGCCGCGAGGGCCGCTTTAAACTTATTCGGGAAGATATCATTATTCATCACGTTTACCTTTTTAATTCCGCAGTCTTATTCAGGTTCATATTTATATTTTCAGACGCAGCGTCAGCGTTATATTTATTTCCTGACTTAATTTAGGCGATTATAAAATCGTCATTCAGTATAATCCTCACGTCATGGCAGCACATTGTTTTAATGCTCAAGCATTGCGTCGTGTTTTGATAATATTTTGAGCATATGCACAACGCGATGGGCGCTGATGCACAGAATCAGGCATTGCTGGCCGGGTGGCATCTGCGCCGGTTTTAAGGAGCGATCGGGATCACATTTTGATATCTCGTCTCCTGACATTCTTTATTGACTCAAGCCGCGTCTTTATTTCTGCGATAAGAAAATAAACATCCCCTGGCTGCATTTACTATCAGACATTTTGCTGGAGAATATTGAACAATGGCCGACATTGAAATTCGACAAGCGTCGCCGACGGCGTTCTATATCAAAGTTCACGACACGGATAATGTGGCGATAATTGTTAACGACAACGGTCTAAAAGCGGGCACCCGTTTCCCGGATGGGCTGGAGCTGACTGAACATATTCCGCAGGGGCATAAAGTCGCCCTGGTGGATATCCCGGCCCACGGTGAAATCGTGCGGTATGGCGAAGTTATCGGGTATGCGGTTCGCGCTATTCCTCAGGGGAGCTGGATCGAGGAGTCGCTGGTTGAGCTACCCGAAGCGCCGCCGCTGAACACGCTCCCCCTGGCAACCCGGGTTCCTGAGCCACTGCCCCCACTGGAAGGGTACACATTCGAAGGGTACAGGAATGCGGACGGCAGCGTAGGCACCAAGAATCTACTCGGTATCACCACCAGCGTGCACTGTGTGGCAGGCGTGGTGGATTACGTGGTGAAAATCATTGAGCGCGACCTGCTGCCGAAATACCCGAATGTCGACGGCGTGGTAGGTCTGAACCATCTGTACGGCTGCGGCGTGGCCATCAATGCTCCGGCGGCCGTGGTACCGATTCGTACCATCCATAACATCGCCCTGAACCCGAATTTCGGTGGTGAAGTGATGGTCATTGGTCTCGGTTGCGAAAAGCTGCAGCCAGAGCGTCTGTTGCAGGGCACCGAAGATGTGAATGCCATTCCGGTCGACGAGGCCAGCATTGTTCGTTTACAGGATGCGCATCACGTCGGATTCCGTTCAATGGTTGACGATATCCTTCAGGTGGCGGAGCGCCATCTGGAAAAACTGAACCAGCGCCAGCGTGAGACCTGCCCGGCGTCAGAGCTGGTGATAGGCACTCAGTGCGGCGGCAGCGATGCGTTTTCAGGCGTCACGGCGAACCCGGCGGTGGGCTATGCCTCGGATCTGTTTGTCCGCTGTGGCGCCACGGTGATGTTCTCCGAAGTGACCGAAGTGCGTGATGCCATCCATTTGCTCACCCCACGCGCCATCAATGAAGAGGTGGGCAAACGCCTGCTTGAGGAGATGGCCTGGTACGATAACTATCTCGACATGGGACAAACCGATCGCAGCGCCAACCCCTCTCCGGGCAATAAAAAGGGCGGTCTGGCGAACGTGGTGGAAAAAGCCCTCGGCTCGATTGCCAAATCCGGCCAGAGCGCCATTGTTGAAGTGCTCTCCCCGGGCCAGCGCCCCACCAGACGCGGCCTGATTTACGCCGCGACCCCTGCCAGCGACTTCGTCTGTGGCACACAGCAGGTGGCATCCGGCATTACAGTACAGGTCTTTACCACCGGGCGCGGCACGCCGTACGGGCTGATGGCGGTACCGGTGATTAAAATGGCCACCCGTACCGAGCTGGCAAACCGCTGGTATGATCTAATGGACATCAACGCGGGCACCATTGCCACTGGCGAAGAGAGTATTGAGGATGTCGGCTGGAAGCTGTTCCACTTCATTCTGGACGTGGCAAGCGGCCGTAAGAAGACGTTCTCCGATCAATGGGGATTACATAACCAGCTGGCGGTGTTTAACCCGGCACCGGTGACGTGACCGTTCTCCCCCTCTCCCGAAGAGAGGGGGCAACTTATCCCTTCACCAACACCACATCTATTCCGCTCTTACGCAGCCCTTCCAGGCTCTCAGGCGGAATCCCTTCATCGACGATAATCATATCGATTCTCTGGGTATCGATGATTTTATGCAGGCTCGAACGGTTAAATTTGCTGGAGTCAGTGACCACGATAATACGCTCTGCCACCTCGCACATCCGCCGGTTCAGTCGGGCTTCATCTTCATTGTGGGTACTGACGCCGCGATCGAGGTCGATGGCGTCGACCCCCAGAAAAAGCAGATCAAAGTGGTAATTCTGTAAGGACTGCTCAGCCTGATCGCCGTAAAAGGATTGCGACTGGCGGCGCAAGTGCCCACCGGTCATCAGCAGCTCTACCCCTTCCGCTTCCAGTAATGCATTCGCCACGTTCATTCCGTTGGTCATGGCAATCACATCCGTGTGCTGACGCAGCATACGGGCGATTTCAAACGTCGTGGTTCCGGAATCCAGAATAATGCGATGACCCGGCTTCACCAGCGCGGCTGCCGCCTGCGCGATACTGCGCTTAACTGCAGTATTGAGCGAACTTTTGTCCTCCACGGAGGGTTCAGTGCCAGGCGCATTGCCTTCACAAATCAGCGCTCCGCCATAAGCACGAACGGCAATGCCCTGCTTCTCAAGAAACGCCAGGTCGTTACGGATCGTCACCGTGGAAACGCCATATAAATGAGAAAGATCGTTAACCTGCACGCTTCCCTGTGCCCGCAACCGCTGAATGATCTGCTCTCGCCTTTCACTGGTGCCGGTGACGCGCTTCTCCGCGGATGAATCGGTGCTGCTCATGCGAGCTCCTTAATAAATGGTCTTTCGTTTCATTTCGTTTTGTCTATTAACGCCTTTCTTTTATGGGAATGCAAGCCCTGCCTGCTTCCAGTCAGCGCACTCTCTCGTCGCTGAAACCTTTCATTATGTTTCTTTTGTGAAACAGATCGGAAAACTATTATCTTTCGTTTTATTTTTTTACCACCATGATGCAGGATTAAATGAAACAAAACGAAAGATGAAAACCATCACCATCCGAAATGGAGAGGAAAGTGAAACATCTGACAGAAATGGTGGAACAACATAAACGGGGGAATGCGAACGGGATTTATGCCGTTTGTTCCGCACATCCACTGGTACTTGAAGCCGCAATTCGTTACGCCCAACTGCATCACACGCCGCTGCTGATTGAAGCCACCTCTAATCAGGTGGATCAATTTGGCGGTTACACCGGTATGACGCCCGCCGATTTTCACGGGTTCGTCTGTAAGCTCGCGGAATCCCTTGGTTTCCCGACATCGCAACTGATCCTCGGCGGCGATCATTTAGGGCCAAACCGCTGGCAAAACCTGCCTGCCCGGCAGGCGATGGCGAATGCCGAAGATCTGATCAGAAGCTATGTCGCTGCCGGGTTTAAAAAGATCCACCTCGACTGCAGCATGTCCTGTGAAGACGATCCGGTTCCGTTAACCGACGCCATCGTTGCCGAACGCGCGGCACGCCTGGCGAAAATTGCGGAGAAAACCAGCCTGGCGCACGCTGATGTCGCTGACCTGGTCTATGTCATCGGTACGGAAGTGCCGGTTCCGGGCGGCGCGCATGAAACGCTCACCGAGCTTTCCGTCACGACCCCAGAAGCCGCGCGTGCCACCCTTGAAGCTCACCGCCACGCGTTCGAGAAAGAAGGGTTAAGCGACATCTGGCCACGCATTATTGGCCTGGTGGTTCAGCCTGGCGTTGAGTTTGACCACGCACATGTGTGTGACTATCAACCCCAAAACGCCGTCGCCCTGAGCCATATGGTTGAAGCTTACGACACGCTGATATTTGAAGCGCACTCTACCGACTACCAGACACCGCAGGCGCTGCGCCAGCTGGTGAAAGATCACTTCGCCATCCTCAAAGTTGGCCCGGCACTGACCTTTGCCCTGCGTGAAGCGTTGTTCTCGCTGGCCGCCATTGAAGAAGAGTTGCTGCCTGCAAAAGCCTGTTCGGGCCTGCGTCATGTCCTGGAAAACGTGATGCTCGATCGCCCCGAATACTGGCAAAGCCATTATCACGGTGATGGCAATGCGCGACGCCTGGCACGCGGGTATAGCTACTCCGATCGGGTGCGCTATTACTGGCCGGACAGCCAGATCGACGAAGCCTTTGCGCGACTGGTACGCAACCTGGCAGACGAACCGATCCCGCTGCCGCTGATCAGCCAGTACCTGCCGTTGCAGTACAGCAAAGTTCGCGAGGGTGCTCTCAAGTCGACACCACGGGACCTCATCCTCGACCACATTCAGGACATACTCCAGCAGTACCATGCCGCCTGCGAAGGCGTAACGACTCAAAACGCATAATTAAAAAGAGGAAAGCGCTATGCCAAACATTGTCTTATGCCGCATCGATGAACGCCTGATCCACGGTCAGGTAGGTGTGCAATGGGTTGGGTTTGCGGGGGCCAACCTGGTGCTGGTCGCTAATGATGAAGTCGCTGAGGATCCGGTTCAACAAAACCTGATGGAAATGGTGCTCGCAGAAGGGATCGCCGTGCGTTTCTGGTCGCTGCAAAAAGTGATCGACAACATTCATCGCGCTGCCGAGCGCCAGAAAATTCTGCTGGTCTGCAAATCACCCGCGGATTTTCTGACGCTGGTCGAAGGCGGCGTGCCCATCACCCGTATCAACGTAGGAAACCTGCATTACGCCAGTGGCAAAAAACAAATTGCCAAAACGGTCTCTGTCGATGCGAACGATATCGCCGCATTTAACGGCCTGAAAGCCGCCGGAGTGGAATGCTTCGTTCAGGGTGTTCCGACTGAGACTGCTTTGGATCTCTTTAAACTGCTCTGAGGGATTCACAATGGAAATTAGTCTCTTGCAGGCATTCGCGCTGGGCATTCTCGCCTTTATCGCGGGCCTGGATATGTTTAACGGGTTAACACACATGCACCGCCCGGTGGTGCTCGGGCCGCTGGTTGGCCTCATTCTGGGCGATCTGCACACCGGTATTTTAACGGGCGGTACGCTGGAGCTGGTCTGGATGGGGCTGGCTCCGCTGGCCGGCGCGCAACCGCCAAACGTCATTATTGGCACGATTGTCGGCACTACTTTCGCGATCAGCACCGGTGTGAAGCCGGATGTCGCCGTTGGGGTCGCAGTCCCGTTTGCGGTTGCGGTACAGATGGGGATCACTTTCCTGTTCTCCGTCATGTCCGGGGTGATGTCCCGCTGTGACCGCATGGCAGCCAATGCGGACACGAACGGCATCGAAAGGGTCAACTATCTGGCACTGCTGGCGCTCGGTATCTTCTATTTTCTGTGTGCCTTCCTGCCGATCTACTTTGGCGCTGAACACGCGAAAACCGCCATTGATGTGCTGCCGGAACGTCTGATTGACGGCCTCGGCGTCGCCGGCGGCATCATGCCCGCAATTGGCTTCGCCGTATTGCTGAAAATCATGATGAAAAACGTCTATATCCCTTACTTTATCATCGGCTTTGTTGCCGCAGCCTGGTTGAAACTGCCGGTGCTGGCGATTGCCGCGGCCGCGCTGGCAATGGCGCTGATTGACCTGATGCGTAAATCGCCTGAACCGGCGACACCTGCAGCCCAGAAAGAGGAATTCGAAGATGGCATCTAATCAAACTACGCTGCCTGGCGTTTCTGACCACGAAGAGACGCTGCTCACGGGCGTGAATGAAAACGTCTATGAAGATCAACATATTGGTGCCGAGCTGACGAAAAAGGATATTAACCGTGTCGCCTGGCGTTCGATGCTGCTGCAGGCCTCGTTTAACTATGAACGTATGCAGGCTTCCGGCTGGCTGTATGGCCTCCTGCCCGCGCTGAAAAAGATCCATACCAACAAGCGGGATCTGGCCCGCGCCATGAAAGGCCATATGGGCTTCTTCAATACGCATCCATTTCTGGTGACATTTGTCATTGGCATCATCCTGGCGATGGAACGCTCCAAGCAGGATGTCAACAGTATCCAGAGCACCAAGATTGCCGTGGGGGCACCGCTTGGCGGCATTGGCGATGCCATGTTCTGGCTTACGCTATTGCCAATTTGCGGCGGGATCGGCGCAAGCCTTGCCCTGCAAGGCTCCATACTGGGTGCGGTGGTCTTTATTGTGCTGTTTAACGTAGTGCATCTTGGCCTGCGTTTTGGCCTGGCACATTACGCCTACCGGATGGGTGTGGCAGCCATCCCGCTGATTAAAGCCAATACCAAAAAGGTCGGCCATGCGGCTTCCATCGTGGGGATGACGGTCATTGGCGCGCTGGTGGCAACCTACGTACGTCTCAACACCACGCTTGAAATCAAGGCCGGGGATGCGGTGGTCAAGCTGCAAGCCGACGTTATCGACAAACTGATGCCCGCTTTCCTGCCGCTGGTCTATACCCTGACCATGTTCTGGCTGGTTCGTCGCGGCTGGACCCCACTGCGCCTGATCGGTATCACCGTGGTGCTGGGGGTTGTCGGTAAGTTCTGTCACTTCCTGTAAAGCAAAGAGGTCGCAATGTTAGGCATTATTTTGACGGGTCACGGCGGGTTTGCCAGCGGGCTTGAACAGGCGATGAAACAAATCCTCGGCGAGCAGCCGCAGTTTATCGCCATCGATTTTCCTGAAAGCTCCACCACCGCGCGGCTGACTGCGCAGCTTGAACAGGCAGTCAGTGAACTGGACGGGCAGCACGATATTGTGTTTCTCACCGATCTACTCGGGGGGACGCCGTTTCGGGTGGCATCAACGCTCGCCATGAAAAGACCCGGCAGCGAAGTGATTACCGGTACAAACCTGCAGCTGTTGCTTGAGATGGTACTGGAGCGCGACGGGTTAAGCAGCGAAGCCTTTCGCCTGCAGGCCCTGGAATGCGGGCATCGCGGCCTGACCAGCCTGGTGGATGAGCTGGGGCGCTGTCGTGAGGAAGCCCCCGCTGAGGAAGGGATATGAGTCAGGTGCTGCGCGCGCGTCGTCTGCTGACCGAGCAGGGCTGGCTGGACGATCACCAGCTACGCATGGAGAGCGGAATTATCACCGCCATCGAGCCGATCCCAGCTGGCGTGCATGCCCGGGATGCCGACCAGCTTTGCCCGGCGTATATCGATACCCACGTTCACGGTGGCGCGGGTGTGGACGTGATGGATGATGCCCCAGAGGTGCTGGACACGCTGGCGATGCATAAAGCGCGTGAAGGCACAGGGGCTTTTTTACCGACGACCGTCACCGCACCGCTGGAGACTGTCCACCGGGCGCTCGCACGCATCGCCCGGCGCTGTATGTCCGGGGGTCCTGGCGCGCAGATACTGGGCAGCTATCTTGAAGGTCCCTACTTTACGCCACAGAACAAAGGAGCACATCCGCCAGCGCTGTTTCGTGAGCTGGATGTCAGCGAACTGGACTCGCTGATTGAAGTATCGCAACACACCCTCAGGGTTGTCGCTCTGGCACCGGAGAAACCCGGTGCGTTGCAGGCCATTCGCCACCTTAAGCAGCGTGGGATACGGGTCATGCTCGGCCACAGCGCCGCGACGTACGATCAAACGCTTGCCGCTTTCGAGGCGGGCGCTGATGGGCTTGTGCACTGTTATAACGGCATGACCGGGCTCCATCATCGTGAACCCGGTATGGTCGGTGCAGGCTTGACGGACACGCGGGCATGGCTGGAACTGATTGCCGACGGGCATCACGTTCACCCGGGTGCTTTGCGGCTGTGCGCCTGCTGTGCCAAAGAGCGGATCGTTCTGATTACCGATGCCATGCAGGCCGCAGGGATGCCCGACGGACGTTACAGGCTATGTGGCGACGAGGTCAACATGCACGGTGGGGTGGTACGCACCGCTTCCGGTGGGCTTGCAGGCAGCACGCTGTCTCTCGATGCCGCCGTGCGCAATATGGTGGCGCAGGCGGGAATAACGCCAGCGGATGCGATCCATATGGCCTCGCTGCACCCTGCCCGCTTGCTGGGTATTGATCACCAGCTCGGTTCATTAAAACCGGGCAAGCGTGCCAATATGATTGCGCTGGATGAAGGTTTCCACCTTCAGCAGATCTGGATCCAGGGTTTGGCTCTCCCCCTTTAGACCTTTCATTGTCCCGTTATTGGGCCTTGCGGCAAGCGATCGCAAGGTCTTTCTTTTCCTTTCCTTAATCATTGCCTTTTCTTTGCCGATCACACTTTTCGTTTTATTTCTTTTCTTTCATTGAACTTTCGATTTCTTTTCTATAGATTTTATTTAACTGCTTAAGTGAACAAGTGAAACGAAACGAAAGATAGCGACACGTTTGCCAGCGTCTAATGTGGAATTCACACGACTAAGGACTGAGTTATGTCAGAAACCAACACTACCGCCACCACCGGCACATGGACCGAAGAAGAGATCCGCCAGCAACCTGCCAGCTGGATCCGCTCACTCAACAATATCGATAACCTGCGCGCGTCGATCGATAACTTCCTGACGCCGCTGCTGCGCAAGCACGAGCTGCGGATCGTGTTGACAGGGGCAGGCACCTCGGCCTTTATCGGCGACATCATTTCGCCCTGGCTCGCCAGCCACACCGGGAAAAACATTACCGCCGTACCGACGACCGATCTGGTCACGAATCCGATGGACTACCTGAGCGCCGCACACCCGCTGCTGCTGGTGTCGTTTGCCCGTTCCGGCAATAGTCCGGAAAGCGTAGCCGCCGTTGAACTGGCAAACCAGTGTGTGCCGGAGTGCTACCACCTGTCGATCACCTGTAATGAGGCGGGAAGCCTTTATCAGACCGCGGTAAACAGCGATAACGCGTATGCGCTGCTGATGCCTGCCGAAACACACGATCGCGGGTTCGCGATGACCAGCAGCATTACCACCATGATGGCAAGCTGCCTGGCAGTCTTCGCCCCGGAGACGATCAACAGCCATACCTTCCGCGATGTGGCCGATCGCTGCCAGACGATCCTCACGTCACTGGGCGATTTCAGCCAGAGCGTCTTTGGCAACGATCCGTGGAAAAGGATCGTCTATCTGGGAAGCGGGGGTCTGCAGGGGGCCGCTCGTGAATCGGCGCTGAAGGTGCTGGAGCTGACGGCAGGCAAGCTGGCGGCGTTCTACGATTCCCCAACCGGTTTCCGTCATGGCCCCAAATCGCTGGTGGATCGCGAAACGCTGGTGGTGGTGTTTGTCTCCAGCCATCCGTATACGCGGCTGTACGATCTGGATCTGCTTGCTGAGCTGCGCCGCGATCGTCAGGCCATGCGCGTGGTGGCCATTGCCGCCGAAACCGATCCGGTCGTTGAGGCTGGCCCGCATATCCTGCTGCCCCCTGCCCGCACGTTTATCGATATGGAGCAGGCCTTCTGCCTCCTGATGTACGCCCAGGTCTTTGCCCTGTCTCAGTCACTTCGTGTGGGCAATACCCCGGATACACCGTCCGCCAGCGGCACGGTTAACCGTGTCGTGCAGGGCGTCGTTATTCATCCGTGGCAGGCTTAAGAGGATCCGCTCATGAGTATTATTTCGACAAAATATCTTCTGCTGGACGCCCAGGCGAAAGGCTACGCCGTACCGGCGTTTAACATCCATAACGCGGAGACGATCCAGGCGATCCTCGAAGTGTGTAGTGAAATGCGATCGCCGGTGATCCTCGCGGGCACGCCGGGCACCTTTAAGCACATTGCCCTGGAAGAGATCTACGCCCTGTGCAACGCGTACTCCACCACTTACGACATGCCGCTGGCGCTGCATCTCGATCATCACGAATCACTCGACGACATTCGTCGCAAAGTTAACGCGGGCGTGCGCAGCGCGATGATCGACGGCAGCCACTATCCGTTTGAGCACAACGTAAAGCTGGTGAAAGCAGTGGTCGACTTCTGCCACCTCAACGATTGCAGCGTTGAAGCCGAACTGGGCCGCCTGGGCGGCGTGGAAGATGACATGAGCGTGGACGCTGAAAGCGCGTTTCTGACCGACCCGCAGGAAGCGAAACGCTTCGTTGCATTGACCGGCGTCGACAGCCTGGCCGTGGCCATCGGAACCGCTCACGGTCTTTATACCAAACGTCCAAAAATCGACTTCCGGCGGCTGGCTGAAATCCGCGACGTGGTGAGCGTACCGCTGGTGCTGCACGGGGCGAGTGATGTGCCGGATGACGATGTTCGCCGCACCATAGAGCTGGGCGTTTGCAAAGTGAACGTGGCAACCGAGCTAAAAATTGCGTTCTCTGGCGCCGTTAAGGCCTGGTTTGCTGAGAACCCGCAGGGCAACGATCCGCGTTTCTACATGCGGGTTGGCATGGATGCCATGAAAGACGTGGTCAGAAGCAAAATCACCGTGTGCGGCTCGGCGAACCGATTGCTGCTCACGGCGGAAGCCTGATCTCATCGCATAGAACATCAATAACTCAAAAATAACTATAAGCCTCGCAAATATGAAGGCGCGTCCTTAAGCCAGACAGCGCCTTCCATTACGATAAATAATTCCGAGGAGTCCCTACATGACACAGGAAAAGTCGTTTAAATCGAAAGCGTGGGAGTTTTTTCAGAGCCTGGGAAAGACCTTTATGTTCCCGGTCTCCCTTCTGGCCTTTATGGGGTTATTGCTGGGTATCGGTAGTTCTGTTACCAGCCCCTCCACCCTCAAAAGTTTCCCCTTTCTGGGCGGCGAATTAACTCAGCTCACCTTTGGCTTTATTGCCATGGTCGGCGGCTTCGCCTTTACCTATCTTCCCCTCATGTTTGCCATGGCGATCCCAATGGGGCTGGCCAGACGCAACAAAGCAGTGGGCGCTTTTGCCGGGTTTGTTGGCTATATGCTGATGAACATGAGCATCAATTATTACCTGATTGCGACCCACCAGCTTGCCGATGCCGCCTCCATGAGACAAGTCGGGCAATCAATGGTGCTGGGCATTCAAACCCTGGAGATGGGTGTGCTGGGCGGTATCGTAGTTGGGGTCATTACCTTTTTCCTGCACGAACGTTTTCAGGACACCGTTTTACACGACGCGTTCGCCTTCTTTAGCGGCATTCGTTTTGTGCCGATTATCACCGCCCTCACCCTCTCACTGGTGGGGCTGTTTATTCCCCTGCTGTGGGAGTATGTTGCGCTGGGCATTACCGGGATTGGCCATATTATCCAGAGCACCAGCGTGTTCGGTCCGTTCCTCTACGGCGTAGGGGTACTACTGCTCAAACCCTTTGGCCTGCACCATATTTTGCTGGCGATGGTGCGCTTCACGCCCGCGGGCGGTATTGAGATGGTCAATGGTCATGAAGTCGCCGGGGCGCTGAACATTTTCTACGCCGAACTGAAAGCGGGTCTGCCGTTCAGCCCGCACGTTACCGCGTTTCTGTCGCAGGGCTTTATGCCGACCTTTATCTTCGGCTTACCGGCGGTGGCATACGCCATCTATTGCACGGCCCGCCCGGAAAACCGCCCGGTGATTAAAGGCCTGCTGCTCTCCGGCGTGCTGGTCTCCGTCGTCACCGGGATCTCCGAGCCAATTGAATTCCTGTTCCTGTTTATCGCTCCTGCCCTTTACGCCTTCCATATTGTGATGTCGGGCCTGGCCCTGATGGTCATGGCTCTGCTGGGAGTGACCATCGGCAACACCGACGGCGGCATTCTGGACCTGCTTATCTTCGGGGTCATGCAAGGAATGTCGACCAAATGGTATCTGGTATTCCCGGTAGGCATTGCCTGGTTTGCCCTCTACTTCTTCGTCTTCCGCTGGTACATCCTCAAACACGATATTAAAACGCCGGGCCGTGAAGTGGACACCCAGGGCGCACAGCAGGCCGTCGAGGCCAATACCCGAGCACGCGGAAAATCGAAATACGATCATGGGCTTATCCTGCGTGCGCTCGGCGGTAAAGAGAACATCGAGTCGCTTGATAATTGCATTACCCGGCTGCGTCTGGTGGTGAAAGACATGAGTCTGATCGACCAGCAGGCGTTAAAAGAGGCCGGTGCATTGTCGGTTGTGGTGCTGGATGCGCACAGCGTCCAGGTGATCATCGGCCCGCAGGTGCAAAGCGTAAAAACCGGCATTGAAGCCTTAATTTAACAGGGGGTTGTGGTGTTTAATTTTGACGAAATCATTGAGCGTAAAAGCGACCGGTGTCGAAAATGGGATCACGCCTTTGTCCGCTCGCGCTTTGGTGATGTGCCTGAAGGCTTTATCCCGCTGTGGATTGCCGATATGGATTTCACCTCCCCACCTGCCGTGACAGAAGGTTTCCAGCGCATCGTGGAGCATGGCACCTTCGGCTACACCTGGTGCTTTGACGAATTTTACGATGCGGTTATCGCCTTCCAGCGCGAACGACATCAGGTTGACGTCGATAAATCGTGGATCACGCTGACGTACGGTACCGTCTCCACACTGCATTATACGGTTCAGGCGTTTTGTAAACCTGGCGACGCGGTGATGATGAACACACCGGTGTACGATCCGTTTGCCATGGCCGCCCAGCGTCAGGGGGTAGCGATACTGGCAAACCCGCTGTGCGTGAGGGAAAATCGCTACCAGCTTGATTTTAATCTGGTGGAAGAACAGCTCAGAACGTACCGTCCAAAACTGTGGTTCTTCTGCTCGCCGCATAACCCTTCCGGCAGGATCTGGCACGCCGATGAGATACGCCAGGTTTCAGACCTCTGTCAACGCTACGGCACCCTTCTGGTGGTTGATGAGGTCCACGCCGAACATATTCTGGACGGTCATTTCGTCAGCTGTCTGGCATCCGGCTGCGCGGCACAGGACAATCTGATCCTGCTGACCTCCCCGAATAAAGCGTTCAACCTTGGCGGGCTGAAAACCTCCTACGCCATCATTCCGGATGCCACCCTGCGCCAGCGCTTTCGCCACCAGCTTGAGAAGAACGCCATCACCTCACCCAATATATTCGGGATATGGGGAATTATTCTTGCCTACCAGCATGGTTTGCCGTGGCTCGACGCGCTGAACGGTTATCTGCGCCGTAACGCTGGCTATCTGGCAGAGGCCATCCAGACCCACTTCCCGGCCTGGAAAATGATGAACCCGGAATCATCGTATCTGGCCTGGGTTGACGTCAGCGCAGATGAACGTAGCGCCACTGAATTGACCCGACATTTCGCCCATCAGGCTGGCGTCGTCCTCGAAGATGGCAGCCACTACGTCCAAAACGGCGAACACTACCTGCGCATTAATTTCGGCACCCAGCGCTACTGGCTGGAGCAGTCCATCACCCGAATGCTGAAGCATTACTAATAAGGATCTTACCCTGATGAAAAAAGTGCTCACACTCTCGATGCTTGCCTTGTGTGTTTCTCATGGCGCGGCGGCAGCGCAATACGCACTCGATAACGACTCCATTGCCCTCTCGTTTGATGACGCCAGTTCAACGGTGGTAGTGAAAGACAAAACGGCTAACCATCCGCTTACGCCGCAGGAGCTGTTCTTTCTGACCCTGCCGGATGAGACCAAAATTCATACTGCAGACTTTACAATTAAGCATGTAGAAAAACAGGCCAACGCGATTGTCATTGATTTCACCCGTGCGGATTTTAACGTGACGGTGAAGCTGAATCTGGTGAAGGGAAAATATGCCAGTATTGATTACACCATTGCGGCCGTCGGCCAGCCGCGAGAGGTGGCGAAAATCACCTTCTTCCCGACGAAAAAGCAGTCTCAGGCACCGTACGTTGATGGCGCCATCAACAGCTCGCCCATTATTGCTGATTCGTTCTTTATCCTGCCGGATAAGCCAATCGTTAATACGTATGCCTATGAAGCGACGACCAATCTGAACGTGGAACTGAAAACGCCGGTTCAGCCCGACGCGCCGGTCAGCTTTACCACCTACTTTGGCACGTTCCCGGAAACCAACCAGCTGCGCCGTAGCGTAAACCAGTTTATCGACGCCGTGCGCCCACGGGCGTACAAACCCTATCTGCACTACAACAGCTGGATGGATATCGGCTTCTTTAACCCCTACACCGAACAGGATGTGCTGGGGCGGATGGATGAGTGGAATAAAGAATTTATCACCGGACGCGGCGTGGCGCTGGATGCGTTCCTGCTGGACGATGGCTGGGACGATCGTACCGGACGCTGGCTGTTTGGCCCGGCTTTCAGCCACGGCTTTGGTAAGGTCAGGGAAAAAGCGGACAGTCTGCACAGCTCCGTCGGGCTGTGGCTCTCACCGTGGGGAGGTTATAATAAGCCGCGCGATATTCGCGTCTCCCACGCCAAAGAGTACGGCTTCGAAACGGTAGACGGGAAGCTGGCTCTCTCGGGACCGCGCTACTTCAAAAACTTCAATGAGCAGATCATCAAGCTGATTAAAAACGAACATATCACCTCGTTTAAGCTCGACGGGATGGGTAACGCCAACTCGCATATTACTGGCAGCCAGTTCGCGTCCGATTTTGATGCGTCTATCGCCCTGCTGCATAACATGCGCAGCGCAAACCCCAATCTGTTTATCAACCTGACGACCGGTACCGACGCCAGCCCGTCCTGGCTGTTCTATGCCGACTCCATCTGGCGTCAGGGGGATGACATCAACCTTTACGGCCCCGGCACGCCGGTACAGCAGTGGATGACCTACCGCGATGCTGAAACATATCGCTCTATTGTGCGTAAAGGCCCACTGTTCCCGCTGAACTCGCTGATGTACCACGGGATAGTTAGCGCGGAAAATGCCTATTACGGACTGGAGAAGGTGCAAACGGACAGCGATTTTGCCGATCAGGTCTGGAGCTACTTCGCCACAGGAACGCAACTACAGGAGTTATATATCACGCCATCAATGCTGAATAAGGCGAAATGGGACACCCTGGCGCAGGCAGCAAAATGGGCGCGAAATAACGCCAGCGTGCTGGTGGATACGCATTGGATCGGTGGCGACCCGACGGCGCTTGAGGTTTACGGCTGGGCCTCCTGGAGCAAAGACAAAGCCATTCTGGGCTTGCGAAACCCGTCAGATAAGCCGCAAAGCTATTATCTGGATTTGGCAAAAGACTTTGAAATCCCGACAGGGGACATGGCGCAGTTCAGTCTGAACGCCGTGTACGGCAGTAACACAAGCGTACCAGGGGAGTATCGAAAGGCCGTGGTGATTACGCTGCAGCCGCTGGAAACGCTGGTGTACGAGGCCATTCCCGCGAAGTAAAATTAACTGGCCCGGCGTGATTGCCGGGCCGATATATTACCCCTGCTGCTCCAGCGCATATTTATACAGTGCGTTTTTCTTCACGCCGTGGATCTCTGCCGCCAGCGCAGCCGCTTTCTTGAGCGGCAGTTCAGCCTGCAGCAGCGCAAGTGTACGAAGCGCATCGGCAGGCAATGCGTCCTCCTGCGCCTTATGTCCTTCGACAATCAGCACCATCTCGCCCTTGCGGCGGTTTTCGTCTTCCTTCACCCACGCCAGCAGTTCTCCTACCGGTGCGCCGTGAATGGTTTCCCAGGTTTTGGTCAGCTCGCGCGCCAGCACCACGTAGCGGGCTTCCCCCCAGACGATCACCATATCTTCCAGGCTTTCCAGCAGGCGATGCGTAGATTCGTAGAAAATCAGGGTGCGTGGTTCAGCTTCCAGCGCTTTTAACACGTCGCGGCGGCCTTTGGATTTGGCAGGCAGGAAACCTTCATAGCAGAAGCGGTCGGAAGGCAGACCCGCAGCGCTCAGCGCCGCGATAGCCGCACATGGGCCAGGCAGCGGCACCACGCGGATCCCGGCTTCACGGCAGGTACGCACCAGATGGTAGCCGGGATCGTTAATCAGCGGCGTACCCGCATCGGAGACCAGGGCAATGTTCTGCCCCTCTTTCAGCTTCGCCACCAGAGTTTCGGCTTTTTGTTGCTCATTGTGATCGTGTAACGCGAACAAACGCGCGCTAATGGCGAAGTGCTGGAGCAGTAAGCCTGTGTGTCGGGTATCTTCAGCGGCAATTAAATCAACAGCCTGCAATACGGTAAGCGCACGTTGGGTAATATCAGATAAATTCCCGATAGGAGTAGGTACAATATAGAGCTGGCCTTGAGAATTATCTGCCGTTTCGTGTTGTTTCATTGTTTCGTCCGTATTGCCGATTTAATATTGAGCATTGCGTAAAAAAAATCACTGGATACAGTATGGTACCGTTAACGTTTCTTCGAAAAAAAGCCACGCGCAGCGTGCCGCTCCTGCTGGCAGCCCTGATCTTTGCAGGCTGTGGCACCCAGGCACCCGACCAGAGCACCGCCCATTTGCAGGGTTCTGCTCAGGCTGACTCTGGCTTTTATCTGCAACAAATGTCGCAGAGCTCAAATGATACCAAGACCAACTGGCAATTACTCGCCATTCGTGCACTGCTGAAAGAGGGTAAAACCCAGCAGGCTGCCGAATTGTTCAACCAGTTGCCAAAAGATCTGAATGATATTCAGCGTCGTGAGCAGAGCCTGCTCTCTGCCGAGCTGAAAGTCGCGCTGAAAGATTATGATGCCGCGAAAAAGATACTCGGGGATATCGACGTGAGCGCGCTGGACAAAAATCAGCAGGCTCGCTTCTGGCAGGCGGGCATTACCGCTGAACAGGGCCGCCCTTCCCTGACGCTGCTCCGTGCGCTGATCGCCCAGGAGCCTTTGCTCGGCGGTGCTGATAAGCAGAAAAATATCGATGCCACGTGGCAGGCGCTGGCCTCTATGACGCAGGAACAGGCGCGTGCACTGGTGATTAATGCAGATGAAAACGTCCTGCAGGGCTGGCTGGATCTGCAGCAGATGTGGTTTAACAACCGCAACGATCCGAAGATGCTGAAAGCCGGTATCACTGACTGGCAGACCCGCTACCCGCAGAATCCGGGCGCGAAAATGCTGCCGATGCAGCTGGTAAACGTGCAGAACTTTAAGCCGGCCTCGACCAGCAAGATTGCACTCCTTCTGCCCTTAAACGGTCAGGCGGCGGTATTCGGTCGCACTATTCAACAGGGTTTTGAAGCCGCGAAAAACGGCACGACGCCAGTGACGGGCAGCGCAGTGCCGACCCAGGCGGCACAGGCGGCAAACGTGAACGACGTGGTCAGCCCTTCCGCCGCTGAAACTAGTGACCTGACCACCGCGCAGACGCCGGCACAGGGAACGATGCAGAACCCGGTAACGGCCCCTACGACGGCAACGCCAGCGCCGGCTGAAACTCAAGCAGCTCCGGCGACTGACGCCGCGTCTGAACAACCTCAACCGCAGAACGTTCAGCCTGCACCGCCCGCCACGCCGGCGCCGGCTGAAACTCAAGCAGCCCCGGCGACTGACACCGCGTCTGAACAACCTCAACCGCAGAATGTTCAGCCTGCACCGCCCGCAGAACAAACGGCACAACCTGTCGCGCAAACACCGTCGGTGGCCACCACCAGCGCGAACCCGGGTGCTGAGCTGAAAATCTACGACACCAGTTCGAAGCCGCTTGACCAGGTACTGGCGCAGGTTCAACAGGATGGTGCGAGCATCGTTGTCGGCCCGCTGCTGAAAAACAATGTCGAAGAGTTGATGAAGAGCAATACCACGCTGAACGTGCTGGCACTCAATCAGCCAGAGCAGGTTCAGAACCGTGCCAATATTTGCTACTTCGCGCTGTCGCCGGAAGATGAAGCCCGCGATGCGGCGCGTCATATTCACGAGCAGGGTAAACAGGCTCCGCTGTTGCTCATCCCACGCAGTACGCTGGGGGATCGGGTTGCTAATGCTTTTGCCGATGAGTGGCAGAAGTTAGGCGGCGGTATTGTGCTGCAGCAGAAATTCGGCTCCGCGTCTGAACTGCGCGCGGGCGTCAATGGTGGAGCGGGCATTGCCCTCAACGGCAGCCCGGTCAGCGCAAGCCTGCCGCAGCAGCAGAGTGTGACCATTGGCGGTCTGTCGATCCCTGCGCCACCTACCGACGCGCAGATCAGCGGTGGCGGTAAAGTGGATGCAGCGTATATCGTTGCCACCCCGCAGGAAATCGCCTTCATCAAACCGATGATTGCAATGCGTAACGGCAGCCAGAGCGGCGCAACGCTGTACGCCAGTTCACGCAGCGCGCAAGGTACCGCCGGCCCGGATTTCCGTCTGGAGATGGACGGCCTGCAGTACAGCGAAATTCCCATGCTCGCAGGCAGCAACCCGGCACTGATGCAGCAGGCGCTGAGCACCGTCCGCAACGACTACTCTCTGGCACGTCTGTATGCCATGGGTGTCGATGCCTGGGCGCTGGCGAACCACTTTACCCAGATGCGTCAGGTGCCGGGCTTTGAGCTTAACGGCAATACCGGCGATCTGACGGCCACTCAGGATTGTGTGATTAACAGGAAGTTATCATGGCTCAAATACCAGCAGGGGCAAATCGTCCCGGCCAGTTAAGCCGTAAAGAGACCGGTGACGCGTGGGAATTAAAAGCGCGTCGCTGGCTTGAAGGCAAAGGACTGCACTTTATCGCCGCTAACGTTCGCGGACGTGGCGGCGAAATCGACCTCATCATGAAAGACGGTGAGGTCATCGTGTTTGTAGAAGTTCGCTACCGACAGTCTTCCCGTTTTGGCGGCGCTGCCGCCAGCGTGACGCTCGCCAAACAACATAAATTATTACAGACTGCCCACTTGTGGCTTGCCCGCCATAATGGGAGTTTTGATACTGTGGATTGCCGGTTCGATGTGGTAGCCTTCACCGGCAATGCGATCGAATGGCTGAAAAACGCTTTTGGCGAAGACGCATAATTAAGATTTAAAAGGGATAACGTGCTCGAAAGAATTAAAGTGTGCTTCACTGAAAGCATCCAGACTCAGATTGCAGCGGCGGAAGCCCTTCCGGACGCTATCTCTCGTGCCGCCATGACGCTGGTGCAATCCCTGCTCAACGGCAACAAAATCCTCTGTTGTGGCAATGGCACTTCAGCCGCCAACGCACAGCATTTTGCTGCCAGCATGATCAATCGTTTTGAAACAGAACGACCGAGTTTACCCGCCATTGCACTTAATACCGATAATGTGGTCTTAACAGCGATTGCTAACGATCGTCTGCATGATGAGATTTACGCAAAGCAGGTGCGAGCCCTGGGTCATGCCGGAGATGTTCTGCTGGCAATCTCCACGCGCGGCAACAGCCGGGACATTGTCAAAGCCGTTGAAGCCGCCGTCACCCGCGACATGACTATCGTTGCCTTAACAGGCTATGACGGTGGTGAGCTGGCGGGTTTGCTTGGGCCGCAGGATGTGGAAATCCGCATTCCCTCTCACCGTAGCGCGCGCATTCAGGAGATGCATATGCTCACGGTGAACTGCTTATGCGATTTGATCGATAACACGCTTTTCCCTCACCAGGATGATTAAGGAGTTCTTATGAAGGCTTTATCGACCCTCGCAGTCCTTATGTCTGCATTACTGCTTCAGGGATGTATCGCTGCGGCTGTCGTGGGTACCGCCGCGGTTGGTACTAAAGCGGCAACCGACCCGCGTTCCGTAGGGACACAGGTCGATGACGGTACGCTGGAGCTGCGCGTCAACAGTGCGCTGTCGAAAGACGAACAAATCAAGAAAGAAGCGCGTATCAACGTCACGGCCTATCAGGGCAAAGTGTTGCTGACGGGCCAGTCGCCGAATACCGAACTCTCCAGCCGCGCAAAACAGATCGCAATGGGCGTTGAGGGCACCACGGAAGTCTTCAATGAAATCCGTCAGGGGCAGCCAATCAGCCTGGGTACCGCGTCGTCTGATACCTGGATAACCACCAAAGTTCGCTCCCAGCTGCTGGGCTCGGACCAGGTGAAATCCTCAAACGTGAAAGTGACAACGGAAAACGGCGAAGTGTTCCTGCTGGGTCTGGTCACCGACCGTGAAGGGAAAGCGGCGGCCGATATCGCCAGCCGGGTGAGCGGCGTGAAACACGTCACCACCGCCTTCACCTACATCAAGTAACCAGAACGTCTGACAGAAAGCCCGGTAAGCGGTAACGCTACCGGGCTTTTTTTATACCAGTGCAATACTTCCTACTATCACCCCGCTCAGCGCCACCAGCCCCGCGGTCAGCCACAGCGCTTTCGCCGGGAATGACTTACGCAACATGACAAGCGACGGCAGGCTGATTGCAGGCAAGGTAATCAGCAGCGCCAGTGCAGGCGCGGTGCCCATCCCGGCCAGCATCATGGTCTGAACAATGGGAATTTCAGCGGCCGTTGGGATCACGAACAGGCAACCGGCAACGGCCATTGCAACGACCCACAGCAGCGTGTTGTCGATAGCCCCGTCCGCATGCGGGAACAGCCAGACGCGCGCCGCGCCCAGCACCAGAACCGCCAGGATATAGACCGGAATGGTGCTCCAGAAAAGTTGCCACAGCGCCCTGCCCCAGCGCGCGAAGAAGCCGCCCTGCGGTTCACTGATATCCACGTCAACTGACGCAGGCGCTACGGTTTTGTCTTTCACCAGATGTTGCACCAGTGTCGCCACGACCAGCACCGTCAGCAGCCCGGCCACCAGACGAATAAAGGCGAAATGCCAGCCCAGCACAAAGCCCATAAACACCAGCGTCGCCGGGTTTAACAACGGGTTCCCCATCCAGAAAGCAAGCGCACCGCCCATCGAAACGCGCTGACGACGCATCCCGGCGGCCACAGGCGCTGCACAGCACGAGCACATCATGCCCGGCAGGGAGAAAATCGTCCCCAGCAGCGTACCCTGAAAGCGGGGCTGACCGAGGGTTTTCACCAGCCAGTGACGCGGGATAAGCACCTGAATCAGCGAGCCCAGCAGGACGCCCAGTACCGCGGCTTTCCAGACGGCAAGGAAATAGATCATGGCGTAATCCCACGCCGCCTGAAGCGGGCTGGAATCAGCCTGAGCGAGAATAGATTTTCCGATACTGTGCGTTTCGGCGGCCGTGAAGGCTTTACCGTAGTACGGCTGCCATTTCACATACCAGAGGCCGATGATGACCACGAGAAAGAAGAGCGCGGGCTTCCACCATTGAACAGGTGAAGCCGCCTGAGATGAAGACTGACCAGTCATAGCATTCCCCGGAGAGTAGTAGGTTATTAGCCGGGGGAGTTTACGCCTCGCCCTGTGCGATTTCACGCAGTTTTGCCGACGGGATGATATTCACGTCCTCCTGCGATGGCGAGAGCCCTTCTTTTAGCATCGCACGCGCCACGTCCGCTGCCTCAATGGATTTCCAGTTACCCGGCAGGATGCGGAACAGAGGCGCGAAAAACGATTCGTTAAAACGGCGTTCATCCCGATGCCCGAGCAGCATGGAGGGGCGAACAATGGTCAGTTGCTCCCACTTCTGGGCAATCAGCGCCTCTTCCATTTTGCCCTTCACCTTGTTGTAGAAAAAAGGTGACCCGGCATTGGCACCGAGCGAACTGATCACCACAAAATGTGTTGCCCCCAGCTTTTTAGCCGTCAGCGCCGTATCGACCACCAGCGTGTAGTCCGCATGCACAAACGCCTCTTTACTGCCCGCTTCACGCAGCGTTGTACCGAGGCAGCAAAAGGCGATATCCACAGGATCCTGCACCTGCGCCAGTGCATCGGTAAGCTGCGGGTCGTGGGGGTTAAAGACGCCGGAGATATCCGCGAGAGGCCGACGCGTCGGGGCGGCAATATAGTTAACCCGGTGCTCCTGAAGCAGCAGCCGCAGCAGATGCCCGCCCACCAGCCCGGTCGCGCCGGTAATCAGTACCTGACTCATTTCATCTCCCCTTTACAGAATTGTCCGTTTGCGAACTCAGCGTCGTCGACCACACTTAGAAGTCTGTTACAGGTAAGTATTTACCACAAGCGGAGAAAAATCTGTCTGAAGCCAAAACAACGGAGGAAGCATGGGCAAGAAAATCGCAGTCTTGATCACCGACGAGTTTGAAGATTCAGAATTCACCTCGCCAGCCGAGGCATTTCGCAAGGCAGGACATGAGGTCATCACCATTGAGAAAGAGGCGGGTAAAACGGTGAAAGGCCATAAGGGCGAAGCCAGCGTGACCATCGATGAAACCATCGATAACGTCAGCCCGTCAGATTTCGATGCCCTGCTGTTACCCGGCGGTCATTCACCGGATTCCCTGCGTGGGGATGAACGGTTCGTGACCTTCACGCGAGACTTTGTCTCGACGGGCAAACCGGTCTTTGCCATCTGCCACGGTCCGCAGCTGCTCATCAGCGCAGATGTCGTGCGCGGGCGTAAACTCACGGCCGTGAAACCGATCGTTATCGATCTGAAAAATGCGGGGGCTGAGTTTTACGATCAGGAGGTTGTGAACGACAAAGACCAGCTGATCACCAGCAGGACCCCGGACGATCTGCCCGCGTTTAACCGTGAAGCGCTACGCCTGCTCGGCGCGTAGCCAGTGAAGCTTTGTGCCAAAGCCCAGGGTGTTGTCGGTAAATTTCAGCTCATCAAGGCGGATTTCCCACACCGGAGCTTTTAGCGCAATGGCAACCGGAAAGCGGCGCGTGTAGCGTTTTCGCTGCGCGTCGCTCTCTTCTCCGTCCAGGCGGCGGATCTCCCCTTTAAACTGCAGGCCACGAATCAGCGCGACCGTTTTAGGCTGGCCGTTCACCGTGCCCGCCACCTTCGCCTGCGGACCCGACATTTGCGCATGACGGGTTTTATCCTCACTCAGGACATAAAAGGCGACACGCTCGGGATCGTAGTAATAAAACGCGTTTGCACACCACATTTCACCTTCGTCATACACGCACCAGGTGACGACATGCTGTTTTGCCAGCCAGCGGTTAATGGTGGTCAGAGTTTCCATTTTCGCTCTCTCTCATGCTAAGGTGCGTTCACCTTAACATACTGAATCTGTTTACCGTGTGCTGGTTTCTCTATCTTGTTCGTACCGCCGATAACGCCCTGTACACCGGGATCACTACCGATGTGGCGCGGCGTTTTCTACAACATCAAACGGGGAAAGGTGCCAAAGCGCTGCGGGGGAAAGGGGAATTACAGCTCGCCTTTTCAGCGCCCGTTGGCGACAGATCGCTGGCGCTCAGAATGGAATACCGCATTAAGCAACTGACGAAGCGTCAGAAAGAGCGCCTCGTCACCGGAGACGGCTCCTTTGAGGCGCTTCGCGAGAGCCTGATTAAAAGCGATTGAAATGGTCGTGGTACTCAACCAGACCGTTCACGCCGTTAAGCGCGTCATCCGCCAGACGGTGCACCTGGAAGGCGGATTCCGTTCCCGGCCAGCGGCAGCGGAGATCGTAATGCGCTGCCGATTCGAAGCCTAAACGGCCATAGAACGTAGCATCTCCCAGAGTCACCACGGCGGCATAGCCAAATTCGTTGAGCGAGTCCAGCCCTTCGTAAACCAGCTGGCGCGCCAGCCCCTGGCCGCGGTAATGTTCATCAACCGCTAGCGGTGCCATTCCTACCCACTGTAGCTCTTCGCCCTGAACGGTAACCGGGCTGAAGGCAACATAGCCCACCACCTGACCTTCGTCATCGGTGGCAACCAGCCCCAGCGTAATCAGGCCGTCTTCGCGGAGATCGTGGACCAGTTGCGCTTCGTCATCCCGCGCAAAAGAGCGGCGTAACAACGCATCGATACCCGGTGCATCAATCCCAATTTCGACTCGAATCAGCATGGCTCACCTACTGAAGTGTGTTTACTTTCCGGCGGGGTTTTCAGCCCCGCCTCAACGAAATCTGCCATTTGCATCAACATCACACGCAGCGCTTTCGGCATCTGCTCCAGCTCAATGGCATCCATTAAATTCTTTACGTACAGACCAAGTTCCGTATCGCCTTCGATAACCAGTCGGCGCTGGAAGAAGAGTGTGTCCGGATCCTGCTTACGCGCGGCGATCATCAGCAGATCGCTGGCGCTGGCGCTAAAGCTCACATCCGCGTCGGCGGACTCACGGACGATCAGTTGGTCATTCTCAACAGAGGTAAACCAGCGCAGCCCGATATCGTGGACGTCAATGCTTAACCAGCGCCCTTCCAGGAACTCCAGCTCACCGTCCTGCAGTGCCTGGCGGAATTGCCAGCTCAGCACCTGCTCCAGCACCTGGCGTTTAAGCGCGAACGGGGCCAGTTTTACCGGCACGCTCAGCATTGATGGACCAAATTGTACGAGACGTGAACGCAGTTTATCCAGCACGAGCTTTACTCCCTGATAGCTATAGTCCTGCTATTTTGCCATATCCGAAGCACAACATAGCGGCGTAAATCAACAAACTGTCGTCAGGTGTACCTCATTATTGGTGCCATCAATACGCCATTAGCTGCCTTAAATCAAAAATTGTCGCGTATGGGTTAATTAAAATCCCAGCTCGTTAACAAATTTGCGATCGACTACATCAGGATAAATTATGGAGCTGCTCTGCCCAGCCGGAAATCTTCCGGCGCTTAAGGCGGCCATCGAAAATGGGGCCGATGCGGTCTATATCGGGCTGAAAGATGATACCAACGCCCGCCATTTTGCTGGCCTCAACTTTACGGAGAAAAAGCTTCAGGAAGCCGTTACCTTCGTCCACCAGCACCGCCGCAAACTGCATATCGCCATCAATACCTTCGCCCATCCTGATGGCTACGCCCGCTGGCAACGCGCGGTGGATATGGCAGCACAGCTGGGCGCCGATGCGCTGATCCTCGCCGACCTCGCTATGCTTGAGTATGCGGCAGAACGCTATCCCCATATTGAGCGTCACGTCTCCGTTCAGGCATCTGCCACTAACGAAGAGGCGGTGCGTTTTTATCATCGTCACTTTGATGTTGCCCGCGTGGTGCTGCCACGCGTGCTATCTATTCATCAGGTTAAGCAACTCGCGCGCGTCACGCCAGTACCACTGGAAGTTTTTGCCTTTGGCAGCCTGTGTATCATGGCCGAAGGCCGTTGCTATCTCTCCTCCTATTTAACCGGCGAGTCCCCCAATACCGTTGGGGCCTGCTCACCCGCCCGCTTTGTTCGCTGGCAACAGACGCCGCAGGGGCTGGAATCGCGCCTGAACGACGTGCTGATTGACCGCTATCAGGACGGCGAAAATGCCGGTTACCCGACGCTGTGCAAAGGCCGCTATCTGGTAGACGGCGAGCGTTACCACGCGCTGGAAGAGCCAACCAGCCTTAATACGCTGGAACTGCTGCCAGAACTGCTGGCCGCCAATATCGCCTCGGTGAAAATTGAGGGCCGCCAGCGCAGCCCGGCGTACGTAAGCCAGGTGGCGAAAGTCTGGCGCCAGGCTATCGATCGCTGCATGGCAGACCCGCAGAACTACGCACCGCAACCGGCGTGGATGGAGACACTCGGTGCGATGTCCGAGGGTACACAAACCACGCTTGGCGCGTATCACCGTAAATGGCAGTGAGATAATCATGAAATATTCATTAGGGCCGGTGCTCTACTACTGGCCAAAAGAGACGCTGGAAGATTTTTACCACCAGGCCGCGACCAGCAGCGCAGATGTGATTTACCTCGGTGAAGCGGTATGCAGCAAACGCCGCGCCACCAAAGTGGGCGACTGGCTGGATATGGCGAAAAGCCTCGCCGGAAGCGGTAAACAGGTGGTGCTCTCAACGCTCGCCCTCGTCCAGGCCTCCTCCGAACTGGGTGAACTCAAACGCTACGTAGAGAACGGTGAATTCCTGCTGGAAGCCAGCGATCTGGGCGTAGTGAACATGTGCGCCGAACGCAGACTGCCGTTTGTCGCAGGCCATGCGCTGAACTGCTATAACGCCGTGACGCTGCGCCTGCTGCTTAAACAGGGGATGACGCGCTGGTGCATGCCGGTCGAACTCTCGCGCGACTGGCTGGCTAACCTGCTCAACCAGTGCGAAACGCTGGGCATTCGCAATCAGTTCGAGGTGGAAGTGCTGAGTTATGGTCATCTCCCGCTGGCCTATTCTGCCCGCTGTTTCACCGCCCGCTCTGAAGACCGTCCGAAAGACGAGTGTGAAACCTGCTGCATCAAGTACCCGAACGGGCGCAGCATGCTGTCGCAGGAAAATCAGCAGGTGTTCGTCCTGAACGGTATCCAGACCATGAGCGGCTATGTGTATAACCTCGGCAATGAACTGGCGTCGATGAACGGTCTGGTCGACATGGTGCGCCTGTCACCGGTGGATACGGGCGTATTCGCCATGCTGGATGCCTTCCGCGCCAATGAAAACGGTGATGCTCCGCTGCCGTTAACCGCTAACAGCGACTGTAACGGCTACTGGAAACGCCTCCCCGGGCTGGTGTTACAGGGCTGAAGAAGAAATGTAAAAGCTCACTTTGTTAACAACGGTTATTAAATTTTAATGCACTATTAAAAGATTCACCGTCGACAAAGTGAGCTGTTATGACTGATCAAACCATTCCGTTTTCGGTGCTGGATCTGGCGCCGATCCCTCAAGGCTCCTCAGCACGAGAAGCCTTTACCCACTCTCTCGATCTCGCTCGCCTGGCAGAAAAACGCGGTTATCACCGTTACTGGCTGGCTGAGCACCACAATATGGTTGGTATCGCCAGTGCGGCGACCTCCGTGCTGATTGGTTACCTGGCGGCGAATACCACCACGCTGCGCCTTGGCTCCGGTGGCGTGATGTTGCCGAACCACGCCCCGCTGGTGATTGCCGAGCAGTTTGGTACGCTGAATACCCTCTATCCTGGCCGTATCGACCTGGGTCTTGGCCGTGCGCCGGGCAGCGACCAGCCGACCATGCGCGCCCTGCGTCGCCATATGAGCGGCGACATCGATAACTTCCCGCGCGATGTGGCTGAACTGGTGGACTGGTTTGACGCGCGTGACCCTAACCCGCACGTGCGCCCGGTGCCAGGCTACGGTGAGAAGATCCCGGTGTGGCTGCTGGGCTCAAGCCTGTACAGCGCGCAGCTTGCCGCGCAGCTGGGGCTGCCGTTCGCCTTTGCCTCACACTTCGCGCCAGATATGCTCCATCAGGCGCTTCACCTCTATCGCACAAACTTCAAACCTTCAGAGCGTCTGGAAAAACCGTATGCGATGGTGTGCATCAACATCGTTGCCGCCGACAGCAATCGCGATGCGGAATTCCTGTTCACCTCCATGCAACAGGCTTTTGTGAAGTTGCGTCGCGGTGAGACCGGCCAGCTGCCGCCGCCGGTGGAGAATATGCATCAGCTGTGGTCGGCATCCGAACAGTATGGCGTTCAGCAGGCGCTGAGCATGTCGCTGGTGGGGGATAAGGCAAAAGTGCGTCACGGGCTGGAGGCGGTGCTGCGTGAGACGCAGGCGGATGAAATTATGGTTAACGGCCAGATTTTCGATCATCAGGCACGCTTGCATTCGTTTGACCTGGCGATGCAGGTGAAAGAGGAAGTGTCAGGTTAGCGCGGTTTGTCACCCTCTCCCGTCGGGAGAGGGTGACAGGTGGTGTTACTGATACACCGGCAGCAGGTTAAAACTCGACAGGACATGCACCAGCGCGTTGCCAATACCGAACACCAGAATCAGCGCAATCATCGGCTTTCCGCCCCAGACGCGGAATTTCGGGCTGCCGAAGCGTTTACGTGATTTGCGTGCCAGCAGCGCAGGCACAATCGCCGCCCAGATGGTCGCCGCCAGCCCGGCATAGCCGATGGCATAGAGGAAACCATTCGGCCACAGCAGACCGCCAACAATCGGTGGCAGGAAAGTCAGCAGCGCGGTTTTAAAGCGCCCCATGGCAGAATCATCAAAACCAAACAGATCGGCCAGGTAGTCAAACAGGCCCAGCGTCACGCCGAGGAAAGAGCTCGCGACGGCAAAGTTAGAGAATACCACCAGCAACAGATCCAGACTGCGGCTGTTCAGTACGCCGCTCAGCGCCTGTACCAGCACATCAATGTTACCGCCCTTCTGCGCAATGCCGATAAATTCAGGACGCGGGATATTGCCCATCGTCCCCAGCAGCCAAATCACGTACAGCGCCAGCGCCAGCAGCGTGCCGTAGATCAGGCACTTCACAATCGTGCGTGGATCTTTACCGTAATACTTCATCAGGCTCGGCACATTACCGTGGTAACCAAATGATGCGAGACAGAACGGCAGGGTCATCAGCAGGTACGGCGTGTAAGCGGTATTCGTCTCCGCCACGTTGAACAGCGTGGCCGGCGTAACGTGCCCAAGCAGGCTGCCGAAGGTCAGGAAGAAGGTGATCACCTTCGCGCCCAACACAATCGCCGTCATGCGGCTCACCGCTTTGGTGCTCATCCAGACGATAAACGCGACGCCCAGCGCGAAGCACAAGCCCGCCACTCTTGCCGGCACGTTCAGCGACAACTCCGAGAATGTGTGATGCAGAATGGAGCCACTCGCTGAGATGTACGCGTAAGTCAGGATGTAGAGCACAAAGGCAATGGAGAGGCCGTTTATCAGGTTCCAGCCTTTGCCTAACAGGTCTTTAGTGATGGTGTCGAAGCTGGAGCCAATGCGGTAGTTCAGGTTGGCTTCGAGGATCATCAGCCCGGAATGAAGCATACAGAACCAGGTAAACACCAGTGCCGCCAGCGACCAGAAGAACCACGCACCGGACATAACCACAGGCAGAGAGAACATCCCGGCACCAATGATGGTTCCGCCGATGATCACCACGCCGCCAAGCAGCGAAGGTGACGTTTGGGTGGTGGTAAGTGTCGCCATACAGCCTTTTCTCCAGTCAATAATGCGGTTATGCATGTTAATGCGCAGCACTGTACCAGTACAAGAGTACAAAAGGAATAAAAAAAGCCCCGACAGTGTTTATCGGGGCTGTATAGATTACTTTACGTCAGAAACGAAAGTCTTACGCGTCACCGAAACGACGACGAGCGGTACCTTCTTCACGGCGTGGGCCACGGCTTTCACGACGCTCGCCAGAGAAACGACGACCTTCGCCTGCGCCAGCGCGGTTGCCTTCGCTACGACCGCCTTCACGACGTTCGCCACCGAAACCACGACCACCGCCACGACGTTCGCCACCACGGTCAGTACGTGGCTGGGCATCGCCCATCAGCTGCATGTTCATCGGCTTGTTCAGGATGCGGGTGCGAGTAAAGTGCTGCAGTACTTCGCCCGGCATGCCTTTTGGCAGCTCGATGGTAGAGTGAGATGCGAACAGCTTGATGTTACCGATGTAACGGCTGCTGATGTCGCCTTCGTTAGCGATCGCGCCAACGATATGACGAACTTCAACACCATCATCACGGCCCACTTCAATGCGGTACAGTTCCATTTCGCCAGCGTCACGACGCTCACGACGTGGACGCTCTTCGCCACTGCGCTCTGGACGGTCAGCACGTGGACCACGATCGTTACGGTCGCCACGACGTTCGAAACGCTCGTCACGGTCACGGAACTCACGCTTAGGACGCATCGGTGCATCTGGTGGCACGATCAGGGTACGTTCGCCCTGTGCCATTTTCAGCAGTGCTGCGGCCAGCGTTTCCATATCCAGCTCTTCGCCTTCAGCGGTAGGCTGAATCTGTGCCAGCAGTGCACGATACTGGTCCAGGTCGCTGCTTTCCAGCTGCTGCTGTACTTTCGCGGCGAATTTTTCCAGACGGCGTTTGCCCAGCAGTTCTGCATTTGGCAGTTCCGCTTCTGGAATGGTCAGCTTCATGGTGCGTTCAATGTTACGCAGCAGACGACGCTCGCGGTTCTCAACGAACAGCAGCGCACGACCTGCACGACCCGCACGACCGGTACGACCGATACGGTGAACGTAGGATTCGGAGTCCATTGGAATATCGTAGTTAACAACCAGGCTGATACGCTCAACGTCCAGACCACGTGCTGCCACGTCGGTTGCAATCAGGATATCCAGACGACCGTCTTTCAGGCGCTCCAGCGTCTGCTCACGCAGAGCCTGGTTCATGTCACCGTTCAGCGCTGCGCTGTTGTAGCCGCTACGCTCCAGCGCTTCAGCCACTTCCAGGGTCGCGTTTTTGGTACGAACGAAGATAATCGCCGCATCAAAATCTTCCGCTTCCAGGAAACGAACCAGCGCTTCGTTTTTACGCATACCGTATACAGACCAGTAGCTCTGGCTGATGTCCGGGCGAGTGGTCACGCTGGACTGAATGCGCACTTCCTGCGGCTCTTTCATGAAGCGGCGGGTAATGCGACGAATCGCTTCTGGCATGGTTGCAGAGAACAGAGCGGTCTGATGACCTTCCGGGATCTGCGCCATAATCGTTTCTACGTCTTCGATGAAGCCCATACGCAGCATTTCATCTGCTTCATCCAGTACCAGACCGCTCAGTTTAGAGAGGTCAAGAGTACCGCGCTTCAGGTGATCCAGCAGACGGCCCGGCGTACCGACAACAATCTGTGGACCCTGGCGCAGGGCACGTAACTGCACGTCATAACGCTGGCCACCGTACAGGGCCACCACGTTTACGCCGCGCATATGTTTAGAGAAATCAGTCATAGCCTCTGCAACCTGAACAGCCAGTTCACGGGTTGGAGCCAGGACGAGGATCTGCGGTGCACGCAGTTCCGGATCGATGTTGTGCAGCAGCGGCAGCGAGAACGCTGCGGTTTTGCCGCTACCAGTCTGGGCCATGCCCAGCACGTCACGACCAGACAACAGATGTGGGATACATTCTGCCTGGATCGGAGATGGTTTTTCGTAACCCAGATCGGTAAGGGCTTCAAGGATAGGAGCCTTCAGGCCCAGATCTGCAAAAGTGGTTTCGAATTCAGCCATGTAGTACGAGTGCCTCAATGTCAATGGCGGCCAGTCTACTTAGCTCATCGTGAAAATGATTAGCAATTTTCATTGAAAAGTGTGAACCGGCTCAAAGTAGATGTATTGACGAACAACAACGCCCTCACCAGTTAAGGTGATGGCAATCAAAAGATTACGGGCTGATGTTTATGTCGTCAGCTATTGCTGGTCCGATTCTGCCAGGTCGTCTTGCTCCTGGCCCAAGAGCGATAATTCCAACAATGCATAACGGTGCTCAACGAAGTTGTGTACGTTGTTAGCAACCGCTAATTTGAACAGTGCCGTAGCGCTGTCCTTATCCCCCAGACTTAGGTAGTACTTACCTAAATAGAAGTTGGTTTCACTGAGATGCTCAGCGAGCGAGGTGTTATCCGTTGCGTCCGCCTTGAGGCGTTCCATCAGCGTTGCTTCGCTAATGTTGCCCAGGTAGAACTCGACAATGTTCCATCCCCACTGTTCCTTGTCCGATTTATCGAAGCGCTGTTTCAGTGCTTCTTTTGCCTGCTTCTCATCGAGCTTCTGCTCAACGATGTATAACCACAGACTGCGGAAAGGATCATTAGGATCGTCTTGATAAAACGCCAGCAGATCATCTTGCGCTAACTTATCACGACCGCCGTAATACAGGGCGATACCGCGATTCAAGTGCGCGTAGTTGTAAGTTGGATCAAGCTCAAGTACAGAATCAAACGCTTCATAGGCAGCATCAAAATTGCCTGCCTGCGTTAAATAAATGCCTAAGTAATTGAATACTTCAGGCATATCAGGTCGGATTGCCAGCGCTTGTGAGAAATCATTCCGCGCTAATGCCCTCAGACCGAGACTATCATACAACACTCCGCGCTCATATAAAAGCTGTGCGCGTTCGTCATCGGTTAAAGCCCGACTGGCAAGAATTTGTTCCATGCGTGCCAGAATCACTTCCTGCTGCAAAGTCGGTTGCAATGGCACTGCGAGGACTTCGCTCTTACGCCAGGCAGAGTTGCTGCATCCTGCCAGCGTTAAAGCTGTCGCAACGAAACACCAGCGCAAAAAAGGCTTCATTTCCCACTCCCGAAGACAACTATTGGATGAACGTCCTGTCCCCCGGCGGCTTAACAAGGCGTCCTGCCTGATAATAGGCCCTCCGCCGAAGCGGAGGGCAAATGCAACTTACTCGCCTTGCTGTTCTGCTGCCGATGCTTCTGGCGCAGCAGCCGGCTGAGACTGCTCGGTTGCTTCTTTAATGCTCAGACGGATACGGCCCTGGCGGTCAACTTCCAGAACTTTAACCGGGACTTCCTGACCCATCTGCAGGTAATCGGTCACTTTCTCAACGCGCTTGTCAGCGATTTGAGAGATGTGAACCAGACCTTCTTTACCGCCACCGATGGCAACAAACGCGCCAAAGTCAACGATACGGGTCACTTTACCATTGTAGATACGGCCCACTTCGATTTCTGCAGTAATTTCTTCGATGCGACGAATAGCGAATTTCGCTTTCTCGCCGTCGGTCGCTGCAATTTTCACCGTACCGTCATCTTCGATTTCGATAGTGGTGCCAGTCTCTTCGGTCAGAGCACGGATAACGGAACCGCCCTTACCGATAACATCTTTGATCTTGTCTGGATTGATCTTGATGGTGTGGATACGCGGAGCGAACTGAGAAATATCGCCGCGTGGTGCGTTGATCGCCTGTTCCATCACGCCCAGGATGTGCAGACGAGCACCTTTAGCCTGGTTCAGCGCAACCTGCATGATCTCTTTGGTGATGCCTTCAATTTTGATATCCATCTGCAGCGCAGAGATACCGTCGCGGGAACCCGCAACTTTGAAGTCCATATCGCCCAGGTGGTCTTCGTCGCCCAGAATGTCAGACAGAACAACAAAGTTCTCGCCCTCTTTCACCAGGCCCATTGCGATACCCGCAACGGCGGCTTTGATTGGCACGCCTGCATCCATCAGCGCCAGAGATGCGCCACACACGGAAGCCATGGAAGAAGAACCGTTAGATTCGGTGATTTCAGAAACCACACGAACGGTGTACGGGAATTTGTCAGCATCCGGCATCACTGCCAGCACACCACGCTTCGCCAGACGACCGTGACCAATTTCACGACGCTTAGGCGAACCCACCATACCGGTTTCACCTACGGAGTATGGAGGGAAGTTGTAGTGGAACAGGAAGCTGTCAGTACGCTCGCCCATCAGTTCGTCGATGTTCTGCGCGTCACGTGCTGTCCCCAGGGTCGCGGTAACCAGCGCCTGCGTTTCGCCACGGGTGAACAGTGCAGAACCGTGAGTACGTGGCAGAACGCCAGTACGCACGTCCAGACCACGGATCATGTCTTTTTCGCGGCCATCGATACGCGGCTCACCCGCCAGGACGCGGCTACGAACCACGTTTTTCTCGATAGCGTGCAGAATTTCGCTCAGCTCGTTAGCATCCAGCGTTTCGTCTTCAGCAATCAGCGTTGCGATAGTTTCGTCTTTGATCACGTCAACCTGAGCATAACGCTCCTGTTTGTCGGTGATGCGATAAGCATCGCTCAGACGAGATTCAGCCAGCGCAGCAACGCGTGCATTCAGCGCGTCGTTGACGGCTTCAGGCTGCCAGTCCCAACGTGGTTTGCCCGCTTCTTTAACCAGATCGTTGATGTTCTGAATAACGATCTGCTGCTGATCGTGGCCAAAGACCACCGCGCCCAGCATCTGGTCTTCGCTTAGCAGTTCAGCTTCGGATTCAACCATCAGCACAGCCGCTTCAGTACCAGCAACAACCAGGTCCAGCTTACTTTCTTTCAGCTCTTCCTGCGTTGGGTTCAACACGTACTGGTCGTTGATGTAACCAACGCGTGCAGCACCGATTGGGCCATTGAATGGAATACCAGACAGTGACAGAGCCGCGGAAGCACCGATCATCGCAACGATATCCGGGTTAACCTGTGGGTTAACGGAAACAACGGTCGCGATAACCTGCACTTCGTTCACGAAGCCTTCCGGGAACAGCGGACGAACCGGGCGGTCAATCAGACGCGCAATCAGGGTTTCGCCTTCGCTTGGACGGCCTTCACGACGGAAGAAGCCACCCGGGATTTTACCGGCAGCGTAGGTACGCTCCTGGTAGTTAACGGTCAGTGGGAAGAAGTCCTGACCTGGTTTTGCTTTTTTCTGGCCAACTACGGTTACGAATACCGCAGTGTCATCCATGCTTACCATAACGGCAGCAGTAGCCTGACGTGCCATCATGCCGGTTTCCAGCGTGACGGTGTGTTGACCATACTGGAATTTACGAACGATCGGATTCAGCAAAGTTCTGTCCTTTCTTAAATGTATGACAGCACACCACCGGTGTGCTGACGATTTAACCCGACCTTCTTCGCATCCTCGCGACTAATGACAACCAACACCCCCATGGGTGAAGCCTCTCATTAGCCGCGCGAACCTCTGCAATGAAGATCATTTATAGCAACAATACAATAGTTTCCAGTGAATTGCTGCCGTCTGGTTGAAAAAAGGGGCCATCAGGCCCCCTTTTCTGAAACTCGCAAGACTTAGCGACGCAGACCCAGACGCTCGATCAGCGCGGAGTAACGTGCAACATCTTTACGTTTCAGGTAGTCGAGCAGTTTACGACGCTGAGAAACCATACGCAGCAGACCACGACGGCTGTGGTGATCTTTTTTGTGCTCTGCAAAGTGACCCTGCAGGTGGTTAATCTGTGCAGTCAGCAGTGCAACCTGAACTTCGGTAGAACCGCTGTCGTTAGTACCACGACCAAACTCAGAAACGATTTTAGCTTTAGCTTCAACGCTTAGAGACATTTTCAAACTCCAGAATATAAAGAATGTAAGGATGCCGATCTCTAATTCAGCAATCCCAGTATACGTCCCGCAATATGTTAAACAATTTGCCGAACGTTAAGCCGCGATATTCTACTCGTCTCCCCTGCTTATCGCAAGGCGAGCCGTTATCGCTATCAGGCTTCAACCGGATACTCAACGACCAGGCGACGCGGCGCGACGCGCCCTTCGCCATCCATTTCACCCATGCCGATAAACTTACCTTCATCCCCCTCGGTCACGCGTACCAGACCTTCAGAAGGAGCACTGGTGGTACGAACCGGGTTTCCGTTCTTAAAGTAAACGGAGGATGTTAAAGGAAGATTAACAACCGGGAAATCGGCTGCCGGGCTGTCCATTGGCATCAGCAGCGGATCGAGCAAATCGGCCGGCGCAATCTCCTGCGCTTCCGCCTGCTCAACCAACTCGCGCAGATGTTCAAGGGTGACCATTCGCTCAACCGGGTACGTGCTCACGGCCAGGCGACGCAGGTAAATCACGTGCGCACCGCAGCCCAGCTTTTCACCCAGGTCGTCAATGATGGTACGAATATAGGTGCCTTTCGAACAGTGAACTTCCAGCTCCAGCTCATCGTCTTCGTGACGAATAAAGAGCAGTTCGTACACGGTAATCGGACGGGGTTCACGAGGAACGTCAATGCCCTGGCGTGCATATTCGTACAGTTTTTTACCCTGGTACTTCAGCGCCGAATACATTGACGGTACCTGCAGCGTGTCGCCACGGAAACTTTCCAGCGCGGCATCAAGTTGCTCCGCGCTGAAGGTCACCGGACGCTCTTCTACCACCTGACCATCGGCATCGGAGGTGTCCGTGCGCTGGCCTAATCGGGCGATGACCCGATAGCGCTTATCGGAGTCCAGTAGGTACTGGGAAAACTTTGTCGCTTCCCCCAGGCAGATCGGCAGCATGCCGGTCGCCAGCGGATCGAGCGCGCCCGTGTGGCCCGCACGGTTGGCGTTAAAAATACGCTTAACTTTTTGCAGCACGTCGTTGCTGGAAGCGCCCTGGGGTTTATCCAGCAGCAGCACACCATGCACGTCGCGACCGCGACGACGAGGACGACTCATTAGTCCTCCTTGCTGTCGTCCGTTGGGTTAACACGACGTTCGTCGTCATGTTTCACCACGCTGGTCACCAGGTTGGACATGCGCATACCTTCGACCAGAGAGTTGTCGTAGAAGAAGGTCAGCTCAGGCACAATACGCAGACGCATCGCTTTGCCGAGCAGAGAGCGGATGTAGCCAGAGGCTTCCTGCAGCGCTTTAATGCCGTTTTTTACCGCGGCTTCGTCCTGATCGTTCAGGAAGGTCACGAACACTTTGGCATACGCCAGGTCGCGGGACATTTCCACGCCGGACACGGTGGTCATCACACCCACGCGTGGATCTTTAATTTCACGTTGCAGGATGAGGGCGATCTCTTTCTGCATTTCTTGCGCTACGCGCTGCGGGCGACCAAATTCTTTCGCCATAATAAATTCTCCAGACAAAAAAGGGGCAAAAAGCCCCTTTTAAAATTATTACCGGGTGGCGCTTTGCTTACCCGGCCTGCATCGATGATTAAGCAATCGTACGCTGAATTTCGATGATCTCGAACACTTCGATCATGTCGCCAACGCGAACGTCGTTGTAGTTCTTCACGCCGATACCACATTCCATGCCGTTACGGACTTCGTTAACGTCATCTTTGAAGCGGCGCAGGGATTCCAGCTCGCCTTCGTAGATAACCACGTTGTCACGCAGTACGCGGATTGGGTTGTGACGTTTGATGATACCTTCGGTAACCATACAGCCCGCGATCGCACCAAATTTCGGTGATTTGAACACGTCACGCACTTCAGCCAGACCGATGATCTGCTGTTTCAGCTCTGGAGACAGCATGCCGCTCATCGCTGCTTTCACTTCGTCGATCAGGTTATAGATGACGGAGTAGTAACGCAGATCCAGACTTTCAGCATCAATCACTTTACGTGCAGACGCGTCAGCACGTACGTTGAAGCCGACCAGGATTGCATTGGATGCAGCAGCCAGGGTGGCGTCGGTTTCGGTGATACCCCCTACGCCAGAACCGATAATCTTCACTTTAACTTCGTCAGTAGACAGTTTCAGCAAGGAGTCGGAGATCGCTTCCACAGAACCCTGAACGTCGGCTTTCAGAACGATGTTCACTTCGTGAACTTCGCCTTCGGTCATGTTCGCAAACATGTTCTCGAGTTTAGATTTCTGCTGACGAGCCAGTTTAACTTCACGGAATTTGCCCTGACGATACAGTGCAACTTCGCGCGCTTTCTTCTCGTCACGTACGACGGTCACTTCATCGCCCGCAGCCGGCACACCGGACAGGCCCAGAATTTCCACTGGAATGGACGGACCTGCTTCCAGAACTTCCTGACCCAGTTCGTTACGCATCGCACGAACACGACCGTATTCGAAACCACACAGGACGATATCGCCTTTATGCAGCGTACCTTCACGAACCAGAACGGTTGCAACCGGACCACGACCTTTATCCAGGAAGGATTCGATAACCGCGCCGCTCGCCATACCTTTACGAACCGCTTTCAGCTCCAGAACTTCAGCCTGCAGCAGGATAGCGTTCAGCAAGTCGTCGATACCGGTACCGGCTTTCGCAGATACTGGGATGAACTGCGCTTCACCGCCCCACTCTTCCGGCATAACACCGTACTGGGAGAGTTCGTTTTTAACGCGATCCATGTCAGCTTCTGGCTTATCGATCTTGTTCACTGCAACCACCAGAGGCACCTGCGCCGCTTTCGCGTGCTGGATAGCTTCAATGGTCTGTGGCATCACGCCGTCGTCTGCAGCAACAACCAGTACAACGATATCCGTTGCCTGAGCACCACGAGCACGCATAGAGGTAAACGCTGCGTGGCCCGGGGTATCCAGGAAGGTGATCATGCCGTTGTCGGTTTCTACGTGGTACGCACCGATGTGCTGGGTAATACCACCCGCTTCACCGGAGGCCACTTTCGTCGAACGAATGTAGTCGAGCAGAGAGGTTTTACCGTGGTCAACGTGACCCATGATGGTCACTACAGGCGCGCGCGGTTCTGCCGCTGCACCGGTGTCACGGTCGCTCATTACTGCTTCTTCCAGCTCGTTTTCACGACGCAGGATAACTTTGTGGCCCATCTCTTCGGCTACCAGTTGCGCAGTTTCCTGGTCGATAACCTGGTTGATGGTGGCCATTGCGCCCAGTTTCATCATCGCTTTGATGACCTGAGAGCCTTTAACCGCCATTTTGTTGGCCAGATCGCCAACGGTGATGGTTTCACCAATCACTACGTCACGGTTAACAGCCTGAGCTGGCTTCTGGAAGCCCTGCTGCAGTGCGGAACCTTTACGCTTGCCGCCTTTACCACCGCGGATCGCTGCACGTGCTTCTTCACGGTCAGCTTTAGATTCAGCGTGCTTGTTGCCTTTTTTGGCTGGGCGAGCAGCTTTGGTGCTGCGAGTACGGCCACGACCACCTTCAACTTCACGGTCGTTATCGTCTTCTGCCTGGCGCGCATGCTGAGAAGTGGTGACGTGATAATCGCTGGTGTCTTCAGACGCTTCAGCAGGGTTCACACCGTTCTTCTCGTTTTCTTCAGCCATACGGCGCGCTTCTTCAGCTACACGGCGAGCTTCTTCTTCAAGCTTGCGGCGGGCTTCTTCTTCCGCTTTACGCTTCAGCTCGGCAGCTTCATTTTCACGGCGGGCTTTTTCAGCCTGGGCGGTTTTTGTCATTTCGTCGGTCTGTTGATTGCTCACTTTGTCTTTTTCCGCAGCTTCACGCTTCACTTTATCACTTGCGTCGCGTTTCGCTTTTTCTGCGGCCTCACGTTCAGCTTTTAATTCTGCTTCACGTTTGGCAGTCGCTTCTGCCTCACGCTGAGCTTGTTCTTCCGCTTCACGCTGTGCCTGCTCTTCCGCAGCAAGGCGTTCTGCCTCTTGCGGATCACGTTTTACAAAGGTGCGTGTCTTGCGGACTTCAATTTGTACCGATTTGCTTTTACCACCGGTACCAGGGATATTCAACGTGCTACGCGTTTTGCGCTGCAGCGTCAGCTTGTCAGGCGTCGAACCGTGTTCACGGTTCAGGTGCGCTAACAAGGTTTGTTTTTCTTGCGCGTTCACCGAGTCATCAGCGGACTTCGGGATCCCTGCATCAGCAAATTGCTGTACCAGGCGGTCCACGGAGGTCTGAATCTCGGCAGCCAGCGATTTTACAGTTACATCAGTCATGCTGTTCCTTCCTGCTACAGTTTATTACGCTTCGTCGCCGAACCAGCAAATATTACGTGCGGCCATGATGAGTTCGCCGGCTTTCTCGTCGGTTAAACCTTCGATATCGGCCAGGTCATCAACGCCTTGCTCAGCGAGATCTTCCAGCGTACAAACACCACGGGCAGCCAGCTTGAACGCAATCGCACGATCAAGACCTTCCAGATTCAGCAGGTCATCAGCCGGCTTCTTATCGCCAAGGCTTTCTTCCTGAGCCAGTGCCAGGGTGGTCAGTGCGTTTTTAGCGCGTTCACGCAGGGCTTCAACGGTGGCTTCATCAAGACCGTCGATTTCCAGCAGCTCTTTCATTGGCACATAGGCCAGTTCTTCAAGGGTAGAGAAACCTTCTTCAACCAGAACAGTGGCGAAATCTTCGTCAATATCCAGGTATTTCGTGAAGGTATCGATCGCCGCATGGGCTTCAGCCTGATGCTTAGCCTGCAGGTCATCAACGGTCATTACGTTGAGTTCCCAGCCGCTCAGCTGTGACGCCAGGCGTACGTTCTGACCGTTACGGCCGATTGCCTGCGCCAGGTTGCCCGCTTCAACAGCGATATCCATGGTGTGTTTGTCTTCGTCAACAACGATAGACGCCACATCCGCCGGAGCCATTGCGTTAATCACGAATTGCGCCGGGTTGTCGTCCCACAGGACGATATCGATACGCTCGCCGCCCAGTTCGGTAGAAACCGCCTGAACACGCGCACCGCGCATACCTACGCAAGCACCGACCGGGTCGATACGTTTGTCGTTGGTTTTCACTGCGATTTTCGCGCGTGAACCCGGATCGCGGGCAGCCGCTTTAATCTCGATAACTTCTTCGCCGATTTCCGGTACTTCGATACGGAACAGTTCAATCAGCATCTCTGGCTTGGAACGGGTCACAAACAGCTGTGCACCACGCGCTTCAGGGCGTACGGCATACAGAACGCCACGAATACGGTCACCCGGGCGGAAGTTTTCACGCGGCAGCATGTCTTCACGCAGGATAACGGCTTCAGCGTTACCTGGCAGCCCTTCAGATTTGATTTCCAGAGAGATGTTGTCGCGGTTTACTTTCTTCACCACGCCGGTAATGATCTCACCTTCCTGATCGCGGAACTGATCGACAACCAGCGCACGCTCAGCTTCACGGACTTTCTGGACGATAACCTGTTTTGCGGTTTGCGTGGTGATACGGTCGAAGGTGACAGATTCAATCTGATCTTCAACATAGTCACCCACGTTCAGGCTTTCGTCTTCAAAACGCGCCGCTTCCAGGGTGATCTCTTTCGTCGGCTGGGTCACCTCTTCAACGATTACCCAACGACGGAATGTATCGAAGTCACCGCTTTTACGATCGATTTCTACGCGAACATCGATCTCTTGTTCGTATTTTTTCTTGGTTGCTGTAGCCAGTGCACTTTCCAGCGCTTCGAAAATCTTCTCACGCGGCAGTGATTTCTCGTTGGAGACGGCTTCAACAACAGCCAAAATTTCTTTGTTCATCGCGGGCTTTTCACCTCAATCCAGACTGTTAAAAGTGGGGAACCAGGTTCGCCTTCTGGATATTACTCAGCGCGAACACTTCATCTTTGCCTTCGACTGTAACCGTGATCATTTCACCATCAACGGCTTTGATAATTCCCTGCCATTTACGGCGGTTCTGTACGGCCATACGCAGAACGAGAGCCACTTCTTCACCGGTAAAGCGCACATAGTGCTCGGCCGTGAACATCGGGCGATCGAGGCCGGGTGAGGAAACTTCCAGGTTGTACGCAACGGTAATCGGGTCTTCAACATCAAGAACCGCACTCACCTGGTGGCTAACATCAGCACAATCATCAACATTGATGCCATCTTCACTATCAATATAGATGCGCAGCGTCGATGTACGGCCGCGAACGAATTCGATGCCGACCAGTTCGTAGCCCAGTGCTTCGACCGGTGCAGTAATCATCTCTGTTAATTTTTGCTCTAATGTGGACAAGCCCACCCCCAAGACATAAAAAAAGGGCGTAAAGCCCAGTTATTCTGTAGTCAGATAACAAAAAACCCCGATAAATCGGGGCTTTAGATAACTGAACCCTATAGCCGCAACTGCGGCCTGGAGCACTCTCCGAAAGAATTTTTTCAAATCCAGCTACGAAGGCTCTAAGTCTTCACAGTATATTTGAAAAAGAACTTTATGGGAAAGTGGTTGCGGGGGCCGGATTTGAACCGACGACCTTCGGGTTATGAGCCCGACGAGC
>NZ_JASCAN010000007.1:0-196324 GCF_029967775.1 Enterobacter sp. V89_11 | reverse complement strand
GCTCGCAGGTTTTGCACCCGGTGCAGCGGCTGGAATCAATAAAAAATCCATACTGGGTTGTCATCGGTTACTCCTTACACCTTTTCAACCTGAACAAGGTTCGTGTGGGACGGGTTGCCCTTCGCCAGTGGCGACGGACGCTGCGTGGTCAGTACGTTAATACTGCCTGCCTGGTCGATGCGATTCGCATCCGGGCTATACCAGGCCCCTTCCCCCAGCGCGACAACGCCAGGCATCATGCGCGGAGTCACCTTGGCTTCAATGTGTACCTCACCGCGACCGTTAAAGATGCGCACGCGGTCGCCATTGCTGATCCCACGGGCTTTGGCATCCATCGGGTTAATCCACATCTCCTGACGGCAGGCAGCTTTCAGTACGTCGACGTTGCCATAGGTAGAGTGAACACGTGCTTTGTAGTGGAAGCCGGTCAACTGCAGCGGGAATTTCGCGGTCAGCGGATCGTTGTAGTTTTCAAAGCCCGGCGTGTAGATCGGCAGCGGATCGATAACATCCCCTTCCGGCAACTCCCAGGTAGAGGCAATTTTTGCCAGCTCTTCTGAATAAATTTCAATTTTGCCCGATGGCGTGGTTAGCGGATTGGCCTGCGGATCGTCACGGAAAGCTTTGTACGCCACGTGGTGGCCTTCCGGATCACGCTGTTTGTACATCCCCTGCTCACGGAAGGTATCGAAATCCGGGAGGTCAGGGATCGCTTTGCGAGAGAGTTCATGCAGATGACGCATCCACCCTTCCTGCGTGCGCCCCTCGGTAAATTGCTGCTCAACGCCAAGACGTTTCGCCAGCTCAGAGGTCATCTCATAGATGGTTTTGCACTCAAAGCGAGGTTTAATGGCCTGATCGGTAAAGATGACATAGGACATGTTGCCGCAGGAGGCATCCAGCGCGAAATCCATCTGCTCAGAGGCCGTGCAGTCCGGGAGAATAATATCGGCATATTTTGCCGAAGAAGTCATGTGGCAGTCGATCACCACAATCATCTCGCACTTCTTGTCATCCTGCAGGATTTCATGGGTGCGGTTAATTTCAGAGTGCTGGTTGATGAGACAGTTTCCGGCGTAGTTCCAGATCATTTTGATCGGGACATCCAGTTTGTCCTTACCCCGCACGCCGTCACGCAGCGCAGTCATTTCCGGGCCGCGTTCAATGGCATCAGTCCACATAAACATGGAGATACTGGTCTGAACCGGGTTTTCCAGCGTCGGCATACGTTCAAATGGCACTTCATAGGAGCCTTCACGCGCACCGGTGTTACCGCCATGAATGCCCACGTTACCCGTCAGAATGGCGAGCATCGAAATGGCACGGGTGGCAATTTCACCGTTCGCATGACGCTGTGGACCCCAGCCCTGACTAATATAGGCCGGTTTAGCCGAGCCAATCTCGCGTGCCAGTTGAACAATACGGTCTACCGGAATTCCCGTGATGGTGGACGCCCATTCCGGCGTTTTGGCAATACCGTCGCTGCCCTGACCGAGAATATAGGCCTTATAGTGGCCATTAGCCGGCGCGCTGGCTGGCAATGTTTTCTCGTCATAACCGACGCAGTATTTATCGAGGAACGGCTGATCGACCAGATTTTCAGTGATCATCACCCACGCCAGCGCGGAGACCAGCGCAGCATCGGTGCCAGGACGAATCGGGATCCACTCATCTTCACGCCCTGCTCCGGTGTCGGTATAGCGCGGGTCGATAATAATCATGCGGGCATTCGATTTGGCGCGCGCCTGTTCGAGGTAGTACGTTACCCCGCCACCGCTCATGCGCGTTTCACCCGGGTTGTTACCGAACAGCACCACCAGCTTACTGTTTTCGATATCAGACGGGCTGTTACCGTCAGCCCAGCCACCGTAGGTGTAGTTCAGACCGGCGGCAATCTGCGCCGAAGAGTAGTCGCCATAATGGTTCAGATAACCGCCGCAGCAGTTCATCAGACGGGCCACCAGCGTTTTCCCCGGTGGCCAGGAGCGGGTCAGCGTGCCGCCGAGCGTCCCGGTGCCATAGTTCAGATAGATGGATTCGTTGCCGTAGTCTTTGATCAGACGCTGCATGTTCGTCGCGATGAGGTCGTAGGCTTCATCCCAGCTAATGCGCTCGAACTTCCCTTCTCCACGCTTGCCAACGCGCTTCATCGGGTACTTCAGCCGGTCCGGGTTATAAACGCGACGACGCATTGAACGGCCGCGCAGGCAGGCGCGGACCTGATGTAACCCCTCGTAGTTATCGTCCCCGGTATTATCGGTTTCGACATATTTAATCTCACCATCCACCACATGCATACGCAGTGGACAACGGCTACCGCAGTTTACGGTACAGGCACTCCACACCACTTTTTCCGGGGTGGTCGGGGACAGTGCATCCGCCGCCGACACCAGACGAGAAAAAGGGAGCGTAAAGGCGCTGCTGGCAACGGCCAGACCACCAATTGCCGTGGTTTTCATCAACCCACGGCGAGTGACCTCGGCAGCCATTAACGCTTCAGGCGCTTTGATTTTCATAGAGACTCACTTTGGTTGCTCACAAAGAAAAGAGAGGCGGCATAAGCCGCTATATAGTTTTATATATAACGAATGACTTCGTTATTGGTTTTTTATGCTGACTTTCATTCGGAGGAGTATTACTACTTTGGAGGGAGGGGTTATTGCGTCGTATCAATTCTAAGGTATAAAAAAAGCGCCCTGAGGCGCTTTTTTGTTTCACGTCAAATCATTAACCGATGTACTGCTGGCCTTTCATGTACGGACGCAGCACTTCAGGGATCTCAATACGACCGTCCGCCTGCTGATAGTTTTCCAGCACGGCAACCAGTGTACGACCGACAGCCAGACCAGAACCGTTCAGGGTATGCACCAGACGGGTTTTCTTGTCAGACTTGCTGCGGCAACGTGCCTGCATACGACGCGCCTGGAAATCCCAGACGTTAGAGCAGGAGGAGATTTCACGGTAGGTATTCTGCGCAGGAACCCAGACTTCCAGGTCGAAGGTTTTGCAGGCACCAAAGCCCATATCACCGGTGCACAGCGCCATACGACGGTACGGCAGACCCAGCAGCTCCAGCACTTTCTCAGCGTGGCCGGTCATCTCTTCCAGCGCGTCCATCGACTCTTCCGGGCGGACAATCTGCACCATCTCTACTTTGTCGAACTGGTGCATACGGATCAGACCGCGGGTGTCGCGACCGTAAGAACCCGCTTCAGAACGGAAGCACGGAGAGTGTGCTGTCAGTTTGATTGGCAGGTCGTCTTCGTCGATGATCTCATCACGCACGAGGTTAGTCAGCGGCACTTCCGCAGTTGGGATCAGCGCGTAGTTGCTGCTGTCAGCTTCCTCGTCCAGCGGACGGGTGTGGAACAGATCGCCGGCAAATTTTGGCAGCTGGCCAGTACCGTACAGCGTATCGTGGTTAACCAGATACGGGACGTAGGTTTCGCTGTAACCGTGCTGCTCGGTGTGCAGATCCAGCATAAACTGCGCCAGAGCGCGATGCAGATGAGCAATCTGGCCTTTCATCACAACGAAGCGAGAACCGGTCAGCTTAACTGCGGCCGCAAAGTCCAGGCCGGCATGCATTTCGCCCAGGGTCACATGATCGCGAACCTCGAAGTCGAACTCGCGAGGCGTGCCCCAGCGTTTCACTTCAACGTTGTCGTTTTCATCTTTACCGACAGGTACGCTATCGTCAGGAATGTTCGGGATCGCCAGCGCGATATCACGGATCTCGGCCTGAAGCACATCCAGCTCCGCTTTCGCCTGATCCAGCTCTTCACCCAGTTTGTTCACTTCCAGGCGTAATGGCTCAATGTCTTCCCCGCGCGCTTTCGCCTGGCCGATGGATTTCGATCGAGAATTACGCTCTGCCTGCAGATTTTCAGTTTGTACCTGCAGAACTTTACGACGCTCTTCAAGAGCGCGCAGCTTATCTACATCCAGCTTAAAGCCCCGGCGTGCCAGTTTTTCAGCGACTGCGTCTGGCTCATTACGCAGCAGATTGGGATCGAGCATGCTTATCCTGTGCTTATCGAATTAAAATAGGAAAATGTGACCACAGCCTGCGGCCACAGGGATACATTGCCAACATTACCGCAACGATCGCACTAACGGTAGCGTTTTATAGGGCTATTTTGATCCTGTCCGGCGAGCCAGGCGAGCTTTTCGCCAATCTTGCCTTCAAGACCTCTGTTTGTGGGGTGATAATAGCGGGTTTGTGCCATCTCCTGCGGGAAATATTCCTCCCCGGCGGCGTAGGCATTGGGTTCGTCGTGGGCGTAGCGGTATTCCTGCCCATACCCCATCTCTTTCATCAGTTTGGTCGGCGCATTGCGCAGATGAACCGGCACGTCATAATCCGGGCGTTCACGGGCGTCGGACATGGCCGCTTTAAAGGCGGTATAGACAGCGTTACTTTTCGGTGCGCAGGCCAGATAAACAATCGCCTGAGCGATAGCACGCTCGCCTTCAGCAGGCCCGACGCGGGTAAAGCAGTCCCAGGCCGAAATAGCCACCTGCATGGCGCGCGGGTCGGCATTCCCGACATCTTCAGAGGCAATCGCCAGGCAGCGACGGGCCACATACAGCGGATCGCCACCGGCGGTGATAATGCGGGCATACCAGTAAAGCGCCGCATCGGGCGCGCTGCCGCGCACGGACTTATGCAGTGCCGAAATCAGATCGTAAAACCGATCGCCTTTATTGTCGAAACGCGCGCTGCGCTCCCCGGCGATTTCAGTGAGCAACGCCGGTTTCAGTACCCGTTTGCCGGACGCATCCACTTCGGCCATATCGGCCATCATTTCCAGCGTATTGAGTGCCCGGCGGGCGTCGCCGTTAACCAGCTCAGCGATCGCCCGGCGCGTGTCGTCAGGCAGAACGATATCCTGCCCGCCGTAGCCGCGCGCGTTATCGTTCATCGCCTGCGTGAGAACCTGTTCAATATCCTCCACGGTCAGGGATTTGAGCAGGTAAACACGTGCACGGGAAAGCAGTGCGGAATTGAGTTCAAACGACGGGTTTTCGGTGGTGGCACCGATGAAGAAAATGGTGCCGTCTTCAATGTGCGGCAGGAAAGCATCCTGCTGGCTTTTATTGAAACGGTGAACTTCGTCGACAAAGAGAATGGTACGTCGCCCGGCATTGCGGTTCTGCCGCGCACGTTCAATCGCCTCGCGGATCTCCTTCACGCCGGACGTGACCGCCGAGATGCGCTCGACATCCGCGTTAGCATAGCGGGCGATAACTTCCGCGAGTGTGGTTTTGCCTGTACCGGGTGGGCCCCAGAGGATCATGGAGTGCAGATGCCCGGCCTCAATGGCACGCGGCAAGGGTTTCCCCGCAGCCAGCAGGTGTTGCTGGCCGATGTACTGCGCTAAATTTTCTGGCCGCATACGAGCGGCCAGAGGTTGAAACGCATTCTCAGAAAAATCGAGCGACAGATTGCTCACTCATGCCTCTTACTTGTTGCGCTGATCGTCCACCGTTACGCCCTGCGGCGGGGTAAAGGTGAATTTAGACGCGTCAACCGCGCCGTTTTGCTGGGTCTTGAGCTGGTAGCTGCTACGCTGGTCGTCCTGCTCAACCGCACCAAACTGATTAATGGTTCCGTTGGTGCTCACGTTGATGGTGAACTGTTTCAGGTTGCCATTGCTGCCTTTCGGCGTCAGAACAAACTCATCACCATTCTGTTTGATATTGTACTGCTGCCAGTCGCTGGACTGGTTACGCGCAATCAGCATGAAAGGCGTATTGCTGGTCGCGTCTTTCAGCCAGGTCGCGGTAGCCTGCTCGACAAACGGGTTGTAGAACCACAGGGTCTTACCGTCAGAAACCAGGATGCTCTCATCCGGCTGAGTCATATGCCAGTTAAACAGATTCGGGCGTTTTACCCACAAATCCCCCTGACCTTCCTGCACCGCATTGCCACTGCCGTCAGTCACTTTTTGCGTGAAGCTGGCGTGGAAACTGCTCACTTTATCCAGTCGGCTTTTAAGGTCGCTGGCTGCATCAGCCCAGACGCTGCTGGCGACAAAACTGGTGAGTAATGCACAGGCGATTGCGATTTTTTTCATTGTTATTCCTTAAAATACGTCATCCCGATATGGGGTTCTGCCCTCTATTGTGTACCTGCCCGAAGGCAGGCGACAGAAGAAAATGCTTAATTTTGGCTGATTTACCCTTCTTTGCAATCACTGAAGGTTAATCAAACGGCGGCGGCGCCAGCACCTCACGGTTACCGTTGTGCCCCTGCTCGCTCACAATGCCCTGCGCTTCCATCTGCTCGATGATGCGCGCTGCGCGGTTGTAGCCGATGCGGAACTGACGCTGCACACCCGAGATAGAGGCTTTACGTTTTTCGGTGACGAAGTTAACCGCCTGGTCGAATAACGGATCCAGCTCCTCGCCGCCGTCCAGGCCACCACCGCCGCCTTCGCTTTCGCTGTCGGAGGTAATGCCATCAACATATTGCGGACGACCGCGCGCTTTCCAGTCCTGCACCACGGCGTGAACTTCCTGGTCGCGAACAAATGCGCCGTGAACACGCACCGGAGAGGTGGAGTTCGGGCCAGAGTAAAGCATGTCCCCCATACCCAGCAGCGACTCCGCGCCACCCTGGTCGAGAATAGTTCGCGAGTCAATTTTGCTCGATACGGTAAACGCGATACGGGTTGGAATGTTCGCTTTGATCAGACCCGTAATGACGTCCACAGACGGACGCTGCGTCGCCAGAACCAGGTGGATGCCGGCCGCACGTGCTTTCTGCGCCAGACGTGCAATCAGCTCTTCCACTTTTTTACCGACGGTCATCATCAGGTCAGCGAATTCATCCACCAGCACGACGATGTAAGGCAGTTTTTCCAGCACCGGATGTTGGGCATCCATGCTGTCGCCCGGTTTCCAGTAAGGGTCCGGAATCGGACGGCCCATCCGTGCCGCTTCGGCGATTTTCTCGTTATAACCGGCAAGGTTACGCACGCCCAGCGCAGACATCAGCTTGTAGCGACGCTCCATCTCATTCACGCTCCAGCGCAGGGCATTGGCCGCGTCTTTCATGTCGGTAACCACTTCTGTCAGCAGATGCGGGATACCTTCATAGACCGACAGTTCCAGCATTTTCGGGTCGATCATGATGAAACGGACATCTTCCGGCTGCGCTTTATAGAGCATGCTGAGGATCATGGCGTTCACACCGACGGATTTACCGGAGCCGGTGGTACCTGCCACCAGCAGGTGAGGCATTTTTGCCAGATCGGCCACCACCGGCTCGCCCGCAATATCTTTACCCAGAACCACGCTCAGCGGTGACGGGTTATCGCGGAACTTCGCGTTATCCAGGACTTCGCGCAGGTAAACGGTCTGACGTTTCTTATTCGGCAGTTCAAGACCGACATAAGGTTTACCCGGAATAACCTCTACAACACGCACCGCCACGGTCGACAGAGACCGCGCCAGGTCACGGGAAAGGTTAGAAATACGCGCGGCTTTTACGCCTGGTGCCAGATTAAGTTCGAAGCGAGTGATCACCGGCCCTGGGGAGTAGTTGACCACATCAGCCTTGATACGGAAGTCCGCCAGACGCGCTTCCACCAGACGAGCCATCTGCTCAAGAGCAAAGGTATCGACCGGCTCGACTTCAGCCGGCGGTGGGGTTAACAGATCCAGCGACGGCAGAGGCGTGCTTGGACGCTGCAACGGACGGCTGTCGCCGTTACGCATCAGCAGCGGGTGAATGAGACTCTCCTGCGGCTGTGCCTGAGGCTGCTGGAACTGCGGCGGCTGTGGTGGCTGCTGCGGTTGCGCGTAAGCCTGCGGCGCCGGTTGCTGCTGCTGAGCATACGCTTGCGGCGCTGGTTGTTGCGGCTGTGCAAATGCCTGCGGTGCAGGTTGTTGCGGCTGTGCATACGCCTGCGGTGCCGGTTGTTGCGGCTGTGCATACGCCTGCGGCGCTGGCGCAGTCTGCGGACGCGTCGGTTCAGCGTCCGGCATCACGCTCGGCGTGAACAGCGGCTCGCTCGGGCCATCATCCACCAGATCTTTCATTGGCGAGAATTCAAAATCCGACAGCGAGAACGGATTCGCTCCGGCGGGCTGCTCTCCGGCATAACGCTGCTGCTGCGTGGCCGCGAACTGGCGCGCTAATTCCGCCTCAGCCGCGTCATCTTCGTCTTGTGGATGATGCACTTCATGCTGGTATTCTTCGCCATAGCGCTGATGCTGCTGCGCGGCGAACTGGCGCGCCAGTTCATCCTGATGCATTTCATCAACGTCATCTTCATACTCATTCTCGCGCGCTTTTTCCTCAGCCATACGCTGAGAAGGCAGCTTGATACCGTAGGAGGCCAGCTCACGCCGCGTTGGCACGCGGACACGGTTTGGGCGAGGTAACTGCGGGCCAATGCCCTCTTTCACCTGTGGACGTGGCGCACCGCCTGTGGCGAGGCTAAAGACCGGGGCAGCCGCGGCGGCTGCCGCTGTAGCCTGCTTCACGCTTTCAGCAACAGGTGCAACGGCAGGCGTTGGATCAACCGGAGGAACCGAAACAGAAGGTGCTTTGGTTACAGGCTCCTGCACCGGTTCAGGCACAGGCTGATACCAGGCCGCCAGCTGTTCACGCTCGCGGGCACGACGCTCTTCGACCTCTTCAAAATAGTACAATGGCGGACGAGACGGTTTCGCCTCTTCCACCACGTCAGCCTCCGGCTGAGGCGCTACGTATGGCTGTTCAGGTTCAACCGGCTCCGGCACGTACTCCTGATGTGGCTGTGCGGCAGGCTGCGCGTACTGCGGATATCCCTGAGGCTCATATGCCGGCTCCGGCTGATAAGGCTGCTGCCAGGCTTCCTGCTGGACAGGAATATAGCTCTCTGGCTCTGGCGCAATAACCGGCTCAGGCGTATGAACGCCAGGGGCGGTTTGCCACTCCACCTGAGGTTGCTGAATGGCGGATTCGGGTGGTGGAACCGGTGCTGAAGGCATCACCGCATCGGCTGGAGCGGCATACGCCTGTGAAGCCGTAGTGGCGGCGGCCGCTGCAGCGACCGGCTCGGTCACGGAGTGGCCATTTAACAGCGGGTCGTATTCATCAAACGCTCCCGGCGTGGCACGGTTGCCGGAGAAGAGCACATCGTTTGGATCGACAGCCGCACCGGCTGCACGATATTCAACCTGATCGTCTTCATCCATGCGTTTGCCGGAGAAGAGCGCCGCATCGGTTTTACGGCCTAGCGGGTTGGCAAATTTCTCGGCAACACGCTGACGACGCGCCAGCGCGCCGCGCATAATGCGGGCACGACGAGATTCGCGACGCTGAACGGGAGCATCGTCTTCCTCTTCGTACTCGTCTTCATATTCATCTTCGTCAACCCACGTATCGTCGCGACGGGTACGGTTGCTGGCGAAGGTCAGGAGGGTGAGGATAAAGCTGCCGATCTTCTCGGCGATGCTCACCCACGACCAGCCGGTGAACAGCGTCAGTCCTGCCGCCCAGATGCAGAGCAACGCAAGCGTGCCACCGCTGCTGTGAAGCATGGGCTGTAGCGCAGAGCTCAACAGGCTGCCGATCACCCCGCCAGAGGCGAAATACCAGATATCATCGGCGTTGATAGCCGCCAGCCCACACGAGGTGAGGATCAGCGCCAGTGCGCCAATCAGGCGCAGCGACACCGCGAAATAGTCGATATAGTCATCGTTTTGACGATGGCGCCAGGCAAACCAGCATCCGCCAATGATAATGACGGGAAGGGTGTAGGCCATCACCCCGAAAATGAAGAAGAGCGTATCTGCAAGCCAGGCGCCGGGAACACCGCCTAAGTTATGGATAGGCTCATGCCAGGCGGTTTGTGACCAACTGGGATCTGAGGGGTTGAAACTGAGTAGGGCTGCCATCAGCCAGACGGCAAAAAGGGCAATAACAATCAGCAAAGCCTCGAGGAGACGACGTCCGCTGCTTAGCTTCGATAATGTGACTTCTTTGTCTTCAGTGTATTCCTGGCTCAAGAAAGGCTCTCCAGGTATCAGGCATATCCTGCCTGTTTGCTAAAACGGACAACAGCGCCGGGTATCCCCGGCACTGTTGCTGTATGGATTAACAGGAGTGTAATCAAACTACACTGATTTTGCACCTGTTCCGTGTTAGCGCGTCTTAATAACCAGACGATTGCTCTGTTTGACTTCTTCCATCACCACATAGGTACGGGTGTCATTCACGCCCGGCAGACGCAGCAGGGTTTCACCCAGCAGCTTACGGTAGGCGGACATATCAGGCACACGGGTTTTCAACAGGTAGTCGAAATCACCGGATACCAGATGACACTCTTGAATTTCTTCAAGTTTTTGTACAGCGGCGTTAAATTGCTCAAACACATCCGGCGCACCACGATTCAGAGTAATCTCAACAAATACCAGAAGTGAGGCATCCAGATAATGCGGGTTCAACAGAGCCGTATAGCCCTGAATGAAACCCTGTCTTTCCAGTCGGCGCACACGCTCAAGGCACGGCGTCGGGGAAAGTCCCACACGTTTTGAAAGCTCGACGTTGGAAATACGCCCATCCTTTTGCAATTCATTAAGAATGTTACGATCGATACGGTCGAGATCTTTGCCAGGGCGCTTCTTGCTATCTACCATTATTATTGTCTCTCTGTATTCCTTCCCTACTCCTGCCTGGACCCTGTGCACATCACTGTTCAGAGCCTGTACCCGTTAGTCATCACATCGCCTGGTTATGTATTAGACGCGATGCGGATTCGGGTTCTGTTGGTAAGAAGACCGTTGCCCGAAGGCAGTCACCGATATCACGCATGGCGTCTGTCCACGCCATGCGTAGATTTCACTGACCCGGTAAAAATGGCATTTACGTGCATGCCTATGCGGCATGCGGTTAACGCGGTTTTTTTTCTTCCTTGAATGTTTTCGCAAAAGCGCAGGGGATTGTCAAAGCAAAACATCGATTTTTAGTACAACATGCCGGATATTCATTACGGCAGGGTATTAATCCTCATTTTATTGCCGTACAAACGAGCGAATTTCGGCGCAAAGCGTGATGTTATAGCGCTTAATTCATCGTCGCTGGCTATTGCACATATCGATATCAAAATTGCTGCGCTCTTTTTTTACGGCAACAAATTCCCTACAATCCAGCCAAATGTCTGCCAACAACAATGGGGATCTCATGGGCACGGCCAAACACAGTAAGCTGCTAATTCTTGGTTCTGGACCTGCGGGATATACCGCGGCGGTCTATGCTGCACGCGCTAACCTGCAACCGGTTCTGATTACCGGCATGGAAAAAGGCGGTCAGCTGACCACCACCACGGAAGTGGAAAACTGGCCAGGCGACCCGAACGACCTGACCGGGCCGCTGCTGATGGAGCGTATGCACGAGCATGCGACGAAATTCGAAACCGAAATTCTGTTCGATCATATCAACAAGGTTGACCTGCAGAACCGTCCGTTCCGTCTGACGGGCGACAGCGGCGAGTACACCTGTGATGCGCTGATCATCGCGACCGGCGCTTCTGCCCGTTACCTCGGTCTGCCGTCTGAAGAAGCATTCAAAGGCCGTGGCGTTTCCGCCTGCGCAACCTGCGATGGTTTCTTCTATCGCAACCAGAAAGTGGCGGTTATCGGTGGCGGCAACACTGCCGTGGAAGAAGCCCTTTATCTGGCGAACATCGCCTCTGAAGTGCACTTGATCCACCGTCGTGACACCTTCCGCGCAGAGAAGATCCTGATCAAACGTCTGATGGATAAAGTGGCGAGTGGCAATATCGTGCTGCACACCAACCGTACCCTGGAAGAAGTCACGGGCGATCAGATGGGCGTTGCCGGTCTGCGTATTCGTGATACCCAGAACACCGATAACGTCGAAACGCTGGAAGTGGCGGGTCTGTTTGTGGCGATCGGTCACAGCCCGAACACCGCGATTTTCGAGGGGCAACTGGAGCTGGAAAACGGCTACATCAAAGTGCAGTCCGGTATTCACGGCAACGCGACCCAGACCAGCATTCCTGGCGTATTCGCTGCAGGCGATGTGATGGACCATATCTACCGTCAGGCGATCACCTCTGCTGGCACCGGCTGTATGGCCGCGCTGGACGCTGAACGCTACCTCGACGGGCTGGCGGAACAAGGTAAATAATCTTTACAAGTCAGTAACAAACGTAAATAAAGGCGGCGATAAGTCGCCTTTATTGTCTCTCCGTTGTAACATTGCGCTGCCCAACTTCTAATAACGTCACCTGCTAAGTACGCAATGGAAAAAACCCGTCAACAAGAGTTAACACGCTGGCTGAAACAGCAAAGCGTTCTTTCCCGCCGCTGGCTAACAATCTCCCGTTTTCTGGGGTTTGTCAGTGGTCTGTTGATTGTTGCCCAGGCATGGCTGCTGGCCCGCATTCTTAATCACATGATCATGGAGAACATTCCGCGCGAAGCGCTCCTGTTGCCCTTTATCGTCCTGATCCTGATTTTTGTTCTTCGTGCCTGGGTGGTCTGGCTGCGTGAGCGCGTGGGTTTTCACGCCGGACAGCATATCCGCTATGAGATCCGCCGTCAGGTGCTTGACCGCCTTCAGGAGGCCGGTCCGGCGTGGATCCAGGGTAAACCCGCGGGAAGCTGGGCGACGCTGATCCTTGAGCAGATTGACGATATGCATGACTATTATGCGCGCTATCTGCCACAGATGGCGCTAGCCGTCTTCGTTCCGTTGCTGATTGTCATCGCCATCTTCCCGGTCAACTGGATGGCGGCACTGATCCTCCTGGGCACAGCCCCGCTGATCCCGCTGTTTATGGCGCTGGTGGGCATGGGTGCCGCGGACGCTAACCGACGTAACTTTCTGGCTCTGGGTCGCTTAAGCGGCCATTTCCTTGACCGTCTGCGCGGCATGGAAACGTTGCGCATTTTTGGCCGCGGTGAAGCGGAAACTGAAAATATCCGCCTCGCATCGCAGGATTTCCGTCAGCGCACCATGGAAGTGTTACGTCTGGCGTTCCTCTCCTCCGGCGTACTCGAATTCTTTACCTCGCTTTCGATTGCACTTGTGGCGGTCTACTTTGGCTTCTCGTATCTCGGCGCGCTGGATTTTGGCCACTACGGCACGGCTGTGACCCTTTCAGCCGGTTTCCTTGCGCTGATACTGGCCCCCGAATTTTTCCAGCCGCTTCGCGATCTGGGCACCTTCTATCATGCAAAAGCGCAGGCCGTGGGCGCGGCTGACAGCCTGAAGACGTTTATGGAAACGCCACTGGCGCATCCGGAACGCGGTGACGTGACCCTGAACGCCAAAGAGCCGGTTATCCTTGAAGCGCGTGATTTCTCCATTCTGTCACCTGAAGGCAACGTGCTGGCAGGCCCGCTTAACTTTACCCTTCCGGCCGGAAAACGTGTGGTGCTCGTAGGCATCAGTGGTTCAGGGAAAAGCTCTCTGCTCAATGCGCTATCGGGTTTTATGGCCTACACCGGATCGCTGCGGATCAACCAAACTGAACTGCGCGATCTCGATCCGCTTGCCTGGCGTAAACAGCTTAGCTGGGTGGGACAAAACCCTCAGCTTCCTGCCGCCACGCTGCGAGACAATGTGCTGCTGGCTCGCCCGGATGCACGTGACGATGAACTGCAATCCGTTCTCGACCGCGCCGGGGTCAGCGAGTTTCTGCCGCAGCTTCCGCAGGGTGTCGATACCGTTGTCGGTGACCAGTCTGCCGGCCTGTCAGTCGGTCAGGCCCAGCGTGTGGCGGTTGCCCGCGCGCTGCTTAACCCATGCCAGCTCATGCTGCTCGACGAGCCAGCAGCGAGCCTTGACGCACACAGTGAGCAACGCGTCATGGATGCCCTGAATGCGGCCTCGCGGCAGCAGACCACCCTGATGGTCACCCATCAGCTGGAAGGTATTGCTGACTGGGATCAGATCTGGGTCATGGAAAATGGTCATATTGTTGAGCAAGGCGATTACGCCTCTCTCGTTGCCGCGCAGGGCCCGTTTGCCACCCTGCTGGCAAACCGTCAGGAGGATATCTGATGCGTGCTCTGCTTCCCTATCTTGCGCTCTATAAACGCCATAAATGGATGCTGCTGCTGGGCATTGTGCTGGCGATTGTTACCCTGCTTGCCAGTATCGGTCTGCTTACGCTCTCCGGCTGGTTCTTGTCCGCTTCGGCCGTCGCGGGGTTCGCGGGTTTATACAGCTTTAACTATATGCTTCCGGCGGCAGGCGTTCGCGGCACCGCAATCACGCGTACTGCCGGACGTTATTTTGAGCGTCTGGTCAGCCACGACGCCACTTTCCGCGTGCTACAGCACCTGCGCATTTATACCTTCAGCAAACTGTTACCCCTCTCCCCTGCCGGGCTGGCGCGTTTTCGTCAGGGTGAGTTACTCAACCGTGTCGTAGCCGATGTCGACACGCTGGATCACCTTTACCTGCGCGTCATCTCACCCATCGTGGGGGCGTTTGTGGTGATTGTGGTGGTCACGCTGGGGTTGTCGGTTCTGGACGTTCCCGTTGCGCTCACGCTGGGTGGCATTATGCTGCTGACGCTGATTATCCTGCCACCGCTGTTTTATCGTGCAGGTAAATCCACTGGCGAGAACCTGACGCGACTGCGCGGCGACTACCGACAGCAGCTGACATCCTGGCTGCAGGGACAGGCGGAACTGACCATTTTTGGTGCCAGCACGCGTTATCGCAGTCAAATGGAAAGCACTGAGCTGAACTGGCATGAAGCCCAGCGCCGCCAGTCGGAGCTGACGGCATTCTCCCAGGCGCTGATGATGTTAATCGGCGGCATGGCGGTCATCGCCATGCTGTGGATGGCTTCAGGTGGCGTAGGCGGGAATACCCAGCCCGGCCCTCTGATTGCCCTCTTCGTTTTCTGCGCCCTGGCCGCGTTTGAAGCGCTGGCCCCGGTGACGGGCGCCTTCCAGCATCTTGGGCAGGTCATCGCTTCTGCCCTGCGCATCACCCAGATTGCCGAGCAGGAGCCGGAAGTTACGTTCAGCGGCGCTCAGACCGCCGTGCCGACGCAGGTTGCGCTGACCCTGGATAACGTCACCTTTGCCTATGAAAAACAGGCGCAGAACGCGCTGGAAGGGATCACGCTGTCTGTTAAAGCAGGCCAGCGGATTGCGCTCCTCGGTCGTACCGGTTGCGGTAAATCCACCCTTCTTCAGTTGCTGACCCGCGCCTGGGATCCGCAGCACGGTCAGATTCGGTTTAACGATACGCCGCTGACCGACTTCAGCGAACAGACGCTGCGCAAGACCGTGAGCGTGGTTCCGCAGCGCGTGCACCTCTTCAGCGCGACGCTGCGTGATAACCTGCTGCTCGCGGCACCTCAGGCCTCCGACGATGATCTGCGCGCCATGCTGGAGCAGGTTGGGCTGCAAAAACTGCTTGAGAACGACGGGCTGAACGGCTGGCTCGGGGAAGGCGGTCGTCAGCTCTCCGGCGGTGAGTTGCGCCGTCTGGCGATTGCACGCGCGTTGTTGCACGATGCGCCACTGATGCTGCTTGATGAACCCACCGAAGGGCTGGACGCAACAACCGAGAGCCAAATCCTTGATTTACTGGCCCATGTTATGACCGGAAAAACCGTGCTGATGGTCACCCACCGCCTGCGCGGGCTGGCGAGTTTTGATCAGATAATTGTGATGGACAACGGACATATTATTGAGCAAGGTAGTCACACAGAACTGTTGGCGAAACAAGGTCGCTACTACCAGTTTAAACAGCGTCTGTAGACTATATTTGTACCGATCCTAACTCGCGTATTGGAGTTCTGCTGTCATGCGCCTGGTCCAGCTTTCTCGTCATAACATCGCGTTCCCTTCGCCAGAGGGAGCGCTGCGTGAACCTAATGGGCTGCTGGCCCTTGGCGGCGACCTCAGTCCTGCGCGGCTTTTGATGGCTTACCAGCGTGGCATTTTCCCGTGGTTTTCACCCGGCGACCCGATTTTATGGTGGTCGCCCGATCCCCGTGCCGTGCTGTGGCCGGCGCAGTTTCACCTGAGCCGCAGCATGAAGCGTTTCCATGCGAAATCACCCTACCGCGTCACCCTGAATCATGCCTTCGGTCAGGTCATTGAAGGCTGTGCCGAAGACCGTCATGAAGGAACCTGGATCACCCGCGATATCATTACCGCCTATCACCAGCTGCATGAGCTGGGTTTCGCGCACTCCATTGAAGTCTGGCAAGACGGTGAACTCGTCGGCGGGATGTATGGCGTTGCGCAGGGGACGCTGTTTTGCGGCGAATCGATGTTCTCCCGTGCCGTGAATGCCTCGAAAACCGCGCTGCTGATCTTCTGCCAGGAGTTTGCCCAGCGCGGCGGAAAACTGATGGATTGCCAGGTCCTCAATGAGCATACGGCCTCACTCGGTGCGGTTGAAATCCCCCGCCGCCACTACATAGAACATCTGGACGTTTGCCGTCAGGAGAAGCTGCCGCGAGACTTCTGGGTACCAAGAACGCTCTTTATGCCCAATGCCTAAATGTTTTCCGCATATTTTTTGTGAGGGTGTTATAATTATGCCGCAGAGTAGGTTCTGCCTGTTGCCTCGCCGCCGTTTGGGTCCTCCGCTTCAGATAACGTCCTGACGTTTATCCTGTTGTTTCCCCTTTACGAATGCGCTTTCCGTTCGGTTGTACCGTGACGCTTGGGCAATGCGCCGAAACTATTTTGCTGCGTTTTAAACGCGCAATTCTTTACTTAATTGATGAATTTCGGCATTATCTTGCCGGTTCAAAACTTGGTAGTGATACCCCAGAGGATTAGATGGCCAAAGAAGACAATATTGAAATGCAGGGTACCGTACTTGATACGTTGCCTAACACCATGTTTCGCGTAGAGCTGGAAAACGGTCACGTGGTAACTGCGCACATCTCCGGTAAAATGCGCAAAAACTACATCCGCATTTTAACGGGCGACAAAGTGACTGTTGAACTGACCCCGTACGACCTGAGCAAAGGCCGCATTGTCTTCCGTAGTCGCTAATTGTTTTCGCCTGTAATGGCAGATGAATATATAAAGGTCGGGTTAACCCCGGCCTTTTTTATTTAACGGCTTAATGCCGGGCAGGAAGATGTATTGTCATGCGGGGCTGCGCCGGCGTGATTAAATCCCCGGCCATGGAATGCGCCATCTCATGCAGCAATCCCGTCAGGTGCGGCAGCATATCCCGATCAAAATGGGACACCAGCAGCACGTGGTTTACTGCCCGGCAGTAGTCGCACTTTGTTTCGGTATCTTCCAGAAGCCACGCTTTTTGTCGCGGTGGTTCAGCGTCCTCATCAAATTCCACTATCTGAAAATCACGCATTGATTCTGTGAGTCCGGCTTTGACTTCTTCCAGATACGCGCCTAAACAGCGGCACACGGGTTGCGTTTGCGGGTGGGCGTTGCAGTCCAGCAGAATTTCGGTGAGCAGCATGCAGCGCCCGGCCAGGGTCGGGAGATCGGGGTTGAGTGAGAGTTCGCTGTAGAGCTGGGAGAAAGAGTTTTCTGTATTCATTGGGTAATACCTTCACACACGTTGAGTTACCACCGCAGGAAACGCCAGATTCGCTGGCGGCGGACGAAAAGGAATTGGCGTACCAGTGTGTGTGCTACTGGCGCTTCAAAAGAAGCTTCCGATTCGCCCGCCAGATGCAGAATTATACCCTTTTCCTTAGGGCGAACGAAGCCTGCAGCAATGGTGCTGCTCACACACTTTCAGGACGCCAATCCTGACACCTGATTTTGCAGGTGCGCCGCCATTCTAGGACTGTGAATTTATACAGCAATGAGTGAGATGAAAATATGGAAAGCACCTCGCAAAGTTTCGGTGCGGGCAGGCATAAAAAAACCGGGCAGTGAATTGCCCGGTTTTTAAGACTAATGCTGGAAATCAGTGAGCCGCTTCCGGCTTGTGCTTCTGCGCACTCTGGAAATCGTACGTCAGCTCATTCTTCTCCTGGTCCAGCGCGACCGTCACCTGACCGCCGTCTACCAGCAAGCCAAACAGCAGCTCGTTCGCCAGCGGTTTCTTCAGGTTGTCCTGAATCACGCGCGCCATTGGACGGGCCCCCATCGCACGGTCGTAGCCTTTTTCAGCCAGCCAGTTGCGGGCCTCCTGGCTCACTTCCAGCGACACGCCTTTCTGATCCAGCTGAACCTGCAGTTCGACGATGAACTTATCCACTACCTGATGGATTACCTCGGTAGAGAGGTGATCGAACCAGATAATGTTGTCCAGACGGTTACGGAACTCCGGCGTAAAGATCTTCTTGATCTCTTCCATCGCATCGGTGCTGTTATCCTGATGGATAAGGCCGATAGATTTGCGCTCCGTTTCACGTACACCGGCGTTGGTGGTCATTACCAGCACTACGTTGCGGAAGTCCGCCTTGCGCCCGTTGTTATCGGTCAGCGTCCCGTTGTCCATCACCTGCAGCAAGATGTTGAACACGTCCGGGTGCGCTTTCTCAATTTCATCGAGCAGCAGTACCGCGTGCGGATGCTTTATAACCGCGTCAGTTAACAGACCGCCCTGGTCAAAGCCCACATAGCCCGGAGGCGCACCAATCAAACGGCTGACGGTGTGACGCTCCATGTACTCGGACATATCAAAACGCAGCAGCTCAATGCCCAGCGCTTTGGAGAGCTGAACCGTTACCTCGGTTTTCCCCACACCGGTCGGACCGGCGAACAGGAAGGAACCGACAGGCTTATGTTCATGCCCCAGTCCGGCACGGGCCATCTTGATGGCTTCGGTTAACGCCTCAATGGCTTTATCCTGCCCAAAGACCAGCATTTTCAGGCGATTGCCAAGGGTGCGCAGCGTGTCACGGTCGCTCTGAGAAACGCTCTTCTCAGGGATACGCGCGATACGGGCCACCACGGTCTCGATATCCGCCACGTTAACGGTTTTCTTACGCTTGCTGGCTGGCATCAGACGCGCACGCGCCCCTGCCTCATCAATCACGTCAATGGCCTTATCCGGCAGATGACGATCGTTGATGTATTTCACCGCCAGCTCCACCGCCGCACGCACCGCTTTGGCGGTATAACGCACATCGTGGTGTGCTTCGTACTTCGGTTTCAGACCGTTGATGATCTGCACGGTTTCTTCAACAGAAGGTTCAGTCACATCGATTTTCTGGAAACGACGCGCCAGGGCACGATCTTTCTCAAAGATGTTGCTGAACTCCTGATACGTTGTAGAGCCAATCACGCGGATCTTACCGCTGGAGAGCAGCGGTTTAATCAGGTTAGCGGCATCCACCTGACCACCCGAGGCCGCACCGGCACCGATGATGGTGTGGATCTCATCGATAAACAGAATGCTGTTGGTGTCCTGCTCGAGCTGTTTCAAAAGCGCCTTAAAGCGTTTTTCAAAATCGCCGCGGTATTTAGTGCCCGCCAGCAGCGAGCCAATATCCAGCGAGTAGATGGTGCAATCGGCAATCACTTCCGGTACGTCACCCTGCACAATACGCCAGGCGAGACCCTCGGCAATCGCGGTTTTACCGACACCAGATTCACCCACCAGCAGCGGGTTGTTCTTGCGGCGACGGCACAATACCTGGATCGCGCGCTCCAGCTCTTTATCGCGACCAATCAGCGGATCAATACCGCCAACGCGAGCAAGCTGGTTGAGATTGGTGGTGAAGTTTTCCATACGATCCTCCCCGCCTGCTTGCTCTTCATTGTTATTGACCTGATTGCTGGAATCCGATGCCTGGTTCGGCTCGTCTTTACGCGTTCCGTGAGAGATAAAGTTAACCACGTCGAGTCGGCTGACTTCATGTTTGCGCAGCAGGTAGGCAGCCTGTGACTCCTGCTCGCTGAAGATGGCGACCAGCACATTTGCGCCCGTCACTTCGCTACGCCCGGAAGACTGGACGTGGAAGACCGCACGCTGCAACACGCGCTGGAAGCTGAGCGTCGGCTGCGTGTCGCGCTCTTCTTCACTGGCTGGCAGCACCGGTGTGGTTTGTTCGATGAAGGCTTCGAGTTCCTGACGTAGCGCCACCAGATCCACGGAGCAGGCTTCCAGCGCTTCGCGGGCAGATGGGTTGCTAAGCAGTGCGAGCAGTAAATGCTCGACGGTCATAAACTCATGTCGGTGCTCACGCGCTCTGGCGAAAGCCATATTTAAACTGAGTTCCAGTTCTTGATTGAGCATAGGCACCTCCCCCAAATTTTATGCCTTATCAGGCCTTTTCCAGCGTACACAGCAACGGATGCTCGTTCTCCCTCGCATAATCGTTCACCATCGCGACTTTGGTCTCCGCCACTTCGGCGGTAAAGATGCCGCAGATAGCTTTGCCACGATAATGAACGGTAAGCATCAGTTGCGTTGCACGTTCTACATCATAAGAAAAGAACTTTTGTAGCACGTCAATAACAAATTCCATCGGCGTGTAATCATCGTTCATTAACATAACTTTATACATAGATGGCGGTTTTAGCGCGTCACGCACTTTATCTTCCGCCAGCTGGTCAAAATCCAGCCAGTCGTTGGTCTTACCCATTTTGCATAACCACTTTGAATCTACCTCAGATGTTAGATAACAATCATCTATTACTGTCATCCGCGATGTCTGTCACAAACTGTTGCAATAGCGTTAACTGCTTCAAACTTTGGTTGATTATTGTCCCATCTCAAGCGCCAAACGCTTGACGACTTCTTTCGTTTCTCTAAATTGTACAAGCGTGAGATGGCGAGGTTTTGAACAGCCCCCACTCCACCACCGGTTCATTCCATCTTAACTTATAAGATTTACGAAGGATGTCGAAGCATGGAAATGGGTACTGTTAAGTGGTTCAACAACGCCAAAGGGTTTGGCTTCATCTGCCCCGAAGGCGGCGGCGAGGATATCTTCGCTCACTATTCCACCATTCAGATGGATGGTTACAGAACGCTCAAAGCCGGGCAGTCCGTCCGGTTCGATGTACACCAGGGACCAAAAGGCAATCATGCAAGCCTGATCGTACCCATTGAAGCAGAAACGGTCGCATAGCTCTCTGTTTTATTGTGTACATCCCGCCGTCAAAATGCCAGCCCGATCGGCTGGCATTTTTATTTTCAGCCTATTCGCGAGCCAACGCATCCACAGGATCCAGACGCGCCGCATTGCGGGCAGGCAGCCAGCCAAACAAAATACCGGTAAAAGTCGAACACAAAAATGCGGTAAGAATGGCCACCGGCGAGAAACCAATCTCCCAGCCGGGTAAAAAAAGCTGCAGAGCAAACGCGATCATCATCGACAGCGCAATGCCCATCGCGCCGCCCACCAGACACACCAGCACCGCTTCAATCAAAAATTGCTGCAGCACATCGCTGGCTCTGGCACCGACGGCCATGCGGATGCCAATCTCCCGGGTACGTTCCGTGACCGATACCAGCATGATATTCATCACCCCGATACCGCCAACCACCAGCGAGATCACCGCCACCAGCGTCAGGAACAGCTGAAGAGTACGTGTGGTCTTTTCCGCCGTTTTCAAGAGACCGTCCATATTCCAGGTGAAGAAATCTTTCTTCCCGTGACGCAACGTCAGCAGCCGTTCCAGCTGTTGCTCGGCCTGCGCGCTGTCGTAGCCCTCCTTCACGCGAACGGTGATGGAGTTCAGCCAGGACTGCCCCATAATCCGCCCGGAGATAGTGGTATAGGGCAGCCAGACGCGCAGGATCTTGCTGCTGCCAAACATCGACTGTTTCTCTTCCGCCACGCCAATCACCGTCGCAGGCATGTTTCCGACCAGGATAACCTCGCCCACCACGTTGGTTTTATTGGGGAAGAGCTGCCGGCGCGAGTTGGCATCAAGCACCACCACCTGCGCCCGGCCCGCTAACTGCTCGGCATTGAAGGTGGCACCTTCGCTGAAGGTCATGCCATAGACGTTAAAGTAATCGCCGCTGACGCCGTTGGCGCTGGCAGCAACGTCAACATTGCCTACCCGCAGACGGAGGTTTTGCGAGACCGCCGGCGTGGCCGAATTCACCCACGGCTGCTTCTGGATAGCCGCCAGATCGTCATACTTCAGTGCCTGCTGATACTGCGGCTCGTCATCGCCAAAATCTTTGCCGGGATAGACATCAATGGTGTTGGTCCCGATGGCCCGAATATCCGCCAGCACCAGCTGTTTGGCCGCGTCGCCCACGACCACAATCGACACCACCGAGGCGATACCAATGATGATGCCCAGCATGGTCAACAGGGTGCGCATTTTGTTGGCGGCCATCGCCAGCCAGGCCATGGTCAGCGCCTCACGAAACCCGCTGGAAAATTGTCCCCAGCCGGTTGACGCCGGCAGGACTTCTTTCGGCGCCGCCGCCCGGGCGTGTCGCGCCGGCGGGTTGCTGACCAGCTCTCCGTCGCGGATCTCAATGATGCGCTCGGCCTGTGCAGCCACCTGCGGATCGTGGGTAACGATGATGACCGTATGCCCCTGATCGCGAAGCTGGTGAAGGATCGCCATCACCTCTTCACCCGAATGGCTGTCGAGCGCCCCGGTCGGTTCATCTGCGAGGATCACCTGACCGCCGTTCATCAGCGCGCGTGCGATACTGACACGCTGCTGCTGGCCGCCGGAAAGCTGCGAGGGCTGGTACTCCACCCGTTCCGCCAGCCCCAGACGCGTCAGCAGCATCTGGGCGCGCTCAAGGCGTTTTTTCCGCTCGACGCCGGCATAGACCGCCGGCACTTCGACGTTCTGCGCCGCCGTCAGGTGAGAGAGCAGATGGTAACGCTGGAAGATAAAACCGAAATGTTCCCGCCGCAGTTTTGCCAGCGCGTCACCGTCCAGCGTGGAAACATCCATTCCGGCCACCCGATAGGTGCCGCTGGTGGGTCTGTCCAGACAGCCGAGAATATTCATCAGCGTCGATTTACCGGAGCCGGACGCACCGACAATCGCCACCATCTCGCCCGCTTCGACGCGCAGGGTGATCCCCTTCAGCACCTCAACCGGGCCATCGCCCGACGGATAGCTACGACGAATGTCATTCAGCTCAAGCAACGCCGTCATTTAGCGGCTCCGGGCAGGCTTTCGCTGGTGACAACCTCCTCACCCTCTTCCAGCCCTTTGACCACCACCACGTCGGTGTCATTACGTGCACCAATGACCACTTCTCGCTCACGCGTTTCGCCGTTGCGCAGCACTTTCACTTTATAGCGGCTCTCGCCGGTGGATTCACCCAGCGCAGAGAGAGGAATGGTGAGCACATTTTTCACGCCGGTAAGCTGAATGTGCACCTGTGCGGTCATGTCCAGACGCAACACGCCCTGCGGGTTAGGTACCTCGAAGCGCGCATAGTAGAAGATGGCATCGTTCACTTTTTCCGGCGTCGGCAGAATGTCTTTTAGCGCGCCTTCATAGCGCGTCTGAGGATCGCCGAGGACGGTAAACCAGGCTTTCTGCCCCGGCTTCAGATGAATAACATCCGCCTCTGAGACCTGGGCTTTCACCAGCATGGTGCTCATGTCCGCCAGGGTCAGAATGTTGGGCGCCTGCTGCGCCGCAATCACCGTTTGCCCCTGCAGCGTGGTAATTTGAGTCACTTCCCCGGCCATGGGCGCCACAATCTGCGTATAGTCGAGGTTGGTTTTGGCCGTATCCAGCGAGGCCTGGTTGCGCTTGATCTGCGCATCGATAGTCCCGATCTGCGCCTGCTTAACCGCCAGCTCGGTGGCAGCCGTGTCTAAATCTTGTTTCGAGATGGCCTGCGTTTTGGCCAGCGCCTGCTGACGCGTTAACGTTACCTGGGCCAGGTTGCGCTCAGCCTGCGCCTGTGCACGCTGGGCACGCAGTTCCATGAGCGTGGCTTCCACCTCACGGATCTGGTTTTGCGCCTGCTCAGGATCGATAACGCCCAGCAGCTGGGCTTTTTTCACCTTGTCGCCAATCTCAACCGAGAGCGTTTTCAACTGACCGCTTACCTGTGCACCCACGTCAACCTTGCGCAGGGCATCCAGTTTTCCCGTCGCCAGCACGTTTTGCTGCAGCTCGCCCGGACGGACAATCAGTGTTTGATACTGTGGTACAGGGGCATTCAGGATCTGCCATAGCCAGAACCCTCCCCCGATAACAATTACCGCCAGCAGCAGAAACCACGTTCTGCGTTTTCCCTTGAGGTTCATAAATATTCCAAATAAATGTTCTGGCAATTATAAACGTTGATTCTATCTAAACGACTCCTCAACGAAACCCCCGCGCACCGAAATCGCCTCAATTTGTTGATGAGTTATTGAAATTTCGCCTGCTGAAATAGAGCCCTTCCTTCAGAAGCAGGATCTAACATGTCTTCCATCGTCGATACACTTATTTCTCATCAGCCCCAGCCTAAATCCGGCTGGCAGCTCTTCAATAATCTGGCCTTCGGGAAGATCACTCCGGGGCTGGCATGGCAAAACCCCGCTTATCGACGTAAGTTCATGCTCCGTTCGCTGATGACACCGTTCAGCACCACGCGTCTGCTGTCAGAGCTGGCAAAGCAGCCGCGCCTGATGCAAATGTTGCAGGTGCAGCCGGGGCTGCCGTGCCGCCTGCACCGCCCGTGGTTAACGGTGGACATGGATCGCCGACAGGCGCTGGAATCGCTGACCTGGCACTACCAGACCATGACGCGCCAGCTTCCGGCAACGCTGGTCAAGGGTTACCTTTCACCGCAGGGGGCAACCCTGCTGACCCTGACCGGAAAAGACGAACAGCAGTTTACTGTGCGCCTGTGCGCCGACGCCTTCATGGATAAAGAGGGTGAAGCCACCCTCGTCTTTTGTAACCATCAGAATACCGTGCTGGCGGAAATGACCTTCACGCTGTGCCCGTTTGAAGGAAAAACAACGCTGTTCATCGGCGGCCTGCAGGGGGCAAAAGCACACGTTCCACATGAACTGATCCAGGGGGCGACCAAAGCGTGTCACGGCCTGTTCCCGAAACGCCTGCTGGTTGAAACGGCAATGACGCTTGGCGCAGCTTTCCCGGTTGAGCATATTGTCGCGGTGAGTAACGCCACGCATATCTACCGCAGCTGGCGTTACCGCAAGAAAAAAGAGGGGAAACTGCTGGCCGATTATGACAGCTTCTGGCTCTCCCTCGGTGGGCAGAAACAGGATAACGGCCACTTCATGCTGCCGCTCGCCATGCCCCGTAAGCCGATGGAAGAGATTGCGAGCAAAAAGCGCGCTGAGTACCGCCGCCGCTATGCGCTACTGGACAGCCTGACGCAACACGTCACGCAGGCGACCCGCGCTTAATCCGCTTTCCCGCGTGCCAGCCACAGCACGCGGGAGAACATCTTGCGCAGCAGCGTCGGCACGGACTCCACGCCACGTCTCCCCGCTTCCGTCGCCACCTCAATCGCTAAATCAGGTTTTGAAGAGCGGTGGATAGCTTTGGCAATCACGCGCCGCATGTTCATTGGCACATCCACCGGCACCATCGCAATCCGGTGGAACACGTCGTCGAACCCCTGACGGTACATAAAGTGCTCCATGTCCATGGCCGGCAGCATGGTTAAGTGGTCGCGCTCTTCTTCGCGCTCATTATTTAGCAGGCCACGCACGGTCGCGGCATATTTTTTTCCCGCTTCGTCACCATCCACCAGCACATGCCATTCAATGCCCATCCGCCGGGCGAATTTGATCAGCGGCTTGATCCCCGACTGGGCAAATTCGATGACCTTGATACCTTCGGCATCAAAATGGTGTCCGCACTGACGCGCCAGTTCGTTGATAACCCAGGTTTCCGTTTCTCCCTCAACCAGCAGCCAGCAACGGGCGAACAGCGACGACGCACGATTAAAGCGGATGTGGAACGAGATACGACGTCCCTCTTCCGCGTTCATCCCGCCCGGCCCGAGGCGATAGGCGGTGACGCGGGAAGACTCACGTACCAGACGGCAGACGTGCTCAACCGGGGTCAGCGACAATAACTCGCCGGAATTGGTGGTGGTCACGCGCTGCAGCGGCAGCAGATTCAACAGGTGCCACGCCACCGAGAGCATGATCGGGTGCAGGCGCGTTTCCGGGTCTTCCACCAGCAGCAGCGGGCGGGCGTCACGGTCGAGACGAACGGTACCCTTGGCCTGCAAGAGCGTCGAAAACAGCCCCAGCAAAATTACCCGATGGGTACGGCCACCGGGCCTGTCAATCATCCGGTTAATGATATCGAGGTAACGCCAGCTGCGTTGTTCATCGTGAGAGCGGCGGCGCATCAGACGATGGCGCGACTCCGACGTCCCCTGCTCGGAAAAATAGTGTTCCAGCAGTTGTACCATTGCCGACAACCCCTGGCGGATTTGACCATCGGTCAGATTTTGCGGACGCGCCACCAGCTCTCGCGCCAGGAAATCCAGCTCGCGGGCGGTCACTTCCACTTCCGGCATATTCGGTACGGTGCCGTTGCGGATCCGCCGCATAAAACGCGCATCACGCAGGCGCAACACCGGCATCAGGCGAATCAGGTGGCGAGCCAGGTCGTCGATGTCATCCAGCGGAATAGGGTTGGCTTTCTCATCGAGGAAATCACGCAGGGTTAATACACCCTCGTTTTCTGCCATCTCACCTTCCAACCGGTAGAAAATCCGGTGGAAACCGTCGTCGCACGGGACCCAGCAGGGTGATAACGGCCGGAAGCGACGCACGCGGTGACGCCCCGGCTCGGATTCGCGGAACGTCAGAATAATGTGCAGGTGTTTTTCGCGGCCATTCACATCGCCGGGAGGAAACCAGAAATCATCATGGGCAAAGTGATACAGATCGTCTTCGGGCGAAAGCAGCAGCGTCAGCGCATCCAGAAGGCTGGACTTACCCCACGCGTTCTCACCGATCAGGACGTTGTTCTGCTCAAGCTGCAGCGACAGGCGGTTAATACCGCGGAACCCAACAATTTCCACACGTTCGAGAAGCATAAATCCCCCGCGAGATGATCACTTTTTCCTTTAAGTTATCAGCAGTATAGCGGCAGGAACTTTGACACGACAGCACAACCTTCGTGCTGTAGAGAATTGGTCTATGCTCTACTTACCATCGATTTGAACAAGGAATGACATCACGTTGCCATAAATCAAATTAACCGAATTAATTTTAGTGGCGAAGGGATGTTTTTGTTTTTAAAATAATGGCTCTTTGAGTCGTCATCCCTTTTTTGACGATATCCCGCACGCAGGAACGCGTGTGAAGTTTATTATTGAGGTGGTTATGTTTAGAAAATTAGCAGCAGAATGCTTTGGTACATTCTGGCTGGTGTTTGGTGGCTGCGGTAGCGCCGTTCTGGCAGCAGCATTTCCGGAATTAGGTATTGGTTTTGTCGGCGTAGCGCTGGCATTCGGTTTAACCGTATTAACCATGGCGTTTGCCGTGGGTCATATTTCCGGTGGTCATTTTAACCCGGCGGTGACATTAGGTTTATGGGCGGGCGGTCGTTTCCCTGCTAAAGAAGTCATTGGTTATATTGTGGCCCAGGTTGTTGGCGGGATTATTGCTGCAGCGGTTCTGTACGTTATTGCCAGCGGTAAAGCCGGCTTTGACGCCGCCGCAAGCGGCTTCGCCTCAAACGGTTTCGGCGAACACTCCCCTGGCGGTTACTCCATGCTCTCTGCCATCGTGATTGAAATTGTGCTGACCGCAGGCTTCCTGCTGGTGATCCACGGCGCAACCGACAAACACGCCCCGGCGGGCTTCGCGCCTATCGCCATTGGTCTGGCGCTGACGCTTATCCACCTGATCTCTATTCCGGTCACTAACACCTCCGTAAACCCGGCGCGCAGTACTGCCGTCGCTATTTTCCAGGGCGGCTGGGCGCTTGAGCAGCTGTGGCTGTTCTGGGTAATGCCAATCATCGGCGGTATTCTGGGCGGCGTGCTGTATCGCACCCTGCTGGAAAAACGCGATTAACTACGTGTGCAGTCGGGTAGCACTTACGCTTACCCGACCTGCATGACAACACTCAGGCCGGGTCAGGCGTTGCTGCCACCCGGCTTTTTTGTTGCTCCTTTACCTGACAACGTTTATTGGGTAGTGTCTCTGGCGCTTAACAGATATTCACAAGGACCCGTTGTTCATGTTTTCAGGACTCCTCATCATTCTGCTGCCTCTGATTGTGGGCTACCTTATCCCGCTGCATCGCGAATCCGCGTTACGGCTTATCAACCGTTTTCTGAGCTGGATTGTCTACGTCATTCTTTTCTTTATGGGGATAAGCCTGGCGTTTCTGGATAATCTGGCCACCAATCTGCTGGCGATCCTGCATTATTCTGTCGTCACCTGCGCCGTTATTTTGCTGTGCAATATTGCCGCACTTTTCTGGCTTGAGCGCACTATTCCGTGGAAAAATCACCACCATCAGGAAAAACTGCCGTCACGAATTGCAATGGCGCTGGAATCTTTAAAATTATGCGGCGTCGTGGTGCTGGGTTTTGTTCTTGGGCTGAGCGGATGGAATTTTTTACAGCACGCGACGGAAGCCAGTGAATATACCCTCATTTTCCTGCTGTTCCTTATCGGTATTCAGCTACGAAATAATGGCATGACGTTGAAACAGATTGTCCTTAATCGCCGTGGAATGATCGTCGCGGTTATCGTTGTCATTAGCTCACTGGTGGCGGGCGTGATTAACGCTTTTATTCTCGGCCTGCCGTTAAAAACCGGTCTGGCAATGGCCTCCGGATTTGGCTGGTATTCCCTTTCCGGTATTCTGCTGACCGAATCGTTCGGTCCAGTCATCGGGAGCGCCGCCTTCTTTAACGACCTGGCGCGGGAATTAATTGCCATTATGCTGATCCCGGGCCTGGTGCGCCGCAGTCGCTCGACCGCACTGGGTCTGTGTGGCGCCACGTCGATGGACTTTACCCTGCCGGTTCTGCAGCGTTCAGGTGGGCTGGAGATGGTGCCTGCCGCCATCGTACACGGCTTTATTTTGAGCCTGCTGGTTCCCGTTCTGATGGCGTTTTTCTCCGCCTGATACTCCTCTGGCGGTAGGCTTTCTGCCGCCAAAATTGCGCTAAATCAATCTCCCTCTATTTTGTAGAAGAAAGCCCTTTTCACCGTTCAGTCACAAGCATAATCTCAAACATGTATATCAAATATAACTTTAACAGGTGTGATTATGTTTTGTGTGCAATGTGAACAAACCATCCGTACCCCGGCAGGCAATGGCTGCTCTTATGCGCAAGGTATGTGCGGCAAAACCGCAGAAACATCAGACCTGCAGGATCTGCTGATTGCCGCCCTGCAAGGCCTTTCCGCATGGGCATTCAAGGCCCGCGAATATGGCATTATTGACCACTATGTAGACAGTTTCGCCCCCCGCGCCTTTTTCTCCACGCTGACTAACGTTAACTTTGATTCCCCGCGCATCGTCGGCTATGCCCGCGAAGCGATTGCGTTGCGTGAAGCGCTGAAAGCGCAGTGCCTGAGCGCCGATGCCAACGCACGGGTAGAAAACCCAATGGCAGACCTGCAGCTGGTGAGCGATGACCTGGGCGAGCTGCAGCGTCAGGCAGCAGAATTCACCCCCAACAAAGATAAAGCGGCGATTGGCGAGAACATTCTCGGCCTGCGTCTGCTCTGCCTGTACGGCCTGAAAGGGGCCGCGGCCTATATGGAACACGCACACGTTCTGGGCCAGTACGATAACGCTATCTATGCTCAGTACCACAAAATCATGGCGTGGCTGGGTACCTGGCCTGCCGAGATGAATCCGCTGCTCGAATGTTCAATGGAAATCGGCCAGATGAACTTCAACGTGATGCGTATTCTGGATGCCGGTGAAACCCGCACCTACGGCCACCCGACGCCGACGCAGGTTAACGTTAAAGCGACCGAAGGCAAGTGCATCCTGATCTCCGGCCATGACCTGAAAGACCTCTATAACCTGCTGAAGCAGACCGAAGGCACGGGCATTAACGTCTATACCCACGGCGAAATGCTGCCCGCACACGGCTACCCGGAACTGCGTAAATTTAAACACCTGGTCGGGAACTACGGCAGCGGCTGGCAGAACCAGCAGGTTGAGTTCGCCCGTTTCCCGGGCCCCATCGTCATGACCTCTAACTGCATCATCGACCCCACCGTTGGCGCGTATGACGACCGCATCTGGACCCGCAGCATCGTTGGCTGGCCGGGTGTGAGCCACCTGGAAGGGGATGATTTCGGCCCGGTCATTGCCCAGGCGCAGCAGATGGGTGGCTTCCCGTACAGCGAAATCGAACATCTGATCACCGTCGGCTTTGGTCGCGAAACCCTGCTCGGTGCCGCGGATTCACTGATTGACCTCGTGAGCCGTGAAAAACTGCGCCATATCTTCCTGATTGGCGGCTGTGACGGCGCGCGCGGTGAGCGTAACTACTTCACCGATTTCGCCACCAGCGTACCGGAAGATTGCCTGATCCTGACGCTGGCGTGTGGTAAATACCGTTTCAACAAGCTGGACTTCGGCAACATTGAAGGTTTGCCACGTCTGGTCGATGCGGGTCAGTGTAACGACGCCTACTCTGCCATCATTCTGGCCGTCACGCTGGCGGAAAAACTGGGCTGCGGCGTCAACGATCTGCCGCTGTCGCTGGTGCTCTCCTGGTTTGAACAGAAAGCGATTGTCATCCTGCTGACCCTGCTCTCTCTCGGCGTGACCAACATTGTGACCGGCCCAACCGCACCCGGCTTCCTGACACCGGATCTGCTGGCCGTGCTGAACGAGAAGTTTGGTCTGCGTTCCGTGACCACCGTAGAAGAAGATATGCAGCAGCTGCTGAGCGCGTAAGGAGTTATTCATGACCATGCCAACCTCACAATGTCCGTGGCGGATGCAGGTTCATCACATCCATCAGGAGACGCCGGATGTGTGGACGCTGTCCCTGCTGTGCCATGACTACTATCCGTATCGTGCAGGTCAGTATGCGCTGGTCAGTGTCCGCAACTCAGCGGACACGCTGCGCGCCTACACGATCTCCTCAACGCCGGGCGTGAGCGAGTACATCACGCTCACTATCCGCCGTATCGATGATGGCGCAGGCTCGCAGTGGCTGACCCGGGACGTGAAGCGCGGGGATTACCTCTGGCTGTCGGACGCACACGGGGATTTCACCTGTGACGATAAAGCGGAAGATAAATTCCTGCTGCTGGCCGCCGGGTGCGGCGTCACGCCGATCATGTCAATGCGTCGCTGGCTGGCGAAAAACCGTCCGCAGGCAGATGTTCAGGTGATCTTCAGCGTGCGCTCGCCGGAAGATGTGATCTTTGCCGAAGAGTGGCGTAACTATCCGGTGACGATGGTAGCGGAACATAACGCAACCCACGGTTTTGTCGCCGGGCGTCTGAGCCGTGAACTGCTGCAAAGCGTCCCGGATCTCGCGGAACGTACCGTGATGACCTGTGGGCCGGCGCCGTATATGGATATCGTTGAGCAGGACGTGAAAGCGCTGGGCGTGACCCGCTTCTTCAAAGAGCAGTTCTTCACCCCGGTCGCGGAAGCGGCAACCAGCGGAATTACGTTCACCAGACTGCAGCCTGCTCAGACCTTCTTTGGCCGGGTCGGCACCACGCTACTGGACGCGCTGGAAAGCAACAACGTGCCGGTGGTGGCAGCATGCCGTGCTGGTGTATGTGGCTGCTGCAAGACCAAAGTGGTCTCCGGTGAGTACACCGTGACGAGCACCATGACGCTGACCGAGGCAGAAATCGCCGACGGATACGTACTGGCGTGCTCGTGTCATCCACAGGGCGATCTTGTGCTGGCGTAGCGAATGACGGGGGTAAGCGCTCGCGTTTACCCCCGGTTAGTACGCCTACCGCCAGACCGGCGCTTTCCCCAACGCAAAACGCCCAGCGCCTAAGCATGCTACCGCCAGCGCACCGATAAAGAAGTACACCAGGCTCTCAATCGCCCAGGCACCTACCGCGTCCAGCGCAAAGGTTTCCCCCGTCCCGACCATCAGCCACGCCACAATCATGGTAAACGCCAGCACCAGCGCCGCCGGGCGCGTAAAAAGCCCCACGATAATCAGGACAGGCGCCACCACTTCGCCAATGAGCACGCCGTAGGCGATAAACCCCGGTAATCCTTTTTCCACCAGCATGCCGCTGATGAACCCCACGCCACCCAATAATTTGTGTAAACCGTGAAAAAGCATCAGCACACCGACGGCAAGTCGTAACAAGAGTTTGCCAGCATCGTCGCACGATAGCTTTTCATTAACAGCAATTAACAATGATTTAACCATTTGAAATGATTCCTGTTTTCATCTGTGTAATGACCAGATTATGCCGAATCATTGCGGGTGAAAAGCACCTTTTAATAAGGGGGAAAGCGCGGCAATACAGTGACTTTCTTCTAAGCTTGTAAGCGATATCACTTAAAGGAGATGGACACCCATGAAACAAACCGTGGCTGCATACATAGCAAAAACCCTCGAGCAGGCAGGCGTAAAGCGCATCTGGGGTGTAACCGGCGACTCCCTGAACGGGCTGAGCGATAGCCTCAATAAGATGAAGACCATTGAATGGATGCCAACCCGTCATGAAGAGGTTGCCGCCTTCGCGGCTGGAGCGGAAGCGCAGGTGACGGGTGAACTGGCCGTCTGCGCCGGATCGTGCGGACCGGGCAACCTTCACTTGATCAACGGCCTGTTTGACTGCCACCGTAATCACGTACCGGTCCTGTCAATTGCCGCCCACATCCCTTCTTCCGAAATCGGCAGCGGCTATTTTCAGGAGACGCATCCTCAGGAGCTGTTCCGTGAATGCAGCCACTATTGCGAATTAGTTTCCTCACCAGAACAGATCCCTCAGGTTCTGGCCATTGCAATGCGCAAAGCCGTGCTTAACCGCGGTGTTTCGGTGGTCGTTATTCCCGGTGACGTGGCGCTGAAGGCCGCGCCTGAGGGTGCCAGTTCGCACTGGTATCACGCCCCACAGCCTGTCATCACGCCGGCTGAAGAAGAGCTCAAAAAGCTCGCGCAGCTGCTGCGTTACTCCAGCAATATCGCCCTGATGTGCGGCAGTGGCTGTGCGGGCGCGCACAAAGAGCTGGTGGAATTTGCCGGCAAGTTAAAATCCCCGATTGTTCACGCCCTGCGCGGCAAAGAGCACGTCGAATATGACAATCCGTATGACGTGGGCATGACCGGACTGATCGGTTTTTCCAGCGGTTTCCACACCATGATGAATGCCGACACGCTGATCCTGCTCGGCACCCAGTTCCCGTACCGCGCGTTTTACCCGACGGATGCCAAAATCATTCAGATTGATATTAACCCGGGCAGTATTGGTGCCCACAGTAAAGTCGATATGGCGCTGGTAGGGGACATCAAATCCACCCTCGCCGCCCTGCTGCCGCTGGTGGAAGAAAAAACCGACCGGAAGTTCCTCGACAAAGCCCTCAGTGATTACCGCGATGCACGCAAAGGACTGGACGATCTTGCCAAACCGAGCGACAAAGCCATTCATCCCCAGTATCTGGCGCAGCAAATTAGCCATTTCGCGGACGACGACGCCATCTTTACCTGCGACGTGGGCACCCCGACCGTCTGGGCGGCACGCTATCTGAAGATGAACGGCAAACGCCGTCTGCTGGGGTCGTTCAACCACGGTTCGATGGCCAACGCCATGCCGCAGGCGCTGGGGGCCAAGGCCACCGCACCTGAGCGTCAGGTGGTGGCGATGTGCGGCGACGGCGGGTTCAGCATGCTGATGGGCGATTTCCTGTCGGTTGTGCAGATGAAGCTCCCGCTGAAAATCGTGGTCTTTAACAACAGCGTGCTGGGCTTTGTGGCGATGGAGATGAAGGCAGGTGGCTATCTGACGGACGGCACCGAGCTGCACGACACCAACTTCGCGCGCATCGCTGAAGCCTGCGGCATCACGGGTATTCGCGTAGAGAAAGCCTCAGAAGTCGATGAAGCCCTGCAGCGCGCCTTCTCCATCGACGGTCCGGTACTGGTGGACGTGGTGGTGGCGAAAGAAGAGCTGGCGATCCCACCGCAGATTAAACTCGAGCAGGCCAAAGGATTCAGCCTCTATATGCTGCGCGCCATCATCAGCGGACGCGGTGATGAGGTAATCGAACTGGCAAAAACCAACTGGCTCAGGTAAAACATTTCACATAACCTCTTAAATTAAAGGGATGTGAAATGATTGATTTACGCAGTGATACCGTTACCCGTCCGGGTCGCGCCATGCTCGAAGAGATGATGGCCGCCCCGGTCGGGGACGACGTCTACGGTGACGATCCGACGGTGAATGCGCTGCAGCGTTATGCCGCCGAGCTAAGCGGTAAAGAGGCTGCCCTGTTTCTGCCATCCGGCACCCAGGCCAACCTGGTGGCGTTGCTCAGCCACTGCGAACGCGGTGAAGAGTATATTGCCGGTCAGGGCGCGCACAATTACCTGTACGAAGCAGGCGGTGCGGCGGTACTGGGCAGCATTCAGCCTCAGCCGATTGATGCCGCCCCGGACGGCACCCTGCCCCTCGACAAGGTCGCGGCGAAAATCAAAGTCGATGATGTGCATTTCGCCCGCACCAGGCTGCTCAGTCTGGAAAACACCCACAACGGCAAAGTGCTGCCGCGCGAGTACCTGAAAGCAGCGTGGGAATTCACCCGCGAGCGCAAACTCGGGCTGCACGTGGACGGCGCGCGCATCTTTAACGCCGTGGTGGAGTATGGCTGCGAGCTGAAAGACATCACGCAGTATTGCGATTCGTTCACTATTTGCCTGTCTAAAGGGCTGGGGACGCCCGTTGGCTCGCTGCTGGTGGGCAATGCGGACTTCATCAAACGCGCGGTCCGCTGGCGTAAGATGACCGGCGGCGGGATGCGCCAGGCCGGTATTCTGGCAGCAGCCGGACTGTACGCCCTGAAAAACAACGTGGCTCGCCTGAAAGACGACCATGAAAACGCCGCGTGGATGGCCGCACAGCTACGCGAGATTGGTGCAGACGTTATGCGCCACGATACCAACATGCTGTTCATTCGCGTGGGCGAAGAGCACGCTGCCGCGCTGGGTGAGTTTATGAAAGCCCGTGGCGTGTTGATCAACGCCTCGCCGGTGGTACGCCTGGTTATGCACTTAGACGTTAATCGTCAGCAGCTGGCAGACGTGGTGAAACACTGGCAGGCGTTTTTACAGCGCTAAGGAGCAGAGCGTGCCGCAACGTATTCTGGTACTCGGTGCCAGTGGGTATATCGGTCAGCATCTCACCACTGCGTTAAGTCAGCAGGGGCACCAGGTGCTGGCCGTGGCACGCAACACGGAGCGTCTGCAAAAACTGCACCTGCCCGGGGTGACCTGTCACAACGTCGATCTCAACTGGCCCACGACGCTGCCGGCGTTACTGGAAGGGGTCGACACGCTTTACTACCTTGTTCACAGCATGGGCGAAGGGGGCGATTTTATCGCCCACGAGCGTCAGGTGGCGATGAACGTTCGCGACGCGCTGTTGCGCACACCGGTGAAGCAGGTGATTTTTTTAAGCTCGCTGCAGGCGCCTGCTAACGAGCAGTCCGATCATCTTCGCGCCCGTCAGCTCACGGCTGAAACCCTGCGCGGCGCCAATATTCCCGTCACCGAACTGCGGGCGGGGATCATCGTCGGGGCCGGCTCCGCCGCGTTCGAAGTGATGCGCGACATGGTGTACAACCTGCCGGTGCTTACCCCGCCGCGCTGGGTGCGATCGCGCACCACGCCGATTGCGCTGGAAAATTTACGCCATTATCTGGTGGCCCTGCTGGACCATCCGGCTGAGCAACACCGCGTGCTTGAGGCTGCTGGCCCGGAAGTGCTGAGCTACCAGCAACAGTTCGAACATTTTATGCGCGTCAGCGGCCGCCGACGCTGGCTGATCCCCATTCCCTTCCCTACCCGCTGGATCTCGGTGTGGTTTTTAAACGTCATTACGTCCGTGCCACCGACGACCGCAAAAGCGCTGATCCAGGGGCTCAAACACGATCTGCTGGCCGACGATCGTGCGTTGCGTGCGCTGATCCCCCAGACGCTGATCCGTTTCGATGATGCGGTACGCAATACGCTCAAGGTAGAGGAACAGCTGATGAACTCCAGCGACTGGGGCTACGACGCCCAGGCGTTTGCCCGCTGGCGGCCTGAATACGGTTACTTTCCTAAACAGGCTGGCTGCACGGTGAACACCCCGGCAACTCTGGCGGACCTGTGGGAGGTGGTGAATCAGATTGGCGGCAAAGAACGCTATTTCTTCGGCAATATCCTCTGGCAAACCCGTGGCGCACTGGATCTGCTGGTAGGACACAGGCTGGCGAAAGGCCGTCCTGCGCACCCGTATCTTGCGGTAGGCGATACGGTTGACAGCTGGAAGGTGATCATCGTCGAGCCCGAAAAACAGCTGGCGCTGCTGTTTGGCATGAAAGCGCCCGGTCTGGGACGGTTGTGCTTTACGCTAAAAGACAAAGGCGACCATCGTGAACTGGACGTTCGTGCCTGGTGGCACCCGCACGGGATGCCGGGGCTTTTCTACTGGTTGTTAATGATCCCCGCTCACCTGTTTATCTTTCGCGGAATGGCGAAACGTATCGCGCAGCTGGCAGAACAAAAGACGAAAATAACTCAATAAAACTCTTATTCTTTCACCTTTCCCATTGCAACCCGCCGTAATTCACGAAAGAATGCGCACGAAATTCTTTTTCAACACAGTGGATTGATATGAAGGTACTGGTTACCGGGGCGACCAGCGGCTTAGGCCGAAATGCGGTCGAGTTTCTGCGCAACAAAGGCATCAGCGTCAGGGCCACCGGTCGCAACGAAGCGATGGGTAAACTGCTGCAAAAAATGGGCGCAGAGTTTGTCCATGCCGACCTGACGGAGCTGGTCTCCTCTCAGGCCAAGGTGATGCTGGCCGGTATCGATACGCTGTGGCACTGCTCCAGTTTTACCTCCCCGTGGGGTACCCAGGAAGCTTTTGACCTCGCCAATGTGCGTGCCACCCGTCGTCTGGGTGAATGGGCCGTGGCCTGGGGCGTGCGTAACTTTATTCATATCTCCTCCCCGTCTCTCTATTTCGACTATCACCATCACCGCGACGTGCAGGAAGATTTTCGCCCGGCGCGCTTTGCCTGTGAGTTTGCCCGCAGTAAAGCGGCCAGCGAAGAGGTGATCGATCTGCTGGCGCAGTCGAACCCGCACACCCGTTTTACCGTATTGCGTCCTCAGAGCCTGTTCGGCCCGCATGACAAAGTGTTTATCCCGCGTCTGGCGCAGATGATGCACCACTACGGCAGCGTGCTGCTGCCCCGCGGTGGCGATGCGATGGTGGATATGACGTACTACGAAAATGCGGTCCACGCCATGTGGCTGGCAAGCCAGCCGGACTGCGATACCCTGATTTCCGGTCGCGCGTACAATATCACCAACGGTGAGCCCTGCACGCTGCGCAGCATCGTGCAAAGGTTGATTGACGAGTTGCAAATCGACTGCCGTATTCGTTCCGTGCCCTACCCGATGCTGGATATGATTGCCCGCAGTATGGAGCGTCTTGGGAGTAAATCGGCGAAAGAGCCTGCGTTGACGCACTACGGTGTCTCAAAGCTCAACTTTGATTTTACGCTGGATATCACCCGTGCAGAGAACGAACTGGGGTATAAGCCGATTGTCTCCCTGGATGAAGGGATTGTGCGTACTGCCGCCTGGCTGCGTGACCACGGCAAATTGCATCGCTAGTTGAGCGCGTTCATCTCAGAGAACAGAGACGAAAACGGCAACCCGAAGGTTGCCGTTTTGTTTTACAGCGCCGTCCAGGCGTCTGACCACGCCAGACCCGCGCCTGGCTCGTAGTACGCCGGGGCATTGTTACACCAGCCGCTGTACGGGAACGGTTTGCACTGGAACAGTTTACCGTGGTTATTCACGATATCGCCTGCCTTGTACTTGCTGTTCGCGCTCCACGCGGCATAAGCACCAGAGGTACCGTCGTTTTCAGACGGCGTCGTGGCTTTCGCTTTAACGTTCAGCAGATAGGAAGTGGTGCTGCTCAGCTCGCCATCGCTCACGGTCAGGCTGACTTCGTACTGTTGAGCCGTCGCAGACTCTGGCGCGGTAAAGGTCACCACCGCCTTGTCTTCACCGGTGACCGTCTGGCCATCCTGTGAACGCCAGGTGTAGGTCAGCGTGTTGCCGTCCTGGTCAGTGGATCCTTCTGCGCTCAGGGATACCTGCGCGCCCGCTTCCACCGCACCGATTGGGCCCGCAATCTGCGCGACCGGTGCGTGGTTCACCACGGTCGGTTCTGCCGGCGTTTCATCCGGAACCGGTGCCGGTGCCGGGGTTTCATCTTCCGATGGCGTCGGTGCCGGAGTGACCGGATGCTCGTCCGGCGTCACGGCGGAACCGTCATCGTTGATGATGTTGACGTTATAGAATTTCTTCACGCAGTTCGTGTAGTCACCCTCTTTAAAGGCGCTGAACGGCGTCTGATAACCGACCAGCTGGCAGGAATACGTTTTACCGTCTGGCGTATCGGCACTCCATCCCCAGTCCTGCTCCCAGTAAATCTTCAGCGCACCGGAGCCGCCTTCATCGAACTGCTTCATGTTGGCACAGCCGAGCACTTCATTTGCCGGGACAGGCACTTTCAGGTACTTCGCAAACTCTTTGTAGTACTTGATACGGTTTTCAGACTGGGCAATCTCAGTCGGGCCGCCACACTCTACGCCACCGTTAATGATCTGGGTGGTCACGCCGAAGCCCGGAACCAGGCCGTTGGCTTTGTCATGATCGTTTGGCTGCCAGGTGCCGTCGATAACCTGCAGCATGCTCGGCTTCGGCGGCTGCGGATAGGCGAAGAAGAAGATGGCGCTTGCCAGGTTCAGCCAGGTGTCAGCCACCAGCTCCGGCTTGTCGAGCAGCGTGCGGACAGTGCCGAACATCGCTTCAGAGAACGGACCGTAGTTGTAGTTATAAGACAGCTGTTTTGCCCCACGGCCAAAGTAACTCACGAAATCGCCGTCTTTGTCTTTGCCGCACGGCCAGGTTTGTCCCTGCCAGATATCAGGATTACATTCGCCGTTGTAACCGCCTTTCTGCCCTTCGGTCCAGCCCATTTCGCGAACGTGAACCAGCGCCTGACGCCATTCGGCTTCCGGACGCCAGCTTTCGTGGCCGCCGGTTTCCTGTGCGAAGTGGGCAAACATGGTGGCCAGCTCTTTACGGCAGATGGCGTCGCTGTCACGGCCGTCGTTGTAGGTCTTACACAGCGCCGGGAATTTGCCCACCGCTTTCAGGAAGTTACTGTAGGTGTAGGACTGCGCTCGCATCGGGAAAAGGTATTCCCAGTCGCTGGCCTTCACAATGCCTTCAACGCGTTTAACGTTATCCGGGTTCGCTGCACGGCCTGGCTCAATCAGCTCAACCTGGGCATTATCCAGCGTACGAATGGTGTCTTTAACCGACGCCATCAGTGGAAAGTTAGTCAGTTCCTGTTCTTTCTTCGCCAGATCGCTGGCTTTCAGGGTGAACGGCTCGCTGGTGGTTGCCTGCAGCGTCGCAGCCTGTGCCATGAAAGGCGCAATGCATGCACCCGCAACGAGCACGTTCAGTAAGGTCCTTTTGGTCATTTCAACTCATCCTATATATAGCAACAAGGGTTAATGCAATCACGGTTTATGTATTATTCCCTTAATAAATAAACCAAAGAGTGCGGTAATTTTTCATTTTCTGAAGCGCACCGCCGGGTACGCTTCAAAAAACAAAAAGCAGAATTAATAAGAGGAACGAGGTTTTATTTCCTGATATTTCACCCAGACCTTGCGGGCATAATTCATACGCTTTGAATAATTCTCTTTTTTCACTCCCGCGTTATAAGCACCGACGGCTTCCCAGTTATAGCCATATACGTTGATCATCGTCGACAGTATTGATGCGCCCACCATAATGGAGGTGCAGGGCTCGGTCACAAGCCGGTTCTCGTCAATGCCCTGGCGCTGCAGTTCGCTGAAATGCGTGCTGTTAATCTGCATTAATCCCACATCCCGCGAGCCATCCTGATTCCACCCCACGGCATTCGGATTCATACCGGATTCCACCTGCGCAATGGCATATAATAAATACGGATCGACATGATAATAATGCGCCGCTTTATCCCAGCAATTTGCTGCCGCACTCTGACTTAAAATAAGCAATAACAATAAAAAGCGTTTCATCTCATTACCTGTTTATTTACTGACGATCCTTCTCCTTGCGCACGCTGTCTTATTCCGGAAGGGGTTGACCACACCCGAAACGGGGTGTGGTCAACGATTGCAGGCGATATCAAACCCGCAACCTCAGGCTAAAAAGGTTATTTGCAGTCTGCTGACGCGCCTTCTTTCACCCATACATCGCTGTTACCTGGTTTATCACCACGGGTCCACCATTTCGCACGGTAGACATACCCCTGGTAGGTGGTCGTATCGCCACCGTTGTAAACCACATCTGAACGCCAGTTCATTTTCACCTGGCTGACCAGCTCCCACGCATCCGCGTCAAAGCCAGGTTTATTGCCCTGTGTCCAGTACTTCGCTTTCCACACCAGGTTGTCGGCGCTCACGGTGTCACCACTGTTGTAGATTTTGCTCGCACTCCAGGCCGGGTACTGGCTGGCATTGGCATCAACAGGTGCATCACAGCTGCCGGTGGCAGAGCCTTCATCAGAAGGTGGCGTGACCTCATCGGCAGGTGGTGTCACCTCGTCAGATGGCGGCGTGACCTCATCGGCTGGTGGTGTTACCTCGTCAGATGGCGGCGTGACCTCATCGGCTGCTTTTGGCGTGACAATAATCTGCACGTTCGATTGAACGCTGGTTTTACCGTCGCTGACCACCACGCTCAGGGTGTAGGTGGAATCGGAAGCAACAGCCGGTGCGGTGATATTCACGTTCGCGGTGTCAGTACCGGTTGCGTTCATGTCCGCCGGCACGCTCCAGGCATAGGTCAGCGCGTCACCATCCGGATCGGCTGCCTGCGCATGCAGGGCATAGGTTTCACCCGCCTGCAGCGTGATGCTTTCCATCGGGTTGACCACCGGTGCCTGGTTCGCTTTAGGTGCTTTGTTCACGACCTGAACATCAATGGCGTTCGTCAGGCCTTTCGCATCTTTCACCGTCAGGCGGAAGGAGAGCGTCTGGTTCTGAGTCACTGCCGCCGCGCCGAAGGAGGCTTTGGCTTTCGTGCTGTTGGTAAGGGTCACGGCTGGACCGGAAATCTGGGTCCACTTATAGGTAATGGCGTCGCCGTCCGGATCGCCAGACGCAGAGCCATCGAGGGTGACGGTAACAGGCCCGGTCACGGTCTGATCGGCAGCCGCAGCGATCGGCGCATGGTTGGTGACAACGGGATCAACCGGCGTTGAACCGCCGCCCAACAGGCTTTCGTTCATCGCATTAAGGATGTCGCCATTGTCCGAGTCGATGGACCAGGAGAACAGACCGCCTAGGTTTTTCGCCAGCACATACTTACCTTTTGCCGTGGTAGAACGCGCGTCTTCATAGGTAATCAGATCGCCGGTGGCTTTATTGAACAGATACGGCGCTTCTGCCGCGGCATCGTATTTGTATTCCCAGCCTGGCTTGCCTTTGTACTCGTTCGCAATCTGACGGTAGTCAACCACGCCCGGTTCCCAGGTGCCTTTGACCGCGCCCGTTGCCGTACCGGTGAATGGATTGTCGCCGGTGTAGCCATGAACGCCAGTCCAGCCGCGACCGTACATGCCCGCCCCCACAACAATCTTGCCCGGCTGCACGCCCTGTTCCAGCAGCGCGTTCACGCCGTTTTCAGTGGTGTAGTTGGTGTCCGGTTTCCACTCCGCGCCGTGCAACGCCGCCTGGTGGCCGAGATCAGTGTTGCTCCAGCCGCCGTAGAAGTCGTAGCTCATCAGGAAGATGTGGTCGAGATACTGCTGCGCCGTGGTGTAATCCACGTCTTCAATTTTGTCTTTACCGGAACCAATGGCGGTGGTCAGTTCGTACGTACGGCCCGTTTCTGCTGACAGCTCGTTCAGCATCGCGCGCAGATCGTGCATCACCGCGGTATAGGTGGCTTTGTCCTGAGCAGGGTTGCCAAGATTTTCCGACACGCCACCACCCCCCGGGAATTCCCAGTCAATATCGACCCCGTCGAAGAATTTCCAGGTTTTCAGGAACTCTTTCACGGAAGAGACGAAGCGCGCGCGGATCGCTGAATCATGCATCTGGAAGAACGGATCGGACATCGTCCAGCCGCCAATGGAAGGCAGCACTTTCAGATCCGGATGGGCTTTTTTCAGCGCCATCAACTGACCAAAGTTACCTTTGTAGGGGTCGTCCCAGTTGGTCACGCCAGCCTGCGGTTTTTGCAATGCCGCCCACGGATCGTGAATGGCCACGGTGTAATCCTGACGGCCCGCACAGGCGCGCTGCAGCGCGGCGAAGCTGTTGCCGTTCTCAACTGTTTTTAACCCGTCGTTGATGCCATCACCGCCACAGATCGGAATGAAACCGTACAAAATGTGGTTCAGGTTCGCCGCAGGGATTTTATCCACCGGGAACTCACGCCCATAGACGCCCCACTCAGGGAAATAGGCACCCACCACTTTGTCCGTATGTTGAGAGAAGGTTTTGTTATTTTCCTTCAGGGTGGTGTTCAGCGGCAGCAGATGGCTCCCGTCCGTGTCCGCCACGATGATCAGTTTGCTGGCACTTTTAGAACACCCGCTGGCGTTACAGAGTTCAACCTGCTCCTGATAGCGTCCGCCCTTTTTCACTTTGAAGGTGGCTGACCCGGAGGCGCTTGCGGCGCCACTCCACACGGCCTGACCATCCAGAAGCACTTTCGCCGAGGTTGGCGCATCACCGCTCCAGACGTTCCACTCAACTTTCACATCCGCGCCATCATGGACTTTCACAAGGCTGTTATAGTCTTGCGCTGCCTGGTCAACTTCAACAATCGCAAACTTATCATTGCCACTGCTGAGGGTTGGCGTACCTGGCGCTGCCGCGAAGGCAGAGCTGGATGCCGCTGCAACGAAAAGCGCCAGATATTTAGGCTTCATAAATTTCATTTTTATTTCCTGATAAATTTATTTGTAAACGTTAATGACCCATGTCTTCCTTTAAAACATGGAATAGTTTTTTACAGACTTTGAATTTCAACTTAAGCAAAAATCGTTAACCGCTATTTCTGTGGCGCGCTGTATTCCTCCATTAAAAGATACAAGCTCGAATTCTGTGAAGCTTATGCCTTTAACGATACGCTGAATAAATATTGTATTCCTTTCATTCCCCAATCGAAAAAATCACTAAAAAAACTTGACCGGTGTATTCAGAATGTGGAACAGGCAACCTGATAAACAAAAACCGTCATGCCGGCAAAAGCTAAATAAGGCCCGAAAGAAATAATGCGGTTATTTTTATTCGCATGTGTTGTCGCGAAATATCCGACAATACCGCTTAACGCGGCAATCAATTCCAGGGTGGGCAGTGCCTGCCAGCCACACCAGGCGCCTAACGCCGCCAGAAGTTTAAAATCGCCATAGCCTAATCCTTCTCGTCCGGTAAGCAGACGAAATGCCCAGTAGAGAGACCAGAGCGAAAGGTAGCCAGCCACCGCCCCCAGCAGCGCATCCTTAAGCGGCAGCGTGTGGTCAACGAGGTGTAACAACAGTCCTGCCCACAGCAACGGCTGGGTCAGACAGTCAGGGAGCAACTGATGCTGCCAGTCAATCATCGCCAGCGGCAGCAGAAACGCGGCCAGCAACCACAGTGAGAACAACGCCGGTTCGCCCGGAATGCACAAGGCGGTGAGGCCAAAAAAGAGCGCGGTGACGAGTTCGAGCATCAATAAGCGCAGCGGGATGGCCGTGCCGCACTGCCTGCAGCGCCCGCGCAATACTAGCCAGCTGACCAGCGGGATATTCTCCCAGGCAGCAAGATCATGCTGGCACACCGGGCAGTGAGAGGCCGGAAACAGCAAGTTGCCCGCTCCTTCCTCCTCCATCACCATGCCCGGCACGCGCTCAGCGACAACCCCCAGAAAACTGCCCACCATGCTGCCCAGGATCGCACTCATCACCGGGAACCCCACCGGGTAGACTTCCCGCATCAGCGCAACGGTGTTCATGCGGTTTTGCGCCAGGTGAGCTGCACTTCGGCTTTCACGTCACTGAGGTGATCGACCGGCGTAAGGTTCATTTTTTGCAGCCTGACGCCGGAGGTCTGGTTGATTTCCCGCAGCCAGTTTTTTAATTCATACACGTTTACGCGGTTCACCACGAACGATAAGGTTTGCCCGTCCTGACGCACCTCCGTCAGGGAAAGGTTAATTTCATGAGCGCTGTTCTCCACCACCGTGCGCGGGTTATCCGTTTTAATGATCATCACCGGAAGGTGGTGTTTATCTATTTCTCTGCGCATCCAGTTCAGCGTCTCTTTTTGTCGGGTCAGCGTTGATTTGCTATTTTGAATCATATTATCCAGTGGCATCATGCCCGCGTAATAAACAGCCGCGGCCAGGAGGGCAACGGCACCGGTTTTTAAAATATATTTCTCCCGGATGCTGTATTGTTGATAACGCGACGTAAGCTTCGTGATTCGCTCTTTCATTTATATTTCCCTGCGATCATGGCGGTATAAGGTGCAGTGGTAGAAACAGGCTGTAGAGTGAAATCAAAATGCTCCCCTGTTTTCTCCACAAACGACTGCAGCGCGGCCTGGCTTTGCGCACTGACGCTCAGGGTTAGCGCATTTTGTTGCGCATCGTACTCAAGCAGGGAGATCTCAAGTGCGGGTACGGCCTGCCTGGCTTGCTCAAGATCATCCAGCTGCAGGAATATCCCTTTGTGCTGCTTTTTCATGTTTTGACCGAAGTGGTATTTGATATTGGTCTGCTGGCGCATACTGGGAAAATGGTGCTGATAAACCTGAACGATCTCCTGCTGAACCCGATTTTCCTGCTGTACCAGCATCCAGGCCATCGCGATCCGCGGGCCCAGCAACAGCCCGAGAGACAGCAGGCCCGCCACCGCCATCGCGATTTTTATTCCTTTAGACGCGCTGCCTTTCCCTGCCTTCGGGCTGAATTCACCGTGCAGGAGGGTGACCCGACAGGATTGCCACTGGGGCTGGATCAGCACCAGCGGATGCTGCCACGGGTGCAGAAGATCCACCCCGACACCGGCTGGCGGTTCGCCGTAACAGCACACGTCACCGTCTGGGGTTTTTTGCATCAGCAGCGGCAGCAGGCTGGCCTCCATTTCGCTGGCGACATGGGGCGACAGGCGCAGCCAGTAGCGGTCATCCAGGGCAACCAGCGTGCTTCCTCCTGCCGTCACCGGCAGCAGCCAGGCATCCGGCAGCACCTGAACCACCTTCAAACCGGCCTCCTGGCAACGGGCTAACCACCCGCGCAGAACATCGGTATCAATCGCCACCGCGTCAACGTTGGCCCCCTTTTTGTGAAGCACCGTCCAGTGAAGGTTGTCCACCTCGCCAATGAGCGTCTCTTCCGCCAGCCACGAGAACGCCGCCGTCTGAGAGGCAACTTTTTTCGGCAACGTAAAATGGCGGAAGATCATGTTGCCCGCGGGCAACAGTAAACAGACCCGGGCCGCGAGAGGATGGTCTGCCAGCGCGTCAAGGCGCTCCACAACGTCAACCTGCTGGCTGCCGGAAGCACACCACATTATTTTCCCGCCCTCACGGCTGTCGGGACGAACAAAAAGTACCTGTTTCATAGCCATCTGCTTTTCTTATTCAATCATTCGGTAACGACGTTGCCACGTCACGATCTCACCGGCTTCGTTATTGACCTGAAGCTGGCTTACCACGCGAAGCGTTAGCGCATCGGTGTTGCCGGTATAGTTAACGCGGAAGTACCGGCTTTGGGTGGAGAGTTGTCCAGCCACCTGCGGAAGGTCGTCTTTCACCTGCGGGAAGGCCTGCTCCAGCGCGTTGCTGAAGGTTTCCATATTTTCCCAGCCGGTTTCAGGTCGCGATTCAATCAGGCGAACGGCATCGTCTTGCGTTATTTTTCCGGGGAACATGGCGGCCAGTAAGGCGGCCTGTTCCGGTTTCAGGGTGTTCACATCCACCTTGCTGGCGGTATCCGGTAAGGCACACAGCAGCGTGCTCACCTTCCGGTATGCCGTTGCCGGAAATGCCGGCAGCAGCGTGATCTCAGCGATCGTGCGCATCATCTGGTTTGCGGGCTGCCGGGGGGGCACCACGCCCGCCCAGGCATCGCCCTCCGCCCCCTTGCTGGCCGTGGTGGTATCGCCATCCAGATAGTCCACCAGCTGCGAGTAAACCTCGTGCGCCGTGGACTGGCTGAGGCCACTCCCGGTCAGGAGTTGCTCAACAATCTGCTCTTTCCGCGGTTTTTCCGGCACCGCGGGCGCATTTTGCCCCTGCGCGATGTCATCGGCCGCCAGCAGGTTATTCACGTTGAAGCAGTCCTGGGCGTCTTCCACCTGGCTGACCACCGTGTAATCGTCACCCCGGGTCTCCAGCGGCTGATGCCAGTCACCCTGCAGGGTAAGGGCTTTACTCTCACCGCTGGCGTCGCTCTGCAGACGATCTTTGACCACCTTCTCCTGAGCCTGCATGGCCCAGCGCAGCTGCTGCTGACTCACCTGGTAATGGGTTTTCTGCAGATTGCGGCAGAACTGCTGGCTGATTCTGGCAGCCAGCGCCGACATCATGACCAGCAGGATCAGTACCACCAGCAGCGCGACGCCTTTCTGTTTACGTAAAGCCTTCATGATGTCGCTTCCGCTGCAGGTGGCGCGGCAGGTGCGTCTGCGGGCGCTGGCGCGGCGGCCTCGGGGATATCGCCCGGCGTCGTAAACACCCAGCGCCAGGTTTCCCCGTTTTCCATCGTCAGCGTCAGCTCGACGCCATCCGGCAGATGTGCCGGGTCGTTCCAGCTTTTTTGCCAGCCCTGACGGTTAAAACGCCACTGCAGGGATTTCACCTCGCCGACAATCGGCACCGCATCGGGTCTGGCATCCGCCGGGCTGTCAATCACCGGCCAGACATCCCGGTACAGTCGCCCCTCTTCCAGCCGCCAGCGCACGCGCTCCAGCTGTACGGTTCCGCTCACGCCGTTCAGCGTGGTCATCTCAAGGCCGTCATCCCCCTGACGAAATGTATCCGGCTCGTTGCGCGGCGCACGCGCCTGAAGCTGATAGAAATCGCGTTCCATCAGGCTCCAGGCACGCTGAAGCTGATTGAGCTTTGCCGCGCTGGCCTCCGTCGCCGAACTGGTGCGCATCGCCCCGTCGAGGATTTGCCAGGCCAGGGTGCTGATCACCGCAAAAATGGTCAGCGCAATCATGATCTCCAGCAGGGTAAATCCCCGCTGGCGTCGGATTTTCTTCACGGTTCCTCTCCCGGCGCGATGACCTGCAGTGAAATAACCGGCTGGCTTTCATCGCCTTCTGCATAGACGCGGATGGCATTCGCCCAGCCGTTAGCCGCGGTTTTTACGCGCTGCTTTCGCCAGGCCCAGCTGCGCCCGCCCATGACCTCTGCCCCCTGCGCTTCAGCGTCAGGAAAATCACGTCTGTTGAGCTGCGCCTCCGCCAGTTGATTTTCGGCGACCCAGCTGGCCTGCAATGTATCGGCCAGCCCGTGGGTGAAACGCACGTTCAGGGAGACCGAGTTCATCAGCGCCAGTGCGGCGGTGGAGAAGATGACCAGCGCGACCATCACCTCCAGCAGCGTCATCCCCTTTTGCTTTCTCTTGCCGTTAGCCATCGTTTTCTACCGTTACAGGGGCCGCGCCTTGCGACACCACGCGGAAATGGTGCGCGTTGTCGCGGCTTTGCAGCGCCAGCGTAAAGCGGCTGATTTCACCGTCTGGCAGAAATAACACCTGCGGTTCGGATGTCACCGTGGCGGCGAGACGCTGCGGCGTGAGCGAGACGTGCATCTCCGGCGGGAAATCACCCCGGGTCGTTATCCGCCCCGCGGATAACGACACCCAGTGACGCTCACCGTTTTTATCCTCGAGCGTCACCAGCCGGTATTTATCCGCGGTCATAACCAACCCCACGATATTTCCGTCCATCACTGCCCGGTCTGAACCATAATCAACGAGGGCTTTTAATTGCTGACCAAATATATCCGCACCGCTGCGTGAGGGTATTGTTGAAACCACCATCATGGCGCAGCTGGCAAATATCACCAGCGCCAGAATAATTTCCAGCAACGTAAAGCCGCGTTGACGTTTCATTATTTCTCTTTCTTATCCAGAGACCAGTTTGTAATATCATCGGCGGTATTGGCTTCGCCATCCGGACCTGCGGAGAAAACGTCTACGGCACCGTGTTCACCCGGGCTGACCAGAATATAATCCCCGCCCCACGGGTCCTGCGGCAGGCGGCGGATATAACCGTCCGCACGGTAGCCGTTGGGAATGGGCGCAATCTCTGGCTTCGTGACCAGCGCCTGCAAGCCCTGTTCGGTGGTGGGATAGCGGTGATTATCCAGCTTATACATATCCAGCGAGCCTTCGAGCGCGACGATATCGCTGGTCGCTTTTTGGGTATCCGCTTTTTCTTTATTGCCCATTAAATTGGGTACCACCATACTCGCGAGTACGCCGAGAATAACAATAACCACCATTAATTCGAGCAAGGTGAAGCCCGTCTGGCGAGCCAGGTGTTTACGTTTTATAACCATGATTTAACCTACCATATTATTAAGTTGCAGAAGCGGTTGTAATATTGACAGGACGATGAATAAAACAATCGTCGCCATAGATACCACCAGTGCCGGTTCAAATACCGACAACGTTAACGTAATACGATGCTGTAATGCCGATTCCTGGTTTTCCGCCGCGCGGTCCATTAAATGGCCTAATTCCCCACTCTCTTCCCCGGAGGCAATCATATACAGCATGGTCGGCGGGAATAATTTCGCCTGCTCCAGAGCCGCATAAAGCGATGCACCCTGGCGCACGGTATCCGCCGCCTGCTCCAGCACCTGCCGGGCATACCGGTTTTCGATCCCGTCCATCGCGATATACATCCCCTCCAGCAACGGCACGCTACTGGCCTGCAGAATGCTCAGGGTACGGATATAGCGGGCGCTGTTGATGGCGCAGACCAGCTTTTTGACGGGCGAACCGTTCACCAGCCAGCCGTGCCAGCGAAAACGATTTTTAGCGTTTCGAAGCCAGGCCTTAAAACCCATCATCCCGCCTGCCAGGCTGCCGACGATATAGAGGCCGTAAATCTGCAGGAAATCACTCACCGCGATCAGCGTGCGGGTGGTGATCGGCAGCTGCTGTTTCATATGGGTGAACTGCTCAATCACCTGGGGCACAACCGCCACCAGCAGAATGCCGATCACCGCGATGGCCACCACGGTCAGGGTGATCGGGTAGACCATCGCCTGCGTCAGTTTGCTTTTCATCTTCTGACGCTGCTCGTTGTACTCGGCCAGCTTTTCCAGCACGTCGCCCAGATGGCCGGTCTTTTCACCGGCCATTACCAGCGTGCAGTAGAGCTTGTCGAAGCTGCGCGGAAACTGGCTGAAAGCGTCAAACAGCGTATGCCCTTCCACTACCTTCTCGCGGATGTCCACCACCATCGCCGCGAGCTTTTTGTCCTCCGTCTGTTTCGCGATTGCCTTCAGCGCGCTCTCCAGCGGCAGCGCAGCGTTGACGAGCGTCGACAGCTGACGGGTAAACATCGACAGCACCGGCGTGGAGAGTTTTGCCCCAGCGTTCGCATTACCGGCAGCCGCAACCTCACGGGTTTCGTTGATGCTGACGGGCATCAGCTTTTGCTCGCGCAACATCTGGCGAACCTGCTTTTGCCCCTCAGCCTGCAACGTGCCACGCCGGGTTTTGCCCGCGGTATCCATCGCCGTCCAGGCGTAGAAGGCCATTACGCATCTCCTCCGCGCTCGGCGGTGACGCGCATCACCTCTTCCAGCGAAGTGACGCCGCCGATCACCTTCAGCAGCCCGTTCTCACGCAGGCTGTAGGCCTGCTTAAAAAGTTCGGTTTCGATGGCCATTTCGTCTTTATCTTCATGAATGGCGCGGCGCAGGGTGCTGTCGACCACCAGAAACTCATGAATACCGGCGCGCCCCTGATAGCCGCTCTGGCGGCAGTGTTCGCACCCCACCGCGCGATAGATCGCGTGTGGCGGCTGGTCCATAAAGCTGAACAGCGCCTTTTCATTGTCATCCAGCGGACTGGTGGTACGGCAGTGCGGACACAGCCGACGCACCAGACGCTGGGCAATGACCCCCAGTAACGATGAACCGATTAAAAACGACTCCAGCCCCATATCCCGCAGGCGGGTTATCGCCCCGGCGGCGCTGTTGGTGTGCAGCGTAGACATGACCAGGTGACCGGTAAGCGACGCCTGCACCGCAATTTGTGCCGTCTCGGCGTCACGGATTTCGCCGATCATCACCACGTCCGGGTCCTGGCGCAGAATCGCGCGCAGCCCGCGGGCAAAGGTCATGTCCACGCGCGGGTTAACCTGCGTCTGCCCCACCCCTTCCAGCTCGTATTCAATGGGATCTTCTACGGTCAGGATGTTGCGCTCATGGCCGTTCAGCGCCGAAAGAATCGCGTACAGGGTGGTACTTTTACCGGAACCCGTTGGCCCGGTGACCAGGATAATGCCGTGCGGGCGGTCAATCAGCCCTTGTAACTTCTCCCGTTCTTCATCAATCAGCCCAAGCTTGTTGATATCAGGCTTGAGATTGCTTTTATCGAGCAGACGCATGACCACGCGTTCACCATACTGGGACGGAATGGTCGATACGCGCACGTCGACCGCCTTACGGCCAATGCGCAGGGAAATACGGCCATCCTGCGGCAGACGTTCTCCGCGATATCCAGCCGGGACATCACCTTGATACGCGAAACCAGCAGCGGCGCGAGCTTACGCGCGGGCTGCAACACCGGACGCAGCACGCCGTCGACGCGAAAGCGAATGCTCAGCGTACGCTCGAAGGTTTCAATATGAATATCCGACGCGCCCTCTTTTACCGCCTCGCCGAGAATGGCGTTGATCAGGCGGATCACCGGCGAGTTTTCATCGTTATCGAGCAGATCTTCGTTATCCGGGATCTCCTCGGTTAACGCCATCAGATCGATATCGGCGTCCATATCGTCCACCAGTTGCTGGGACACCCCGCTGCTCTGCTGCCAGATCCTGGCCAGCATTTCATCGAAGGCTTCCGCCGTCAGGGTGACCGGGACAAACGCGCGTCCCAGCACCCGACGCACTTCCAGCAGCGCGAGTGCCGGAGTGTCATCACGGATATAGACCGCATCGTGAAAAAATAAAACGCCGTTATCTTTTGCGTAGCCGCTGCTACACAGGGTTTTGCTCAGTTCGTCCACGTGATACCTCCGCCTTATTCTTTAAACGGATTGCGGGACGCGCTGGTTTTCACCGATGCAGCACTCGCATCAGGGAACGCGGGTAACACGGCGTTATCCGCCGGTTCAATGATCCCGAGCTTTTTCTCCTCAACGCGCTGCTGCTGACGGGCGCGGATCTGGTCATATTTCTCTTTCGACGCCGCGCTGTAGTTGTCGTCGTCACGCAGCACGGTGGTATGAATAAAGACCATCAGGTTGCGTTTGGACGCGTCCTGCGAGGTGTAGCGGAAAAGCTGCCCGACCAGCGGAATATCCCCCAGCAGCGGCACTTTGGAGACCGACTGCTTAGTGACATTCTCCATCAGGCCACCGAGTACCACCGTTTGCCCACTGTGCACCATCACTTCGTTATTGATGGTTCGGGTATTAAAGGTTGGGCCAAGGCTGGCGTCTTCCGTTGCGCTGTTGTCGACGCTTGAGACTTCCTGCTCAATCTTCAGGTGGATCATGTCGCCGTCGTTGATTTGCGGCACAATTTTCAGTTTGGTCCCCACCGTCTTGCGCTCTACGGAGTTAAAGACATTATCGCCACTGGTGGTCTGCGAACCGGAAAGCACCGGCACGTCCTGACCGACATTGAATGACGCCTCTTTGTTATCCAGCGTGACCACGCTTGGCGTGGAAAGGATGTCGTTTTTGCCGTCGGTTGAGAGCGCGGTCATCAGCGCACCGAAATCACCGTTAAAGAAGCCGGTCGCCAGACCAGTAAAGCTGGCGCCCTTGATGGTGCCATTTTTTATCTGACTAATGGGCAGGCCGGTGGAGCCGAACTGGACGCCACCGTGCTTGCCGGTCCACTGCACGCCGAGATCCAGACCGTTGCCGTCCTGCACTTCAGCAATGATGGCTTCCACCAGCACCTGCGGACGGCGGATGTCGAGCTTATCGATCACCTTCTCCAGGGAGTTCATCACGTTAGGCTGCGCGGTGATCACCAGCGAGTTGGTTGACTCGTCGGCGGTAATATTCAGATCGGTTGCCGCGGTGGCAGTTTTCGCCTTCGCGGTGCCGGCTTTGTCTTTCAGCTGTTCGCCAATACCGGTGAGCACCGGAACCACTTTGGTGGCGCTGGCGTACTTGAGATAGAAGACGCGGGTATTCCCCTCGTTGTTCTGCTCGCGATCTAACTCATGGATCAGGGTGCGGGTACGCGTGCGCGCATCTTCCGAACCGCTGATCACCAGGCTGTTGGTTTCGTCATCCGCCACCACTTTGGTGGCCAACTGCGGCGCGTTCTGCCCTTTCTGCTCTTCATTGTTGAGATTATTCAACATGTCGGAGAGCGCTTTGGCGGAAGCAAAGCGCAGGGGGACGATTTCGCGACGCTGAATACCGTCTTTATCCACGCGCTGGACCAGATCCACCAGCCGGTTCACCACGGACGCTTTACCGGTTAACAGCAGCACGTTGGAAGGCTCGAAGTGCACCACGTTGCCGATGCCGGTGGCATCGTTCAGTTGACGCAACAGCGGCGCGAGTTCACGCACCGGCACGTTTTCCATGCGCACGACACGGGTAATAATCTCATCGCCTTTGCCCGGGTTTGTGCTGTCTGCCAGCGGCGCACCAGCGGTGCGGGCCACGCTTGAGCGCACCACTTTAACCATGCCGTTATCCATCGGGATCACCGAGAGACCGTAGAGATCCAGCACGCTCAGGAAGAACTGGTAATACTCATCCTCCGTCAGCACGTTGTAGGTTCTGACGGATACGGAGCCCTGAACCGACGGGTCGACGAGAATGGTTTTGTTAAGGTTGCGGCCTACCGTATCGATAAACTCGCGGATATCGGTATTTTTAAAACTCGCGCTAAAGTTGGCTGCGAGCAGCGAACCCGAATATAACGACAATGCGGTCAGCGCCACGCACGCCCATGGAAATTTCTTCATGTCTGTACACTTATTAATTGTTAAGAACATTGACCCGAATATTTTCAAGGTGAGCGTGACGTCTGACGACAACCTCCGCTTCTTTCATTTTTGACCATTCAGCAATAATATTTTTTGCCTTTACTTCATCGGTCATATCGACAGCATTCACTTCGACTGCCACGTCCCCTTTTTTCAGTCCTGAATGGCTATAAAAGGAAGAGGCATTCCGGGGATTAATGGCATAGCCTTCCAGTTGGCCTTTTTCGACAACCGGTTTTAATACCAGATAATCATTCAGATGCAGCGTGTCTGCGCCTGCATCTTTTGTCGATTTGGTTACCGGGCCGCTATCAACGCCGCCCTTGAAATAATCCGGTTTCTTTAAGGCCAGCGTCTGCGTGATGCCTTCATAATTCACGACGACACTGTCTTTGTTAATTTCCTGAATAAAGGCATCGTTAAAACCGGTCAGCGGCTCCCCTTCGCGGTAGCTCTTCTGGCCCGCGGGCGTTTTAATAACGGCGAAGGAAAGCCAGGGGTCATCACTGCGCACAATGCCTTCTATTTCCGCCGCCAGCGGGGCTTTTAGCGCAGCCGGCCCAGTGTCCTGACGCGCTGCCGCCGTGAAAAGGGTGAATGTTTTCTCTTCGCGGCGGTTTTTCAGCGGCTGCGCATCAGAGTTAGCCAACCTATTCGTAACCTTTTTATAATCTTTAAACGTGAAATACCCTTGCTGGCCGCTAAAAATTAACAGCACCAACATCATGCAAGGGGTTATCCACCGTGACAGAAATGAGAACCTCATTTTTCATCTGGCCTTTAACAAAGCGAAAATAAGCAGCATCACGCTGCGACAAAACGTGTGAAGAGAGTAATGAGACGCGGTGAATACGACCATCGACTTCGCCACCAACTTTAATAAAGAAAATTATTGACCGTCTAAAATCGAGGTGTTAGGACATTTCTGCCGGATATTTTTACCCAGTTGAAAAATTGATCGCCCCGTATCCTTACCGTAATTTCACGACCTGTTGCTATTCCTAATCAGAGACGGTAAGTCGTTATGTATCAGAGCCACTTTACTTTTAAAACCCCGCCCTTCAGGAAGGTCACCCGCTTATCCGGGGATTTTCTGGTGCCTTATCATCAGGACGTCTTTAACCTGCTGAAAGAGAAAACCCAACAGGCGGGAATATGCGGGCTCTTTAGCGATGATACCTCGCTGTTGGGCCAGTTCAGCGATGCGCTGAAAAACAGCGACAACCGTGTTCTTGCCATCAACGCGTTTCCAAAACTGAGCGCCAGTAGCCTGCTGTACAAGCTCAGCCCGGACACGAAAGCAATCACCAGCCGTATTCAGGCGGTCGATACCGTGCTGCAGCAGTGGCAGGCCGGGAAAACGCAGGCCACCGTGCTGGTCATTTCCCATACTGAAGCCATGAAAGAGACCTGCCGGACGGTGCTGGGGATGTTGCTCACCCGTGCGCAGGAGCTGGGGTTTCATTTATCGGTGGTGCTGACGGGCGCGGAAAATCAGGCGGCGCGGCTACAGCAATCTGATCTGCGTGAATATGTGCATACCCACCACACCTTGCGCCCCCTGACCTGCCGTGAATATCTCAGCTACGTGCAGGCGCAGTGCGAAGAGCACGGAGGCGAAAGCTCGCCGTTATCCCCGGCGCGCGTGCGTAAGATGCACGCAATGACAAAAGGGAAAATCAGTGAACTGAATGCGCTGGCGCACCTGTCGATGCTCGCGGCCTGGACCGAACGCGCAAGCCAGGTCAGTCCGCGACATTTACGCCTGGCGGCCGCAGAGGTGCTGCCCGCGAAAAAACAGGGTAAGCGTCTGGCAACGGTTTCACTGTTTGCCTCTGTGCTGTTCGCGGCTTGCGGCTGGTATTTCACCGCCTCAATGACTGCTCGCCTCCCGGTTTCTCTGCCGGTCCCGATAAGCTGGAAACACCCGGCCACCCCCGTTCAGGCCCCTGTCGTGCCGGTTATCGACAAGGAAATAGTCAATCAGCCGGACGCGATGCATCAGCTTTATCTGATGTGGGGGTATGACGCCTCGGCGGACGATGCGCTGTGTCAAAACGCGGTGAAGGTAAACCTGATGTGTAAGCAGGGAAATGCCTCTCCGGATGCGCTGGCAGGCGAAGGTTATCCGTGGGTGAGCGAGCTCAAAACCGGCAATCATCTTAACTATGCGGTGGTCGCCCGCGTCGGAGAAACCTCGATGGACTTACTGATGAATAACCGGACCTGGCAGGTCAGTCGCAGCTGGTTTAACCGGCATGCAACCGGAAACTATACACAACTGCACCGCCTGACGCCGGAAGGTAAAGACGCCATCAGCGCAACCAGTGACGGCAAAGAGATGACCTGGCTTGATCAGCAGCTGAGCCAGGCCCTTTCTCAACCTGAAACCCACGCTCAGCGCTGGACTGCGGAGATGATGAAACGCACCCGCGCGTTCCAGCAAAAAATGCATCTGCATGTGGACGGTATTCCCGGCGAAGAGACATTGATGCAGTTAATGCGGGAAACCAACACCACGCCGAGCGTATTGATCCAGGCTTCGCATGCGATACCGGATGCGAAAATGCAGGAGAAGCATTCCTGATGTCTACTATCAGCCTTGCGGCTCAGCGCAGTTACACCACCGGGGAAGCGGTCTGGTTTTCATATCGCCTTCCCGGACTGAGAAACGTTTTTGCCCACACCGTTTTAGGACTCCTGGGTCTGTGCGCCATGCTGATGGCCGGGTTGTACGCGCATGTATATTGGGATCTGCGCCACCCTGCACCCGCCCCCATCAACGCGAGCAGCGCCAGACCGGAAACACAGCTTTCAGATATGCATTATGTGTATGTAAGCAAACCCTTCCCGCATCCGCATCCGCACCCTAAACCTGCGCCGGTGCATGAGGATATGCCTGCCCTGCAGGATCTGCCGATTAACGGCGATGATACCGACTGGCAGCAGGCGCCTGAAGGAGCGGCTCAGCACGATACCGCGCGGGATACGTTACCCGGAACCGGGGCGCACACCGACGCTTCTGCACGGGCTGGCAGCGACAGTTCCTCATTAACAGAATTGTTTAAACAGGCGTTAAAAGAACAAGAGCAGGATTATTCGCAAGGCAAAATTCCCGCGCCGCCGGTTGACGAAACGCAGGATATTTCCCGGTCCCCTTTACGTCATAAAGGAGACCGGCTGGAGTAATTAATATTTTTCAGGCAAGGATGTCAGGTTAAGGAGTCGCCCCTTTTCCACCACAATATACTGACCTTTTTTCAGGTCGGAGAGAATTTTAATAATGGTACTGCGTGCCAGGTTGGTGTATTCCTGAATATAGTCATATATATTGATATCACGCTGATGCTGAACAATCAGTTCATTAATCTCGTATAAAAATTCGCGCACTACCGAATAGGCGCTGCGGGCAACCAGCACATCGTCACGCTTGCTCAGCATACAAATATACCAGGAGAGCACTTTCGTCAGTTCCGGCCACAGATTGTTTTCAGTCATTAGCTGGGCGAAGGCCTCTTTTTTTATCGAGCGCACGACGGTATTTGACCGAATGAGGCCATACATGTGCGTGGCGCTGTAAAACATAGAACAAAGCCCAAATATACACGGCCCCTGAGCGGTGAACATGCACAATTCATCAGATTCGCGGCGGAACTCAACGTCGCCACTGACGATAATATGAATATACTGTGAATCACTGGTAGATATTTTCTGCCACTTTTTTAACGTCTTCTCTTCAAATCCTGACGTTGCAGAAATAATTGCGTTGACTTCGTTTTGCGGACGTAATTTTTTACCGTAGATGCTTAACATTATTATACCCAATTTAAGATGTGAAATATAAAACTCAGGATTAAGACGTAAGGCCTCAACCCAGGAATATTTTCCTGATGAAACACTCAAGGAGAAAATAAAAGTAGAAATTGTTTACGTTAATTTGCTGCTTTACTTAGCAAGCTATGTGTCCATCTTAAATCCGGATAATTTTAAGTCAATTAACTAAAAATGAATTGAGTTTGTACTTAAGATTAATCTTACTTAAATTACGCGAAAAATACTTACGAGGGGGTATCCCGCAGGATCACCCCTGTCCGTACTTTTCCAGAAGCGCTTCAGCGATGGCCAGCGTTTCACGGTCAGCCACACCATTCCACAGCTGTGGACGGAAGTGCATTTGAAATGCGGTAATCACTCTTTTCTGCTGCTGGGCTGTGGCAGCCTCCGGCACTTCATAGCCATACCGCGCTAACAGATCGAGCAGCAGTGCGCTGTCCACTTCCTGATAGCGTGGCTGCCCATTGAGATAAAAGTTGACGCGGTCCGGATCGGGCCAGGCACCAATTCCCTGCTGCGCCAGTTCGCGCCAGGGGAACAGCGGGCCGGGATCGTCTTTACGCTGGGGGGCAATATCAGAGTGCGCGACGACGTTCTGCGGCTTAATGTCGTAGCGGGCGATAATGTCTTTGGCGAGCGGGATCAGAGCAGCAATTTGCGCCGGCTCGAACGGGGTGAAATGTTTTACTCCCACCGTTTTTTGCCAGCCCCGGTTTTCCAGCTCAATCCCCACGGAGGTGTCATTAATACGGTTGGTGCCGCGCCAGAAGCTGATGCCGGCATGCCATGCCAGTTCGCTCTCCGGTACCAGCTGCCAGATACGCGGTTTGCCCTCAGGGGCAGGCGGTTTGGCGGGGATCAGGTAGTGAGAGCTGACATTCTTGTCGGTTAACGTCGCCAGCGAGCTGTCAAAGTCATCGGCGGTGTAGTGGATCACCAGCACCTTTATACGCGGGTAAGCCGCCTGGGCCTGATGGCGGGTATCCAGCTCATAGGCACCTTTATCAATAATGCCTTTTTCCGTGGCGCACCCTGCCAGCAACAGCGCCAGCAGGAGTGTGGCAAGCGAGCGCTTCATCGACGGGTTTTCACCGCCGTACCGCTTACGCTCACCATCAGCATGCTGGCATCTTTACCGACCGTTTCGTAGTCAATATCGATACCTACCACGGCATCTGCACCCAGCGCCTTGGCCTGCTCGCCAAGCTCTTTAAACGCAATTTCGCGGGCTTTGCGCAGCTCTTTCTCATACGCGCCAGAACGTCCCCCCACGATATCGCGAATGCCGGCAAAGAAGTCCCGGAAAATGTTCGCGCCCAGTATGGCTTCGCCGGTGACCACGCCGCAGTACTCGGTAATAGGTTGCCCTTCCAGGGTAGGCGTTGTTGAAAACTGCATACTTTCTCTCCTTCTTTAGCGTTCAATGCCTTAGGTACAGCATTATCGGTTCGTTACGCTATGATTGAAAGGATAGTTAATAAATAAGGAAATCAACATGCGCTATTCAGCTTTAACACTTTTCGTGCCCTGCGCGCTGGTGCTCAGCGCCTGCACCACCACGGTCACGCCAGCCTTTAAGGATATTGGTACCCGCAGCGGCCCATGCATTGAGGGCGGCCCGGATACCGTGGCACAACAGTTCTATGATTACCGCATACAGCACCGCAGCAATGATATTACCGCCCTGCGACCGTATCTGAGTGACGGCCTGGCGAAACTGCTGAGCGACGCCACCCGCGATCCGCAGCATAACGCGCTGCTTAAATCCGATCCGTTCTCCAGCCGCGCCACGCTGCCTGACAGCGCCGAGGTCACCAGTGCTTCAACGATCCCAAACACCGATGCGCGAAACATTCCCCTGCGCGTCAAACTGACCCAGGGAACCCAGACCTGGCAGGATGAAGTGCTGATGATCCGTGAAGGTCAGTGCTGGGCGGTGGACGACGTAAGGTACGTCGGTGGCAGCGTTCACGCCCCGGCAGGCACGCTCCGCCAGTCGATTGAAAACCGCTAAGCCCCCCGTTTAAAAAGCGTTAACCCCGTAAAATGTGCGGCATTTCATGCGGAATGCCGACATTTATACTCGCCGACATTGCCGTTCGCTATTTTGTGCTATGTTTAGAGGGTATTGCGGGTTATATTTAACTTTTAACGCAGAAATATTGCATAACTATTCTGTCAACGGTACTATCTGCGGCCTCAATTGCTATAGATTGCCTGGATGAGTAAAGACTGCCCCGATGAGTATTAAACTAAACGGCATTAACTGCTTCTACGGCGCACACCAGGCGCTGTTTGACATCACGCTGGACTGCCCGGAAGGCGAAACACTGGTTTTGCTTGGCCCAAGCGGTGCAGGTAAAAGCTCCCTTCTGCGTGTCCTTAATCTGCTTGAAATGCCCCGTTCGGGTACGCTGGCTATCGCCGGTAACCATTTTGATTTCGCGAAAACACCGTCTGATAAAGCGATTCGTGAACTGCGTCAAAACGTTGGCATGGTCTTCCAGCAATACAATCTCTGGCCGCATCTGACCGTACTGCAAAACCTGATCGAAGCCCCGTGCCGCGTGCTGGGCTTAAGTAAAGATCAGGCGATCGCGCGTGCGGATAAGCTGCTGGAGCGTCTGCGCCTTAAGCCTTACAGCGACCGCTATCCGCTGCACCTGTCCGGTGGTCAGCAGCAACGTGTGGCGATTGCCCGTGCGCTGATGATGGAGCCTGCGGTACTGCTGTTTGATGAACCGACCGCGGCGCTGGATCCCGAAATTACCGCCCAGATCGTGAGCATCATTCGCGAGCTGGCGGAAACCCATATTACTCAGGTCATCGTAACCCATGAAGTGGAAGTGGCGCGCAAAACGGCCAGCCGCGTGGTCTACATGGAAAACGGGTATATCGTTGAGCAAGGTGATGCGAGCTGCTTCTCAAACCCGCAAACCGATGCGTTCAAAAACTATTTATCTCATTGATTGTGTCAGGGGAAATGATAATGAAAAAAGTATTACTTGCCGCGCTGCTCGCCAGCGTCACCCTTTCCGCTACCGCAGCCCAGACGATTCGTTTCGCGACTGAAGCGTCTTATCCTCCGTTTGAATCCATTGATGCGAACAATAAAATTGTCGGCTTTGACGTGGATCTGGCAAACGCCCTGTGTAAAGAGATCGACGCAACCTGTACCTTCAGCAACCAGGCGTTCGACAGCCTGATCCCAAGCCTGAAGTTCCGCCGTATCGACGCCGTTATGGCCGGAATGGATATCACCCCTGAGCGCGAAAAACAGGTTCTCTTCACCACCCCTTACTACGACAACTCTGCCCTGTTTATTGGTCAGAAAGGCAAATTCACGTCGGTTGATCAGCTGAAAGGCAAGAAAGTGGGCGTGCAGAACGGCACCACGCACCAGAAATTCATCATGGATAAACACCCGGAAATCACCACCGTTCCGTATGACAGCTACCAGAATGCGAAGCTGGATCTGCAGAACGGCCGTATTGATGGCGTGTTCGGCGACACCGCCGTGGTGACCGAGTGGCTGAAAGCCAACGATAAACTGGCGCCAGTGGGCGATAAAGTGACCGACAAGGATTACTTCGGCACGGGTCTGGGTATTGCCGTTCGTCAGGGCAACACTGAGCTGCAGCAGAAATTCAACGCTGCGCTGGAAAAAGTGAAGAAAGACGGCACCTACGAAACCATCTACAAAAAATGGTTCCAGAAGTAATTCCTGATGAATGAAATTTTTCCTTTAGCAAGCGCCGCCGGGATGACCGTCGGCCTTGCCGTTTGCGCACTGATTATCGGCCTTGTGCTGGCGATGATCTTTGCGGTATGGGAATCAGCAAAATGGTTCCCTGTCGCATGGGCCGGCTCAGCGCTGGTCACCGTGCTGCGTGGGCTGCCTGAAATTCTGGTGGTCCTGTTTATCTATTTTGGCTCCTCGCAGCTGCTGTTAACGCTGTCGGACGGCTTCACCCTCAATCTGGGTGTGGTGCAGATCCCGGTGCAGATGCAGATTGAGAACTTTGACGTCAGCCCGTTCCTGTGCGGCGTGATTGCCCTCTCTCTGCTCTATTCCGCGTATGCTTCGCAAACCCTGCGCGGTGCGCTGAAAGCGGTTCCGCAGGGACAGTGGGAGTCTGGCCAGGCGTTAGGCTTGTCGAAATCGGCGATCTTCTTTCGTCTGGTGATGCCGCAGATGTGGCGTCATGCGCTGCCCGGGCTGGGTAACCAGTGGCTGGTGCTGCTGAAAGATACCGCGCTGGTAAGCCTGATCAGCGTGAACGATTTAATGCTGCAAACCAAAAGTATCGCGACCCGTACCCAGGAGCCGTTTACCTGGTACATCGTGGCGGCGGCTATCTACCTGGTGATCACGCTGGTGAGTCAGTACATCCTCAAGCGCATTGACCTGCGTGCGACGCGCTTTGAACGGAGACCAGGCTGATGCTTGAATATTTTCCGGAGCTGATGAAAGGGCTGCACACCAGCCTGACGCTGACCGTCGCATCGATCATCGTGGCGCTGATCCTGGCGTTGATCTTTACCATCGTCCTGACGCTAAAAACGCCGGTGCTGGTATGGATTGTGCGAGCCTACATTACCTTGTTCACCGGTACACCGCTGCTGGTGCAGATCTTCCTGATTTACTACGGCCCGGGTCAGTTCCCGTCGCTGCAGGAGTATCCGGTTATCTGGCATCTGCTTTCTGAGCCATGGCTGTGCGCCCTGATTGCCCTTTCGCTGAACAGTGCGGCCTATACCACGCAGCTGTTCTACGGGGCTATCCGTGCCATCCCGGAAGGGCAATGGCAGTCCTGTGGTGCGCTGGGCATGAGCAAGAAAGACACGCTGGCTATTTTGCTGCCGTACGCGTTTAAACGTGCGCTCTCCTCCTACTCCAACGAAGTGGTGCTGGTTTTCAAGAGTACGTCTCTGGCCTACACCATCACGCTGATGGAAGTTATGGGCCACGGGCAGCTGCTCTACGGACGCACCTATGACGTCATGGTGTTTGGTGCCGCGGGCGTGGTCTATCTGGTGGTGAACGGTTTGCTGACGCTGATGATGCGCCTTATCGAGCGTAAAGCGCTGGCGTTTGAGCGCCGTAATTAATCACCGATTTGCATAAATTTTATTGACGAAGACGGGCAAGTCTAACAACAGCCCGTCTTTTTTTTATGGGTTAAATAATATTTAATCATTTTTATTGAATATAAATTCATTAAATGGCATTGTATTTCCATGCCGCAGACACGGCGCATAAGACAGACTGACAGACGGGAGCATTACAATGAAAAAGTTAGTTCTGGCCGCTTTACTGGCCACTTTCGCCGCTGGCGCATCAGCTGCAGATAAAATCAACTTCGGCGTTTCGGCCACCTATCCGCCGTTTGAGTCGCTGGATGCCAGCAACCAGATTGTCGGTTTTGATATCGACCTCGCCAAAGCCCTGTGCAAACAGATGCAGGCCGACTGCACGTTCACGAACCATGCGTTTGACAGCCTGATCCCGTCGCTGAAATTCAAAAAATACGACGCGGTGATCTCCGGGATGGACATCACCCCAGAGCGTAGCAAGCAGGTCACCTTCACCGACCCGTACTACGCCAACTCGGCGGTGGTCATTGCGAAGAAAGGGGCTTACACATCCTTTGACCAGCTGAAAGGCAAACGCATTGGGATGGAAAACGGCACCACGCACCAGAAATACCTGCAGGACAAACATCCTGAAGTGAAAACCGTGGCCTATGACAGCTACCAGAATGCCATTATCGACCTGAAAAATGGCCGTATTGATGGGGTCTTCGGTGACACTGCGGTGGTGAACGAGTGGCTGAAAACCAACCCACAGCTGGGCACCGCGACCGAAAAAGTGACCGATCCACAGTACTTCGGTACGGGCCTGGGCATTGCGGTGCGTCCGGATAACAAAGCCCTGCTGGAAAAACTGAATGGCGCGCTGAAAGCAATTAAAGCTGACGGCACGTACAAGAAAATCAGCGATCAGTGGTTCCCGCAGTAACAGCTTTTTGTCGGGTAGCCTGGCCTACGGGGGTGGTCTGTAGGCCGGGCAAACCCGGCAATTTCACAGTGGAACAAAGAAGCGAAAACGAGCCCCGTTCGTGGACTCCATCAGCCTGATCCCCCCGCCGTGCAGTTCCAGCATGCGTTTCACAATCAACAGCCCCAACCCGCCACGGTTTTCCCGTGATGCCTGCGGATGTAACGCCGAAGGACGCTCAAACAGATCGTTGCGAAGAGAAGCATCAACGCCGGTTCCATTATCAGCCACCTCAACCTGTAGCTGCGCGTTCTCCTGCCAGACCGCCAGACGAACCTCTCCACCGGTCGGCGTATGCCGCATCGCGTTATCCAGCAGGTTAGTCACCACCCGCTCAATCATCGAGACATCGGCATTCACCAGCGGCAACGGGCCCGGTACATCAATGCGCAGGTTCACCTCCCGCGTGCGGGCCGTGAGTTCAAATTTCTGCGCCACGTCTGATATCAGCTCACCCATGGCAAAACGCTCACGCTGCGGTTTGATGCCGCCGTGCTCAAGGCGCGCCAGTTCAAACAGCTGCTGCGAAAGATGACGCACTTTCTGACCCTGGCGCAGCGCCGTGGCGAGATACTGCTGGTGCTCCTGCGGCGTCAGCGTCGCGGATTTCAGCGACAGCGTTTCGAGATAGCCCAGCAAGGAGGTGAGCGGCGTGCGTAAATCGTGCGAGATATTGGCGATAAACTCCCGGCGCTGGCGATCGCTGTCGGCCAGCTGATCCCACTGCAGGGTGATTTTACGGGCCAGCTCGATAAACGTATTGCGCAGCGTGGCCACTTCATCCTTTACCGTGGTTTCTGTAGGCTGCGCCGCCAGCTGCTTAATGGCGCTAATGCTGTCCTGCTCCAGCCCGGCCACTTCCTGCGTGAGACGTTTGACCGGACGCGTTACCCAGTACCAGACCAGTAACCCCGCCAGCACACCAAACAGCGCGACCCACATCAATGACCACAGGACGGTGCTCCAGAGCGCCTGATGCCAGGCCATCTCCGCCAGCGCGTTTGACTCTTCGCCCTGCAGAATAATGTACAGATAGCCTTTCAGTTCTCCGTCCTGACGCAACGGCGTTGCGCTGAAAACCTTTTTGTTCTGGCTTCGCGGGTCATCGCCCAGTACCGGCCGCGCGGCATCACTGAGGAAAGTCTGCACCGGCCCGAGGTCGATTTTTTGCCGCTGGATATGCCCCGGCGGCGCGGCGTCAGCCAGCAATTCGCCATCAGGCGAGACAACGTACAGTTCGACGCTTGGATTGAAGGTCATCAGCCGGTCAAAGAGCGGTTTCAGCGCGTGGCGGTCAACCCTGCCCTGTGCATCCAGAATCGGTTCCCGCTGGACAATCTGCTGCGCCAGGCCACCGGACAGCCGCTGCACCATCGCATTACCGTACTGCGTGGTGCTGTAAAGTTGCACCGCGCAGGCGATGGTCGCACAGAGCGTCAGCAGCAGAATAAACAGCAGCGTCAGGCGCTGGCTCAGGCTAAAGCGGCGCATCGTTTGGCTCCGCAAATTTGTAGCCTTTGCCCCAGACGGTGCGAATGATCTCCGGCTCGGCGGCGTCCTTCTCAATCTTGATGCGCAGGCGGTTAATGTGGGTGTTGACGGTGTGTTCGTAACCTTCGTGCTGATAGCCCCAGACCTGTTCCAGCAGCGCCAGACGCGAGAAAACTTCACCGGGATGACGGGCAAAAAAGTACAGCAGTTCAAACTCGCGCGGGGTGAGATCCACCACCTGGCCGTGCAAAAGCACGCTGCGCGCCAGCGGGTCGAGCGTCAGGCCGTGAGCCTGAATATTCCCGGCACTTTGCGCCTGCCCCATCGCCTGCTGGCGCCGGAACAGCGCCTTGATACGCGCGATCAGCTCCTGTACCGAAAACGGCTTGGCCAGATAATCGTCCGCCCCGGTTTCCAGCCCGGTAATGCGGTCGGTTTCGCTGCTGCGGGCGCTGATGATGATCACCGGCAGATAGCGGGTCATCTGGCGAATGCGACGGCAAATCTCCAGACCGTCGACATTGGGGAGCATTAAATCGAGGATCACCGCGTCCCAAGGCTGCTTTTCGAGGCGCTGTAAGGCATTGCCCCCGTCGGGCTCGTGGGTGATGGCGTAGCCTTCATCTTCTAAGTTGAGGCGCAGAAGCGCCGCGATATCGTGGTCATCTTCCACCAGCAGGATCTGCTTCATGGGTAAGCCTTCTTCAATTCTGATGAGATAAGCTTACCTGATTTCGCAGGCGGACAGAGTTCACATTTTGTTTAAGATTTAACGAGTAGCGTCAGGACTTCATAATGCGCGGTATGCGGGAACATATCGAACAGCTGGACGCGTTCAATGCGGTAGCCCGGCAGCGTCGCGATATCTTTTGCCATCGTCTGCGCGTTGCAGCTGGAGTAGACGATGTAGTCCGGTGCCATCTGGCTCAGATAGTCGCACAGCGCTTTCCCGATGCCCCGGCGCGGCGGGTTCACCAGCACCAGTTCAGGCACATTGTCCTGCCCCGTCGCGAACTGCGTGGAGTCCAGCGCCTGGAAGTGCAGCCGGGTCAACCCAAGCTCTGCGGCAGACTGTCTGGCACAGGCAATCGCTTCGGCGGAGATCTCAATCCCGGTAAGCTGCATGTCTGGCGTGGCGCAGTGCAGACCGAAGCCGCCCACCCCGCAGAACAGATCCCACATATGATGGATATTTAACGCCCGCACCCAGTCACGGGCGGTGGCATAAAGCGCACTCGCGACGGTCGGGTTGGTCTGGAAGAAGCTTTGCGGACGGATCCACAGCGGTACATCGTTGAACGTTTCTGCCAGCGCATGCTGTTCGGTGAAGAAGATCTCCCGCTCCCCTTCCATGATAGCCATATGCACCGGCTGAATATTCGCAGTGATAACGGTTAACTGCGGAAGCTGTTGCTGAAGCCATGGCAACGCCGCGCGAAGCTGCTCCACCTTGGCTTCTGAGCGCAGAACAAAGCGCAGCATCATGCTGCCGTCTAGCTGGCTTTCGGTAAGAAGAAGGTATTTGAGCTCGCCGCGCTTGCGGGCAACGTTATAGGGCGTTAACCCGGCACGGGCAATAAACGGTTTGAGCGCAGCAAAGACCGGCGCAAACGAGGCGGGATAAAGCGGACAGTCGGTTAAATCTTCAGGCGTACCCTCGCGATGCAACATGCCCAGCAGCGGTTTTTCAACACTGCCGCTCACCACCATTTTGGCTTTATTACGAAAGCCCTGCTCCGGCCCGCTGACGGGTGCGCACCATTCCCCCACGGCATGGTCTGCCAGCAGGTGTTGCAGGTCGGCCATTTTGGCGGTGAGTTGCTGAGAAACCGGCTGTTCTATCCACTGACAGGAGCGGCAGCGACCGGCGTCATAAAGTGCGCACTGCATATCAAAACCTTAAGAATCACGAGGGCTGCGATTATACACATTATTGCAGCTGGAAGAACCGCCGACTGGAAGCAGGCACGAACAGGAAGAACAGCACCAGCATATCCGGGAGTTTTTGCAAAAATAGCGCGTGCAAAATCTCGCGTTTTGATCCACCCGCAATGCTGAACAGTTCCGGATAGCCATACCCCAGCGAGGCGGCCCACAGATAGCTCGCCGCCGTAATTTGCGTCAGCAAATAGACCCAGCGTGCCCAGTTGCGTCCTCTGACCAGCGAAAATGCGCAGTAAATCTCGATAAACACCAGTACCAGGCTGCTCAAAAAGACCAGCGTCAGGTTCCACGTCTGTACGCTGCGGTGAATGAATTCAGCCATACCGCGCACACCCAGGGTGTTAAGGATCATCAGCACATCAAGACAGCGGATCATAATAATAGCGAGCGCCGCCACCTGCACCAGTGCAGGAACGTTTGGACGAGCGTGCGTAAGACGTGATTTTTTTAATAATCCCAATGTTTTACTTCCCTGAAAAACAGTGCCGCGTCATGCGCGGCACATCACTGGAAATTTTAAATCCTTCAGCCGCGTCTTGCACGCTGGATATCACGCACACGTTGTTTTTCCGCGCGCGCCATCAAATACCAGGCGATAAATCCGACAATTCCGACCACCCCGAGGATAATCGAGGCCAGGGCGTTAATCTCCGGATTGACCCCCATGCGTACGCTGGAGAAGACCAGCATAGGCAGCGTCGTCGCGCCCGGTCCTGAGACAAAGCTGGCGATAACCAGATCGTCGAGCGACAGCGTAAACGCCAGCAGCCAGCCGGAGATCACCGCCGGCATAATCATCGGCAGCGTGATGATGAAGAAGACCTTCAGCGGCGTCGCACCGAGATCCATCGCCGCCTCTTCAATGGAGCGGTCCAGCTCGCGCAAACGCGAAGAGATAACCACCGCCACGTACGCGGTACAGAAGGTGACGTGCGCCAGCCAGATGGTGAGCATCCCGCGATCTGCCGGCCAGCCAATGGCATGCGCCAGGGCCACGAACAGCAGCAACAGCGCCAGACCGGTGATAACGTCTGGCATAACCAGTGGCGCGGTAATCATAAAGGCAAAGCCGTTCGACCCCCGAAAACGCCCGAAGCGCACCATCACCAGCGCGGCAATGGTCCCCAGCACGGAGGCCATCGTGGCCGCCAGCGCGGCGATGGTCAGGCTCAGCCCCACCGCGCTCATCATCGCGTCATCATGGAACAATTCGCCGTACCAGCGCGTCGACCAGCCGGCCCATACCGTTACCAGTTTGGAGCTGTTGAACGAGTAGATCACCAGCATCAACATGGGTGCATACAGGAAAGTAAAGCCAATCACCAGGATGGCAATTCGCCACGGGGAGCGCACTACCGGTAAGTTGTTCATCCGTGGTCTCCCATCTGTTTCTGCTGATGTTTGTGGAACCACATGATCGGTACGATCAGCAGGAGCAACATCACGATCGCCACCGCAGACGCCACAGGCCAGTCGCGGTTATTAAAGAACTCCTGCCACAGCACACGCCCAATCATGATGCTGTCCGGGCCACCGAGCAGTTCCGGGATAACAAACTCCCCTACCGCCGGGATAAAGACCAGCATCGACCCGGCAATAATGCCGCCCCGGGTCAACGGAACGATAACGCTGAAGAAGGTTTTAAGCGGGCGGGCACCAAGGTCAAGCGATGCTTCCACCAGCGAATAATCGATACGCGTCAGCGCCGTATAAATTGGCAGCACCATAAACGGCAGATAGGCGTAAACAATCCCGATATAGACCGCGAGATTGGTATGCAGGATTGTCAGGGGCTGATCGATAACCCCAAGCCACATCAGGACGTTATTCAGCACGCCGTTGTTTTTCAGGATCCCCATCCACGCGTAGACGCGGATCAGGAACGAGGTCCATGACGGCAGGATCACCAGCAACAGCAGAATGTTGCGCGTCGAGGATTTACTGTGCGCCACGGCCCATGCCAGCGGGTAACCCAGAAGCAGACAGCAGATCGTCGAGATCGCCGCCACCTGCAACGACTGCAGATAAGCTTCGAAATAGAGCGGATCTTCCGTCAACTGCAGGAAATTGCCGAGGTTAAGGGTCAGCGTCAGCTGTCCGTCAGCCCAGTCCAGCAGGTTGGTATAGGGCGGGATCGCCCGCGCCATTTCCGCCAGGCTTATCTTAAAAACGATCAGGAACGGCAGCAGGAACAGCAGGATCAGCCACACGTAAGGCATGGCAATCACCAGCTTGCGTCCGTGGTTCATCTGCATTCGCGCCAGCCAGTGCGCAAAGCCACCCGGTTTTTCAACGCGGGCTGGAGGTTCTAAGGTACTCATTGTCCGCTCCTTATACCGTCAGCACTACACAACTGTCCGCATCCCAGCACAGGCGCACTTCATCGCCCCAGGTCGGCTGTCCCTTGCGATAACGATGTTCGTTCTGCAGCTGGGCGCTGAGCATCTGCCCGCTTTTCAGACGCACATGGTAGATGGAGAGGTCGCCCAGATAAGCAATGTGCACCACTTCCCCGACGGCGAAGTTAAAGCCATCGGCCGGCGGATCTTCGCACAGCATGATCTTCTCCGGGCGGAGCGCGACATACACCGGCACGTTATCCACCACCGAGCTATCCGGATCGACCTTAAGCGGATGCTGCAGCCCCGGCGACTCAATCACCAGACCGTCTTCCTCGCGCGATTTCAGCAGCCCTTCGAAGACGTTGACCGACCCGATGAACTCCGCGCTGTAGCGGGTGGTCGGATGCTCATAAATCTCTTCCGGCTCGCCAATCTGTACGAACTTACCGCGGTTCATGATCGCAATACGCCCGGCCATGGTCATCGCCTCTTCCTGGTCGTGGGTAACCATCACGCAGGTCACCCCCACGCGCTCAAGGATATCCACCACTTCCAGCTGCATACGGTCACGCAGTTTTTTATCCAGGGCGCCCATCGGTTCATCGAGGAGCAGCAGCTTAGGCCGTTTCGCCAGGCTTCTGGCCAGCGCCACGCGCTGACGCTGGCCACCAGAGAGCTGATGCGGTTTACGCTTCGCGAACTCCTGCATGTGCACCAGGCTGAGCATCTCCGCCACGCGGGCGGTGATTTCGGCTTTCGGCAGTTTGTCCTGCTTAAGACCAAAGGCGATATTCTGCTCCACCGTCATATGTGGGAAGAGCGCGTAAGACTGGAACATCATGTTTATCGGGCGCTGATACGGCGGCACGCGGGAGAGATCGACACCATCCAGCATGATTTGCCCGGCGGTAGGCTGTTCAAAACCGGCCAGCATACGCAGCAGGGTCGATTTACCGCAGCCAGATGCGCCCAGAAGGGCAAAAATTTCACCTTTGTAGATAGTCAGGCTGACGTCGTCCACGGCATGCTGACCATCGAAAGATTTGGTGAGGTTACGAATTTCAAGAAGCGGGGTCAGCGCTTTACGGACTTTCGCCTGCGGGCGGGGGATCGCGTCATTCACGGGGTGCTCTCCGGCAGAAATCAAAACTGGTGCAAACGCACCATCAGGGTGCGCATCGTCGGGCGGCGCTCACGCCAGCCCGACCGACGGGTTTAGCAGGCCCGGTGAGCGTTTTCGCCACCGGGCAACCGTACCGGACGCCGTTATTTACCGCTTTTCACTTTGGTCCACGCACGGGTACGCACGCGGTCAATTTTTGGATCCTGAACTTTCAGGGTGAACAGCTTGGCAAACACATCCGCCGGCGGATAGATAGCCGGGTTATTGCGGATCTCTTCGCTGACCAGCGGCACAGAGGCCTTATTGCCGTTAGCGTAATAGACGTGATCGCTGATATGCGCGATGACTTCCGGACGCATCAGGTAGTTAAGGAACTGGTAAGCTTCGTCTTTGTTTTTCGCGTCAGCCGGCATGGCGAAGACGTCGAAGAACGCCAGCGCGCCCTCTTTCGGAATGAAGTAGGAAACATTCACGCCGTTTTTGGCTTCTTTGGCGCGGTTAGCCGCCTGCCATACGTCCCCTGCCCAGCCAATCGCCACGCAGATGTCGCCGTTTGCCAGGTCGTTGATGTACTGCGAGGAGTGGAAGTAACGAATGTTCGGACGCAGCTTCAGCAGCAGATCGGTTGCCGGGCCGGTGTAATCATCGGCCTTGCTGCTGTTAGGATCTTTGCCCAGGTAGTTCAGCACGGTGGCGAAAATCTCTTCTGGCGCATCCAGGAAAGAGACGCCGCAGCTTTTCAGCTTCTCAAGGTTTTCCGGCTTCAGCACCACGTCCCAGCTGTCGAGTTTGACATCTTTACCCAGCACCGCTTTGACTTTATCGACGTTATAGCCAATACCGGTGGTCGCCCACAGATACGGCATCGCGTATTTGTTGTCCGGGTCATGCTTGGCGACCAGCTTAAGCACTTCCGGATCGAGGTTTTTCCAGTTCGGTAATTTGCTCTTATCGAGCGGCTGGAAGACACCTGCCGTCAGCTGACGCTCAAGGAAGCTTGCGGAGGGTACCACCAGGTCAAAACCGGTACTGCCCGCCATCAGTTTCCCTTCCAGCACTTCGTTGGAATCGAAAACGTCATAGACCACTTTAATGCCGGTCTCTTTTTCGAAATTAGCGACGGTATCCGGCGCGATATAGTCAGACCAGTTATAAACGTGCAGCGTTTTTTGTTCCGCAGCGAGCGTGCCGGCAGAGACGGCCATCAGAGCACCCGCAACCAGACCCGATAACCATTTTTTATTCAAGGCGATCATATCGTTATTCCTTCTGAAAGCTCGTTAACAAACGAACTAAAACTGTGCAATCTGAAGATATGCAATAATCATGCATAGTTTGTCGCTCTGCACGAAATAAAAAGAAACCTCTTTACCCGGCAGGATCCGCTCGCTTTTTTAAGCATCGCAAGAATAACTGTAGCCCGTGTCTCCGGCTATAGCCCAGACGAAAAAACGCCTTTTATCAATTTTTTATGCAGGTTATGTCTACGTGATAAGCCGAAATGGCGCTTGGGGAGGTGAAAAATTCTTTAAAGAAAGGTTAAAAGCAGCAGAAAAAATGGCGTTATGCAGCCGCTATGGCAGCGACTGCGCAAAAGTCAGACAGGCTTAGTGAAGAAAATTGGGAGATGCATCATTATTCTCTGCATCATCTTCCGCGCTATACAGCAAATGGTGCGCATTGGCTTCCATCATTACCATCGAAATTTGCTCTTCACTCAAGCGCATAAACCAGGAGAACTGCTTGAAAGAGAGGCCGGCACCGGAGAATAAAGACTGGCAAACGACCAGTTTGGGCAGATTATCATCCTGTATATCGAGAAATGCTTTCACCGTCAAAGAACTGGCGTTGATGGCCGACAGGTCAGAGGCCAGGGCCAGCAGCGCAGACGGTTTCACTTCGGCCAGCGCAGAGAAGAGGATCACGTCGTTAATGAGATCGATTTTGGCATCGAAAATACCATCGAAATTTTGCATATGAGGCAAATGCAGCGCCTGGCAGGAATCACATTCAAAGAAAGTGATACCGGCATCATCGAGCCATTGACGTAACGTATCCAGTGTTGGAACGACCTGTAAATCCATCGCTGTGCAGCCTCTTTAATAAAAACTTCGCATAGAGTACGCAAAAAGTGCGCTGTAATCCATTTAACCGCCCGTTTTCAGACAGTAGCCCGGCGTTGCGTGGCGCTCGACCCATGAGATCATTTTACCCGCAATATCGACCCCGGTGGTTTTTTCCACCCCTTCCAGTCCCGGTGAGGCATTCACCTCCATCACCAACGGCCCGCGCGTCGCCCGCAGTAAATCAACACCCGCCACATCCAGCCCCAGCGTTTGCGCCGCCTTCACGGCAATCTCACGCTCGCGATCGCTGATATCCGCGACTCTCGCCACGCCGCCACGGTGCAGATTAGAGCGGAAGTCGCCCTCTTTTGCCTGGCGTTCGATGGCCGCAACCACCTCGTTACCGACAACAAAACAGCGAATGTCGCGCCCTTTGGCTTCTTCAATGTACTCCTGCACCAGAATATGGGCATTCAGCCCTCGAAAGGCGTCAATCACGCTTTCCGCCGCCTGCCGCGTTTCGGCCAGCACCACACCAATGCCCTGAGTGCCTTCCACCAGCTTGATCACTAACGGCGCGCCACCCACCATATCGATTAAATCGCTGGTGTCGTCCGGTGAATGCGCAATGCCGGTAACCGGAAGATCGATTCCCTGCCGGGCAAGCAATTGCAGCGAACGGAGCTTATCGCGGGCCCGAGATATCGCAACGGATTCATTGAGCGGATAACTGCCCAGCATCTCAAACTGGCGCAACGCGGCCGTGCCGTAATAGGTTATCTGGGAGCCGATGCGGGGGATAACCGCATCAAAATGCGGGAGCTTACGGCCTTTGTAATGAATCGATGAGGCAGCAGGATCAATGTTCATATAGCAGGACATCGGATCGAGGATCTCAACCTGATGCCCCCGTTTTGCCGCCGCTTCTCGCAGGCGTTTACATGAATAGAGCGTTCCATCCCGGGACAAAATGGCAATTTTCACCCTGCACCTCTCTAAAGACATGGAAAAAGCCTGCGTATCATACACGCAGGCAGGCGCAGGATGAATGGGCTATCGTGTCGCCCAGCCCTGTTTGTGCAGATAGTCGAGAATAAACGGGCGATTCTCTTTAATGATGGTGCGACGAATGTGGTCACTCCAGGTATCGCGACGGTTATTGCTGTCGCGCGTCATGTAGTAGTGCGCCAGCTCTTCATCGTATTGCGCCAGCACATCCTGATCGACAGGCTGGTAGTGGTTTTCATGCACCAGCATCGCCGCAGGCAGGCGCGGCTTGAGGTCCGGGTTATCCGCAGGCCAGCCAAGGCACAGGCCAAACAGGGGCAGAACATGTTTTGGCAGCTTCAGCAGTTCGGTAACGCTTTCGATATTGTTACGCAGCCCGCCAATGTACACGCCGCCCAGCCCCAGCGATTCCGCCGCCGTGAAGGCGTTTTGCGCCATCAGCGCCGTGTCCACGACGCCCAGCAGCAGCTGTTCGGCAAGGCCAAGCTCGGCTTGCGGGCAGATCTGCAGGTGACGGTTAAAATCGGCGCAGAACACCCAGAACTCGGCTGCCTGTGCCACATGCTTTTGTCCACCGGTGAGGGTCACCAGTTGTTCACGCATTGCCGGGTCGGTAATACGAATAATGGAGCTGCACTGCAGGAAGCTGGAGCTGGATGTCGCCCTTGCACTGTCAATAATGGCTTCACGCTGCGCCGGCGTTATCGGCTCGTCGGTGAAGTGGCGAATTGAACGATGGGAACGTAGCAGGTCTATGGTTGGCGTCATCTTGTCTCTCTTTGTCTTGCGTGAATCATATCGCAGCCAGTATAGGCAATGATGCGCGCGATGTAATTGGCGAAACATAGCTGAGAGGTATTATAACGACAGGCGAAACCTTCTTTAATGACGGCAGGTTATCGGGCACTATAGACCCATTCGCCGTCAGGCTTGTTTTCGAGGAGAGAGAAATGTTTGCAGTAATTTTTGGTCGTCCAGGGTGCCCTTACTGTGTGCGCGCGAAAGAGCTGGCTGAGAAACTGACCGAAGAGCGTGATGATTTTAACTTCCGTTATGTCGATATCCACGCGGAAGGGATCAGCAAAGCCGATCTGGAAAAAACCGTGGGTAAACCGGTTGAAACCGTACCGCAGATTTTCCTCGATCAGAAACACATCGGCGGTTGCACAGACTTTGAAGCATACGCTAAAGAGCATCTGGGCCTGTTTGCCGCTCAGTAATGCTAAGACGCCCTCACCCTGAGGGCGTTTTTATTTGTGGTGTCTGCGCCGGGCCAACATGCTGTGGACAAACAAAAAGCATAGCGCTCCCAGTGCGCACCAGAAGACGCCACTCAGCAACCACGCCAGCTCCTGCCAGAAACTTCGCGTTGAAATATACAGTGACCGCATCAGCAGCAGACACAGCGGCGCTGCAAGTATTGCGCCCAGTAACGGTTTCACCACTTCCCCCCGGCGGGAGAGAAAACTGGCAGCAGCCCCTGGCAGGGTGAAAAAGAGCAACCCCAGCTCCGGATGACCCGACGCCCTGAACGCCCCCTTCACATTAAAAGCGAGGGACATGCAAACGACAATGAACAGCAAAAAGCAGCTGATCACCCCCGCCCAGTTTCGTTTAATGTTCAAACTATCCTCCTGACTTATCTCTATCAAATACACTTTCGTCGGGTAGACGCCCAGTCAGATAAAGCAATGCGGCAATCCTTGCCAAAGTACACACAGGGTGAAGCGATAATAGGTGGCTGTCAGTAGCTAATACGATTAAACTAACCGCCAGCTAATGTTTTAGGGAATAAAGCTGGAAACAGGGAGCGTTAAAGCCTTTCCCTGACCCAGAAAACAGTAGCCCAAAAAGTCCTTTCATTCAACAACTTACTGGTAAACAAGAAGTTAGCCTCCGTGAATATAAACGTCGCAGACTTGTTAAATGGGAATTACATCCTGTTATTATTTGTGGTACTGGCGCTGGGCCTTTGCCTGGGTAAATTGCGCCTTGGTTCGGTTCAACTTGGTAATTCCATTGGCGTTTTAGTCGTCTCACTATTATTAGGCCAGCAGCATTTCAGCATTAACACGGACGCGCTCAACTTAGGTTTTATGCTGTTTATTTTTTGTGTTGGTGTGGAAGCCGGGCCCAACTTTTTTTCTATTTTCTTCCGCGACGGCAAAAATTATCTGATGCTGGCGCTGGTCATGGTCGGCAGCGCGCTGCTGATCGCCTTAGGGCTGGGTAAACTGTTTGGCTGGGATATCGGGCTAACGGCCGGTATGCTCGCCGGCTCGATGACCTCCACGCCAGTGCTGGTGGGTGCAGGCGATACCCTGCGCCATTCCGGCATGGCCGGTGCGCAACTCTCTACCGCGCTCGACCACCTGAGCCTGGGCTATGCCCTGACCTATCTGATTGGTCTGGTGAGCCTGATTGTGGGCGCCCGCTACCTGCCAAAACTGCAGCACCAGGATTTGCAGACCAGCGCTCAGCAAATTGCCCGCGAACGCGGTCTGGACACCGACAGCAAGCGTAAAGTCTATCTGCCCGTGATTCGCGCCTACCGCGTTGGGCCCGAGCTGGTTGCATGGGCGGACGGGAAAAACCTCCGCGAGCTGGGGATTTACCGCCAGACAGGCTGCTATATCGAACGTATTCGCCGTAACGGCATTCTGGCAAACCCGGACGGCGACGCCGTGCTGCAGATGGGCGATGACATTGCCCTGGTCGGTTACCCGGATGCCCACGCCCGCCTCGACCCGAGCTTCCGCAACGGTAAAGAGGTGTTTGACCGCGATCTGCTCGATATGCGTATCGTCACCGAAGAGATTGTGGTGAAAAACCATAACGCCGTCGGCCGTCGTCTGGCGCAGCTGAAGCTGACCGATCATGGTTGCTTCCTCAACCGCGTGATCCGCAGCCAGATTGAGATGCCAATTGACGACAACGTCGTGCTGAATAAAGGCGACGTTCTGCAGGTCAGCGGCGATGCGCGACGCGTGAAAACCGTTGCGGACCGCATCGGCTTTATCTCTATTCACAGCCAGGTCACCGACCTGCTGGCCTTCTGCGCCTTCTTTATCGTTGGCCTGATGATCGGGATGATCACCTTCCAGTTCAGTAACTTTAGCTTTGGCATCGGTAACGCTGCCGGGCTGCTGTTCGCCGGCATCATGCTGGGCTTCCTGCGAGCGAACCACCCGACCTTCGGCTACATTCCGCAGGGGGCGCTCAATATGGTGAAAGAGTTTGGTCTGATGGTCTTTATGGCGGGTGTCGGCTTAAGCGCCGGTAGCGGCATTGGCCACAGCCTGGGTGCTGTTGGCTGGCAGATGTTGGTTTCCGGACTTATCGTCAGCCTGGTACCGGTAGTGATTTGCTTCCTGTTCGGTGCCTACGTGCTGCGCATGAACCGCGCCCTGCTCTTCGGGGCAATGATGGGGGCCCGTACCTGCGCCCCGGCAATGGAAATTATCAGTGATACCGCACGCAGCAATATTCCTGCGCTGGGCTATGCGGGCACCTACGCTATCGCTAACGTACTGCTTACGCTGGCGGGTACGCTGATCATCATCATCTGGCCTGGACTCGGATAACTCTTAAGTTCTGCGCACGACGAAAAAATTTTCGTTACGCGCAGAACTTTTTTATCAGGGGGCAGTCATAACTATTGCCACTGCTTTTCTTTGATGTCCCCAATTTGTGGAGCCCATCAACCCCGCCGTTTTGGTTCAAGGTTGATGGGTTTTTTGTTGCCTGAAATTCCCCTCTTCAACATTCCGCCTTCCCTCTTTCCACCCAAACATATATGCTTAACCATATATATAACCAACCGCAGGAAAGCCGATGCTACATCCGGTCCAACTTTTCAAAGCCCTCTCCGACGAGACCCGCCTGTCCATCGTCATGCTTCTGCGCGAAGCCGGGGAACTGTGCGTCTGCGATCTCTGTTCCGCCACGGCTGAATCACAGCCCAAGGTATCGCGCCATATGGCACTGCTGCGTGAATCCGGGCTGGTGAGCGATCGCCGGGAAGGGAAATGGGTTTATTACCGTTTGTCCCCCACTATGCCGGCATGGGCTGCCACCGTGATTGACAACAGCTGGAATTGCTTGCGGGAAGAGACCCGCGCAAAGCTGAAAAACCGTCTTCCGGGCGCGTGTTAAAACACATTCATAAAAACAGATATAACGGAGTTCACGATGTTTCTGGCTGGGGCAATTTTTCTGTTTACACTGGTGCTGGTCATCTGGCAGCCCAGAGGGTTAAGTATCGGCTGGAGCGCCACGATGGGCGCTGTACTGGCGCTGGTCAGCGGCGTGATCCACATTAACGATATACCGGTGGTGTGGAATATTGTCTGGAACGCGACGGCCACGTTTATCGCCGTCATCATCATCAGCCTGCTGCTTGATGAGTCCGGATTTTTCGAGTGGGCGGCGCTGCACGTGGCCCGCTGGGGTAATGGCAAGGGCCGGTTGCTGTTTACGTATATCGTTCTGCTGGGCGCGGCCGTTGCGGCGCTTTTTGCCAACGACGGCGCGGCGCTTATCCTCACGCCCATCGTTATCGCCATGCTGCTCGCCCTCGGGTTCAGCAAGCAGGCCACGCTGGCGTTTGTCATGGCGGCTGGATTTATCGCCGACACTGCCAGCCTGCCGCTGATCGTTTCGAACCTGGTCAATATCGTATCGGCAGACTTCTTCTCGCTGGGGTTCAGCGAATACGCCTCGGTGATGATCCCCGTGGATCTGGCCGCGATTGCGGCCACGCTGGTGATGCTGCACCTGTTCTTTCGAAAGGACATTCCGCCGGGATACGACCTGTCAAAACTCCGCGAGCCTTCCCGCGCGATTAACGATCTTCCAACCTTCAGAACGGGCTGGATTGTTCTGTTACTGCTCCTTGTCGGGTTCTTTGTACTTGAACCGCTCGGCATTCCGGTCAGTGCTATCGCGACAGCAGGCGCGTTGATTTTGTTTGCCGTTGCAAAGCGCGGGCATGCCATTAATACGGGAAAAGTGCTTCGTGGCGCACCGTGGCAGATCGTTATCTTCTCGCTGGGGATGTACCTGGTGGTGTATGGCCTGCGCAATGCCGGGCTGACGGAGTATCTGTCAGGGGTACTCAATCTCCTCGCCGGACATGGCCTGTGGGCCACCACGCTCGGTACCGGGTTCATCACGGCGTTCCTGTCATCCATAATGAACAATATGCCGACCGTCCTGATTGGGGCACTGTCTGTCGATGGCAGCACGGCATCGGGTGTGATTAAGGACGCGATGATTTATGCCAACGTGATTGGCTGCGACCTGGGTCCGAAGATCACGCCTATCGGCAGCCTGGCCACCCTGCTCTGGCTCCATGTCCTGGCGCAGAAAAACATGACGATCACCTGGGGCTATTATTTCCGGACAGGCATCATCATGACGTTGCCAGTTCTGTTTGTGACGCTCGCCGCGCTGGCGTTACGTCTCTCCTTCACACTGTAATGAGTAACGGATATGAGCCATATCACCATTTACCACAATCCAGCCTGCGGCACCTCACGCAACACGCTGGAGATGATCCGCAACAGCGGCACTGAACCCGAAATTATTCTGTACCTTGAGAACCCACCGTCACGTGATGAACTGACCAGACTGATTGCTGAGATGGGGATTTCCGTGCGGGATTTGCTGCGCAAAAATGTCGAACCTTATGAACAGCTGGGCCTCGCCGGGGACCGGTTTACCGACGACCAGCTTATCGATGCTATGCTGCAGCATCCGATCCTGATTAACCGTCCGATCGTAGTGACGCCGCTGGGCACTCGCCTGTGCCGCCCTTCCGAAGTCGTACTCGATATCCTGCCTGATGCACAGAAAGGGGCGTTTACGAAAGAAGATGGCGAAGCGGTGGTGGACGCCAGCGGAAAAAAAATCTCCGGCAGCTAATCTGCTGATAGTGATGCCGTAAGTCTTGTCAGCCACATACCCTGCCCCGTGGCGGAGTTGCATCCGCCGTCACCCGACCCATAATTTGATGGACCGGTCTGGTGGGGGGATGCAGGTATGAGTCTCAAAAATAAAACCGCCGTTATCTTTGGTGGCAGCGGCGCTATTGGCAGCGCCGCCGCGTATGCGCTCGCCCGTGAAGGGGCTACGGTCTACCTCGCGGCACGCGATCAGGCCAGGCTGGAGCACGTCGCTAACCGCATTCACGCCGCTGGCGGGTCAGCCCGGCTGTTTGTTTTCGATGCTCTCGATGCCGACGCGACGCTCCCGGACATTACCGGCATTGATATCGTCGTGAATGCCACGGGCTTTATGCACGACCAGGGTAAACGCCTCGACGCATTAACGCTCAGTGAATTCAGACAGGGGTTCGACCCTTTTCTGGCCGCCTATTTCAACATCGCCAAAGCTGTCGCACCCCGTATGGGCGGTGAGCGTGCCGGAACGCTTATCACCGTCGTTGCGCCGGCTGCAAATATGGCGATGCCGGGACATCTCGGGCATATCGTTGGCTGCGCGGGAACGGAAGCGTTAACCCGTGCGCTCGCGGCGGAGCTGGGGGCAAAGAATATTCGCGTCCTGTGCGTGCGTTCGCATGCGATAGCCGACGCGGTTCAGGCCGGTTCCTGTGTGGGTGACCTGTTCGCCATCAAGGCGCAGGCGATGGGTATCAGCGTGGAGCAGTTTCTGGAGGGCGCGGCACAGAGCACGATGCTGAATCGCCTGCCGACGCTGGAGCAGGTGGCAGACACCATCGCGTTTCTGGCGTCAGATGCAGCCGGTGCCATCACGGGAACAACGGTAAACATGACGGCCGGCGCGACCACAATCTAACGTCCGCTCTCGCCCGCTATCCTGCCGACCATCGCCCGGATCTCCTCCCGGGTGAGCGGGGCTCTGTCGGTCACAAAGTGCAGCGTCATCCCTTCGATAAAGGCATCCAGCGCGCGGGTGGTCACCGGGTCGAACCACTGCTCAAGCGTGGTCTGGCTCATCTTCATCCAGTCCTGCATTACCGTTTTGAGCGCCGCACTGCGGTGCATAAAGGCATAGAGCTGGTACATCAGCGCCATATTCTGCGGCGTCGTGACCTGCGAACTGTGGATCAGCGTGGTGATGGATTCGCACGCCATTTCTGGCCCGGTCACGCCGGCGAAGAAATCCCGATACTGCTGCGACATCTGCCGGGTAAACCACGTAAAGGCCTCTTCCAGCAGCGACTCCATACCGTCAAAATAGTAGGTCATCGACCCCAGCGGCACGCCCGCGCAGGTGGCAATTTTCCGGTGCGTCACGGCATGAATACCGTGCTCTGCAATGGTGTCCAGGGTCGCCTGCAGGATCTTCTCCCGGCGTTGAGGATCGTTCGGTGCTCTGCTCATAAATTCCCCACGTGGTTTGTGTACAAATGTACACAAACTTGCTAGTGTTGTCGCTATTGTTGTACTTCCGGTGCTGACTTCAATGACTCTGACCTCCCCCCGTAGAACTCTGCAGCTGCGCATGTGGGCGCTGTTTATGTTCTTCTTTATTCCCGGTCTGCTGATGGCCTCATGGGCCACGCGTACCCCGGCCATTCGCGATATTTTATCCGTCTCAACGGCCGAGATGGGCATCGTGCTGTTTGGCCTTTCGATAGGCTCCATGAGCGGTATTCTGTGCTCCGCGTGGCTTGTCAAACGCTTCGGTACACGGGCGGTCATCCGCACCACCATGTGCTGTGCCGTGTTCGGGATGCTGGTGCTGAGCGTGGCGCTGTGGTTTGCCTCGCCGGTGCTGTTTGCCCTTGGGCTGACGGTGTTTGGCGGCAGCTTCGGTGCCGCTGAAGTGGCCATTAACGTTGAAGGGGCAACGGTTGAACGGGAGATGAATAAAACCGTACTGCCGATGATGCATGGCTTTTACAGCCTTGGCACGCTGGCCGGTGCGGGTGTGGGGATGGCGCTGACGGCCTCGGGCGTCGCCGCGAACCTGCATATTCTGCTGGCCGCACTGGTATGTATTATCCCCATTCTGACTGGTATCCGGGCGATCCCTGACGGCACCGGCAAGAACACCTCTGACGAACACGCCACCGCGGAAAAAGGGCTGCCGTTTTACCGCGACATTCAGCTGATGCTGATCGGCGTGGTGGTGCTGGCGATGGCCTTTGCGGAAGGGTCCGCTAACGACTGGCTGCCGCTGCTGATGGTTGACGGCCACGGTTTTAGTCCAACCTCCGGCTCCCTGATCTACGCCGGTTTCACCCTCGGGATGACCGTCGGGCGCTTTACCGGCGGCTGGTTTATTGACCGCTACAGCCGCGTGGCGGTGGTGCGTGCCAGCGCCCTGCTGGGCGGGCTGGGGATTGCGATGATCATCTTTGTGGACGTGGACTGGATTGCCGGCGTGTCGGTGATCCTCTGGGGTCTGGGGGCATCGCTTGGCTTCCCGCTCACCATTTCAGCCGCCAGCGACACTGGTCCGGATGCACCGACCCGCGTCAGCGTGGTGGCCACCACGGGCTACCTCGCCTTCCTGGTGGGGCCACCGCTGCTCGGCTTCCTCGGTGAGCACTACGGGCTGCGCAGCGCCATGCTGGTGGTGTTAGGGTTAGTGATCATCGCAGCGCTGGTAGCGCGCGCGGTCGCGAAGCCGGAAACGGAACAAACGACACTGGAGAAGGGATATGAGCGTTAAACTGATCGCCGTCGACATGGATGGCACGTTTCTGAGCGATGCCAAGACCTATAACCGCCCGCGTTTTCTGGCGCAATATGCACGAATGAAAGCGCAAGGCATTCGCTTTGCGGTTGCCAGCGGCAACCAGTACTACCAGCTGATTTCCTTTTTCCCGGAGATTGCCCATGAAATTGCGTTTGTCGCGGAAAATGGCGGCTGGGTGGTCAGCGCCGGGGAAGATGTCTTTAACGGTGAACTATCGAAGACGCACTTCGACACCGTTGCCGCCGTGTTAAACGATGTGCCGGGCATTGAGATTATCGCCTGCGGAAAAAGCAGCGCCTATACGCTGAAGCACTATGACGACGGCTTTAAGGATATCGCGGCAAAGTACTACCACCGTCTCGAAATGGTGAGTGATTTCGGCAACCTGAACGATATTTTCTTCAAATTCGGGCTTAACGTCTCTGACGACGACATCCCGCGTATTCAGGCGATGCTGCACGAAAAGCTGAACGACATTATGGTGCCCGTCACGACCGGCCACGGCAGTATCGACCTCATCATCCCCGGGGTGCATAAAGCCAACGGTCTGCGAATACTGCAAAAGCGCTGGGGCATTGATGACAGCGAAGTGGTGGCTTTTGGCGATAGCGGGAACGACGTAGAAATGTTGCGCCAGTCAGGGTTCAGCTTTGCGATGGCAAACGCCAGGCCGCATATTAAGGCGGTGGCGCGCTTTGAAGCCCCGCACAATAACGACGAAGGCGTGCTGGATGTAATTGATAAGGTGTTGAACGGCGAAGCGCCGTTTCATTGACGCCACCATGGCCCTCTCCCGCCGGGAGAGGGAAAACAGCTTACGGCTGTAAAGCATTCCCGACGCGTTTATCCTTCAGGAACACCACGATAAGCCCAACCCACAGCACGCCGTTAGCCAGATTAAACAGGCTGAACAGACCGTTGCCGCCAAATGCGTAGGCGTGTTTGCTCACCTCGATTCCAACGGTGAAAATCAGCATTTGCAACATGCCCATCGCCGCTGACACCGTGCCTTTGCTCATCTCGCTGGCGAACAGGGTCAGGCGCACCAGCCCGGCATTCGCCACACCGATACCGAACGCGTAAACGCTTAATCCTGCGGTCATCCACAGATACGCATGGGACGACACCACTGTCGCGACCGCCGCCAGAACCAGCCCGGCAGCAATGGGCCAGCCGCCCATAATGATCAAGGCACGCACCGTACGGCGGGATGTGAGACGCGCCAGCACCAGGTTACCGATAATCAGCGCGCCAAAAATTGGCACCTGCAGCAGGCCATACTCATAGCTGCTGAGCTGCTCGCCGCTGATGATAATGACCGGCGACTGGGCAATCCACGCCAGCAGAGGCAGGCTAACAAACCCCGTCGCCAGCGCGCCCGCCACAAAGCGGCCGTTCTTCAGCACTTCTTTGTAATCCCGGCCCAGCTCTTTTAGCGACAGTTTCTCACCCAGACGGGTAGCGGTTTCCGGCATCGCGCGGTGCAGGCCAAAGAAAGCGACGGCGGCCAGCACGGCAAACAGCACGAACATCCCTTCCCACGGTGCAACGTGTACCCAGGCAGCACCCACCAGCGGCCCCAGCAGGGGCGCGATCAGCGCCACGTTCGCCATCAGCGCGGTAATCTTGATACACACCGCTTCCTCAAACGACTCCTGGATGGCGGCATACCCGACGGCACCGATAAAGCAGAGGCTCACCCCCTGCAGGAAGCGCAGCAGGGTAAATTGCTCAATATTTTGCGCCAGCAGCGTGGCGAGGCAGGTCACGATAAACCACACCACGCCCGTCAGCATCACCGGACGACGGCCAATACGATCCGACAGCGGCCCTAACAGCCACTGCAAAAACATGCCGCCAGCCAGATAGGCGGTCATGGAAGTCGGTACCCATTCGATCCCTGCGTTGTACTGTTCGACAACGGCCAGCATGCCGGGCTGGATCATATCGTTGCCGATGTAAGTAGAGAATTCGTAGAGCACCAGACATAAGGGGAAAAGCAACGCCTGACGACCCAGACGTGAACCAGAAGAAGAACGGTTTAACATGCAATCTCTTTATCGTGACAAAATCGCGACGAGTGTAATGAAATGCCCTGGCCCGAGATAGTGATTTATCCAGAAGAAACAGAAATAAAGCACATATCGTCTTTGTTTAAGGTTTCCTTAAGTTGACAGATTTATGATAGCCCCATTTCTCGTCAACGACTCCGGATTATGGCACCCACTTCCAGCCGTTCAGAATTGTCTAACTTACAGACAAATAAGACAAAACGACTTTACCGTCTACCACCCCGCTTTTATGGTTATCAGCTTTTAATACTGATAGCCCTTGCCGTGCTGTTTACCTGGCTATCCCGCGATGAAACGCTCGACAGATGGATCACCGGTTTATGGTATGACGCGGCTGCTCACCGTTTTCCACTGCAGCAAGACCACCTGCTGGACCTGCTGAACCATCGACTGGCGAAGTACATCGCCATCGCCGCAGGTGCTGTTGCGCTCATTTATGGCGCGTTCAGGCGCAATGCGAGACTGGTCACGGCCGCGCTGCTGATGGGGCTTGGCGCGCTGGTGGTTGGCGTACTGAAAAGCATAAGCCATCACAGCTGCCCGTGGGATCTGGTGGAGTATGGCGGTAAGGCCGTTTCTTATCCGCTGTTCAGTGCCGCTCCCGCTGACAGCGGTCCGGGGCGCTGTTTCCCCGGCGGTCATGCCTCCAGCGGCTTTATGGTGATGGGACTGTTCTTTGCCTTCTGGCGCGAGCGTCCGCGTCTTGCCTGGTGCTTCGTTGTGCTGGGCGTCGCTTTAGGTCTGGCGATGGGTTACGGCCAGGTCATGCGCGGGGCGCATTTTTTCTCTCACAACCTGTGGGCTGGGTGGTGGGTCTGGTTTTCCCAGTTGGTGGTCTACGGTCTGGTCTCCACCTGGTTTGCTAAAGAGTGACAACGCTATGTTAGAGAATTTGAATTACCAGCTGTTTTATCTCATCAACGCCACTCCGGCCTCGCCAGAGTGGATGATTGATTTCGCCACCTTCCTGGCAAAAGATCTGATCAGTATCGTGCCGGTGCTGGCGGCGATCCTCTGGCTGTGGGGGCCGAGAAGCCAGGTGAAGGCGCAGCGTCAGCTGGTAATTAAGATGGCGATGGCCCTCGGGATCAGCGTGCTGGTCAGCTACATTCTGGGCCTGGCGTTCCCGCACGACCGCCCCTTCGTCGACCACGCGGGGTATACCTTCCTGCACCATGCCCCGGATGACTCGTTCCCAAGCGATCACGGGACGGTTATCTTTACCTTCGCGCTGGCCTTCCTGTTCTGGCATCGTCTGTGGTCGGGTGTGGTGCTGATGGTGGTGGCAGGGGCTATCGCCTGGTCTCGCGTTTATCTCGGCGTCCACTGGCCGATGGATATGGTGGGGGGGTTGCTGGTCGGTCTCATCGGCTGCGTCAGCGCAGCGATCCTGTGGAATCTCTTCGGTGAAGCGCTCTACCGCGGCCTGTCTTATCTGTATCGCACCCTTTTTGCTATCCCGATCCGCAAAGGCTGGATACGTGACTAACCCCAGTCTGACAGGTTACACTTGAACCCCCGCCCTGCGGGGGTTCACTTTTTTATCCCGAGGAACTATGGAAACACGTCGCGATGACCGCATTGCTCAACTGATACAGGCGCTGAAGCGCAGTGATAAGCTTCATCTTAAGGAAGCCGCCAGTCTCCTCGGGGTCTCTGAGATGACCATTCGCCGGGATCTGAACAGCGAGAGCGCGCCTGTCGTGCTGCTGGGCGGGTACATTGTGCTTGAGCCGCGTAGCGCCAGCCATTATCTGATCAGCGACCAAAAGACGCGCCTGGTGGAAGAGAAACGCAAAGCCGCCCGGCTTGCGGCCTCGCTGGTGCAGCCGCATCAGACGCTGTTTTTTGACTGCGGCACCACCACGCCGTGGATAATCGAAGCGATCGACAGCAGCATCCCGTTTACGGCGGTGTGTTACTCGCTGAATACCTTTCTGGCACTGCAGGAGAAACCCGAATGCCGGGTGATCCTCTGTGGCGGTGAGTTTCACGCCAGCAATGCCATCTTTAAGCCGCTGAATCTGCAGGATACGCTCAGCAACGTATGTCCGGATATCGCGTTTTATTCCGCAGCGGGGGTCACTGTCCGTCAGGGAGCAACCTGCTTTAACCTTGAAGAGTTGCCGGTCAAGCACTGGGCATTAAGCGCCGCGCAGTACCATGTGCTGGTGGTCGATCACAGCAAGTTTGGCAAGGTTCGTCCGGCAAGAATGGGTGAGTTATCGCGTTTTGACGCCATCGTCAGCGATTGCCGTCCGGATGAAGAGACCGTGGCCTACGCGAAAGCGCAGCAGGTGAAGTTGATGTACTGAGTCAGGTGCAGAGGTCATACCGGGTGGCGCGATGCCACCCGACAATGGAGGCTTAACTGAACCAGCTGCCAAACCATCCGTGGAATTTCATCATGACGAAGTCCCACATCCGGCTAAAGAAACCGCCCTCTTCTACCGCTTCCATCACAATCAGCGGACGCTGTTCAATCGATTTGCCATTAAGCTGGAAATCAATCGTCCCTACCACCTGGCCTTTTTTCAGCGGCGCGGTGAGCTGGCTGTCGGTCAGGGTGTAGCTGGCTTTCAGGTTTTTCAGCTGACCACGGGGAATGGTCACCGACCCGCCTTCACCCGCCCCCAGGTTCACTTCACTCTTGTCACCAAACCAGACGCGCTGGCTGATGAACGTGGCATCCGGTTTAATTGGCGTGACGGTTTCATAGAAGCGGAAACCCCAGGTCAGCAATTTTTCTGATTCATTAAAACGAATGCGGTCGGTTTTGGTGCCCAGCACGACCGAGATCAGGCGCATATCGCCCTGAGTTGCGGAAGCGACCAGGTTATAACCCGCGCCGGCCGTGGTGCCGGTCTTCATACCGTCGACGTTGACGTTGCTGCTCCACAGCAGACGGTTACGGTTCGGCTGGCGGATTTTGTTGAAGGTAAACTCTTTTTCTTTGTGGATGGCATATTCATCCGGCACGTCGTGGATCAACGCTTTGCCTAACAGCGCCATGTCGCGCGCGGTACTGAACTGACCCGGCGCATCAAGGCCGTGCACGGTTTTAAAGGTGGTATTGGTCAGGCCCAGTTTTTGCGCGTAGCCGTTCATCAGGCCAATAAAGGAGTCCTGGCTGCCCGCAACGTAATCGGCCAGCGCAATACAGGCATCGTTACCGGACTGGATAATGACCCCTTTATTCAAATCAGACACTGACACCTGATCGCCGGGTTTGAGGAACATCACCGATGACCCACGCAGCGCCGGGTTGCCGGTCGCCCAGGCGTCCTTCCCGATAGTGACCATATCGTCAAGCTTGATTTTGCCCGCTTTCAGCGCCTGACCCACCACATAGCTGGTCATGATTTTCGTCAGGCTTGCCGGGTCAAGTTTCTCATCCGCATTGCCTTCCGCCAGCACTTTACCACTGGAATAATCCATCAGGATCCAGGCGCGCGCATCCACAGGCGGCGCTTCGGGCGCAGCCTGTTCCGCTGCGTAGAGAGTTGGTACAAACAGGAAAAGGAGCGCAGAGCCTGCCGCCAGGCTGCGCAGAGAAGTCATTTTTCGCGTCATAAATGCCACCCGAGTGTCCATTCAAAAATTACGTCACATCACCGTGTCGCAAGAAGCGATGAGTAATAGCGCACTAAAACGGTTAAAGAAACCTAACCAAGGTAAAGTTATTAAAGTTTATGCAATAACATTCAGATACGCTTTGATTCAGGCGATTTTTTTGTCTTCTGTTGCGTAATTGTTAGGTTTATCTCACCATGGCAAATCGCTGGCGTTGATTCACATTTCAGGTTGTTTGACTATTTCGGGAGTTTCTATGATTACGCTGTGGGGCAGGAACAATTCAACCAACGTTAAGAAAGTCCTCTGGACGCTGGAGGAGCTGGATTTACCGTTTAAGCAGGTGATGGCAGGGTTACAGTTTGGGGTAAATAAAGATGCCGACTATCTGGCCATGAACCCAAACGGTCTGGTGCCCTTGCTGCGCGACGAAGAAACCGACGTGACGCTGTGGGAGTCCAACACCATCGTGCGTTACCTCGCGGCACAGTATGGTCAGAGCCGTCTGTGGGTGGACAGTCCTGCCCAACGCGCTCAGGGTGAAAAGTGGATGGACTGGGCAAACCAGACGCTCTCCCCCGCACACCGCGTGATCCTGATGGGGCTTGTCAGAACTCCCGAAGCTGACCGCGACTATCCTGCCATTCATGTAGCCCAGGACACCTGTGAAAACCTGTTTGCGATGATGGACGACGAACTGGCGAAGCATCCGTGGTTCTCAGGCGAACGCTTCGGCGTAGGCGATATTGCCGTTGCGCCCTTCATCTGGAACCTGACCAACATTGACGTTACCTGGACGCCGCGCCCGCACCTTGAGCGCTGGCTGAAGCAACTGAGCGAGCGCCCGGCATACCGTCACGTGGTGATGATCCCGGTGACCTGATTACGATCCGGACGGGCTGACTTTCAACAGTTGCCCGTCCGTCTCATCGGTCAGGACATACAGATACCCATCCGGCCCCACCCGCACATCGCGAATGCGCTGGTCTCTGTCACCTAAAATTCGCCCCTTCTCGGTGACCGTGTTGCCCTCCACGCTCAGCACGATAACGTCTTTCTCCTTCAGCGCCCCGACGAACAGCGTGTTTTTCCACTGCGGGAATACGTCACTGTTGTAAAACGCCATCCCGCTCACGGCGGGGGACACTTTCCAGACAAACAGCGGCTTTTCCGTTCCCTCGACGTGCTCGCCCTGGGCTTCCGGGATCTTCAGGCCGCTGTAGTTGATACCGTGCGTCGCCAGCGGCCAGCCGTAGTTTTTGCCTTTCTCCGGGATATTGATTTCATCCCCGCCGCGCGGGCCGTGCTCGTTAAGCCATAGCGTGTCGCTCCAGGGGTTCATCGCCATCCCCTGCGGATTACGAATGCCGTAAGACCAGATTTCGGGCCGTGCGCCGGGAGTGTTCACAAACGGATTATCGGCAGGCACTTTGCCGTCCTCCGTCAGGCGCACAACTTTGCCCTGCAGTTTATCCAGATCCTGCGCCGTCGGACGCTGGTTGTTCTCGCCCAGACCAATAAACAGATGGCCTTTACCGTCGAAGACCAGTCGACCACCGAAATGGTTACCGGTGGACAGTTTCGGCATCTGACGGAAGACCACCTGGAAACCTTCAATTCGGGAGAGATCATCGCTTAAGCGGCCATAGCCAACCGCCGTTCCCGCTTTGCCGTCATTCCCCGCCTCGGCATAGCTCAGCCAGACGCGGCGCGATTTTTCAAAATCCGGGGCGAGTGCCACATCCAGCAACCCGCCCTGGCCGTTTGCCCAGACCTTGGGTACGCCGACGATCGGATCGGAAAGCCCTTTTCCGGCCTGCCAGTGCTTTAACTGGCCTCCCTTAAGGGTCACCAGCAGCCCTTTATTGTCCGGCAGGAACGCCATCGACCAGGGATGATCGAGCCGGTTTTGCACAACGTCGACTTTTACCGCGTCAGGGGCGGCGAGGAGAGAAATCGGGAAAAAAAACGCAGGCAGGAAAATCAGCGAAGATCGATGCATAACGCGCTCCTTTATCGGTTTATGGCATAAAGGTTAGCCACTGGGTCCGGGCACGTTATCACTTTTACAAAAGCTTAATCAGAAGGGGGAGTTGCCTCCCCCGGTGTCAGTGTTGTTCAAGCGTCTCGTGCTTGTTCAGACACATGATGCATAGAGAGAGCGTGGTCAGGCAGTTTTCAAGCTTCTCCGCGTTAACAGCGATAAAATTCGGGCAGTCGTGGCGTCCGTTCATCAAACATACCCCTGCAATGGAGAGCACCTCGGCGGCGCGGCGCAGCGCAACGAGTTCGCTTTCGGCGTATTCCGCTTTCAGGACGGGTGCTTTTTCACGCATGAAGTTGCAAAGTTCAAAGAGATTATCACGCAGATGTTCGCTTTCGCTGACTGACATATACCCTTTTGCCTTCCTCAACTGCAGGTACGCGGCAAGGTCGATTCGGGCATTGATCAGCTTGTTAAGCAGATCGCGTTTCAGTCTGTCAACGGACATGCTCTTTCCTCCTCTGTCAGCCATTGTGCACATTCAGAATAAGGTTATTTTTTGTACAGTTTAATGCCTGAGATCAATAATTCTTAACTGATTAACATTATTTACAATGTTACAACCTTCTTGCCGGTCATCCGCCTCGCAAAGAGTGTATAAATCCACCGCGGAACGCTGTAAAATCCCGCCCTGATAACTCCATAATTGATGAATTTTTAACCTATGAGCAATGTTACGCACCAGCCTAAAATCGGCTTCGTCTCCCTGGGCTGCCCAAAAAACCTGGTGGATTCTGAACGCATCCTGACCGAACTGCGCACCGAGGGCTATGACGTGGTGCCAAGCTACGACAACGCCGACATGGTGATCGTTAACACCTGCGGGTTTATCGACAGCGCGGTTCAGGAGTCACTGGAAGCCATCGGTGAAGCCCTGACGGAAAACGGCAAAGTGATTGTGACCGGCTGTCTGGGCGCGAAAGTGGACCAGATCCGCGAAGTGCACCCGAAAGTGCTGGAGATCACCGGCCCGCACAGCTACGAGCAGGTACTGGAGCATGTTCATCACTATGTCCCTAAACCTAAGCACAATCCGTTCCTGAGCCTGGTGCCAGAACAGGGCGTGAAGCTGACCCCGCGTCACTATGCGTACCTGAAAATTTCCGAAGGCTGCAACCATCGCTGCACCTTCTGCATTATCCCGTCCATGCGTGGCGATTTGGTCAGCCGTCCGATTGGTGAAGTGCTGGCAGAAGCCAAACGTCTGGCAGACGCAGGCGTTAAAGAGCTGCTGGTCATTTCTCAGGATACCTCGGCCTATGGCGTCGACGTGAAGCATCGCTCTGGTTTCCACAACGGTGAGCCGGTGAAAACCAGCATGGTTGGCCTGTGCGAACAGCTTGCCAAACTGGGTATCTGGACACGTCTGCATTACGTCTACCCGTATCCGCACGTTGACGATGTCATCCCGCTGATGGCAGAAGGGAAAATTCTTCCGTATCTGGATATCCCGCTGCAGCACGCCAGCCCGCGTATTCTGAAGCTGATGAAGCGTCCTGGCTCCGTCGATCGCCAGCTGGCACGCATCAAACAGTGGCGTGAAATCTGCCCGGACCTGACCCTGCGTTCCACCTTCATCGTGGGCTTCCCGGGCGAAACCGAAGAAGATTTCCAGATGCTGCTCGACTTCCTGAAAGAAGCACGTCTGGACCGCGTAGGCTGCTTCAAATACAGCCCGGTCGAAGGCGCGACCGCCAACGAACTGGCGGATCAGGTTCCGGAAGAGGTGAAAGAAGAGCGCTGGAACCGCTTCATGCAGCTGCAACAGCAGATCTCTGCTGAACGTCTGCAGGAAAAAGTGGGCCGCGAAATTCTGGTCATCATCGATGAAGTGGACGAAGAAGGCGCAATTGGCCGCAGCATGGCGGATGCCCCTGAAATCGACGGCGCGGTCTACCTGAACGGCGAAACCAGCGTTAAGCCGGGCGATATTGTCCGCGTGAAAGTTGAGAACGCCGACGAGTATGATTTGTGGGGAAGCCGGGTTTAACGGCGTTTACCCTTCCCTTCACCCTCTCCCGCCGGGAGAGGGTTTCCATCCTACCCCTTAATCCTCGGATCCAGCGCGTCGCGTAATCCGTCACCCAGCAGGTTAAACGCCAGCACGGTCAGGAAAATGGCCAGGCTCGGGAAGATGGCCACGTGCGGAGCAATGACCATGTCCGCTCTTGCTTCATTCAGCATCGCGCCCCACTCCGGTGTAGGCGGTTGCGCACCCAGCCCCAGAAACGACAGGCTGGCCGCCGAGATAATCGACACGCCGATACGCATGGTAAAATAGACCACGATAGACGATACCGTTCCCGGCAGAATATGGCTGAACAGGATAGTGGCATCGCTGGCCCCCATGCTGCGCGCAGACTCAATAAAGGTTTGCTGTTTGAGCACCAGCGTGTTGCCTCGTACCAGACGCGCAAACGCCGGTATTGAGAAGACCGCAACCGCAATAATGACGTTAGCCATACCGCTGCCCATTATCGCCACCACCGCAATCGCCAGCAGAATGCCCGGGAAGGCAAACAACACGTCGCAGATACGCATGATGATGCGGTCCCACCAGCCTTCGTAATATCCGGCGACCAGACCCAGCACGGTGCCGATTGCCGCGCCAATCAGTACCGCAAAAACCCCGGCGGCGAGAGAGATCTGCGCCCCCACCAGCACGCGGCTGAAGATGTCGCGCCCAAGCGAGTCCACGCCGAACCAGTGCAGCATCGACGGTCCATCATTGAGACGGTCGTAATCAAAATAGTTTTCCGCATCAAACGGTGCTACCCACGGCGCAATGACCGCCACCACAATCAGCAGCAGGACAAACAGCCCCGCCGTCATGGCGACCGGCTGACGGCGAAAACGCCGCCAGAATTCAGACCACGGCGTGCGGATATGGTCCGGCTTTAGCCCCGGCATAGCGTTTAACATGGCCTGACGACGCCAGTTCAACAATCGCATTTTACTTATACCTGATGGCCGGGTTAATGGCGGCGTAGAGCACATCCACCACTAAGTTGATAAGAATAAATTCCAGTGAGAAAAGCAGGACTTCGGCCTGAATAACCGGGTAATCACGCATTTCGACTGAATCCACCAAAAGACGTCCCAGCCCCGGCCAGTTAAAGACCTTCTCCACCACAATCGAGCCGCCCAGCAGGAAACCAAACTGGAGCCCCATCATCGTCACCACCGGGATCATCGCGTTACGAAAGCCGTGTTTGAGGATGACCCATTTCTCGCTGACCCCTTTCGCCCGGGCGGTGCGAATATAATCTTCGCTCAGCACGTCAACGAACGAGGCGCGGGTAAAGCGGGCCATCACGGCAGCAACAGCCGCGCCCAGCGTCATTGAGGGCAGAATGTAGTGTTTCCAGGTGTCGGCCCCGACCGTCGGCAGCCAGCCCAGCTCCACGGAGAATATCTGCATCAGCAGCATCCCCAGTGCAAATGCCGGGAAGGAAATGCCCGTGACGGCCAGAGCCATACCGAGCTTATCCGGCCAGCGGTTGCGCCAGACGGCAGCGACAATTCCTGCGCCAAGACCAAACAGCACCGCCCAGCTCATGCTGGCAATGGTTAACCAGAACGTGGGCATAAAGCGGCTGGCAATCTCTTCCGAAACCGGACGACGTGACACCATAGAAGTGCCAAAGTCACCCTGCAGAACGTTGCCAATATAGTGGAGAAACTGCATATACAAAGGCTGGTCGAGGCCCAGTTGTTTTCGCACCAGCGCGATAACCGTTGCATCCGCATCTGACCCTGCAACCAGACGTGCCGGATCGCCCGGCAGCATATGAACAAACAAAAACACCAGCACCGCCACAATCAGCAGCGTCGGGATAAGCCCCAACAGGCGTTTACAAACATAATTCAGCATGCCTTTCCCTCTCATCCCACAGGCGGTGGCCTGCGGGCATGAGTATTATTTTAAATCTGCTTCATCAAAGCTAAAGCCCGTATCCGGCATGATGTAGAACCCGGTCAGCGCTTTGTTATGCGCGGAAACCAGTTTTTCCACCACCAGCGGTACCCACGGTGACTCTTTCCAGATGATATCCTGCGCCTCTTTATACAGGCGTGCTTTCTCTTCCGGTTTGGTCGTTTTCAGGGCATCCGCCAGGTCTTTATCCACCTTCGGGTTGCTGTAGAAGGCCGTGTTGAACAGGGTCGGCGGCCAGTTCTGTGAGGCGAACAGCGGCGACAGCGCCCAGTCCGCTTCACCGGTAGAGGCCGACCAGCCGGTGTAGAACATCCGTACGCCGCTCTCTTTCTGCCCTTTCCCTTCCACCTCAGCCGCACGCTGACCGGCATCCATCGCGGTGACCTGTGCCTTGATACCTACCTGCGCCAGCTGCTGCTGGGTAAATTGCAGCACCTTCTGAGCGGTACTGTGATTATGCGACGACCAGAGCGTGGTGCTAAAGCCGTTCGGGAAGCCCGCCTCTTTTAACAGCTCACGCGCTTTGGCCGGATCGTAAGGCCACGGTTGATAGTTTTGCGAATAGGCGATCGCCGGAGGCAGCACGCCGGTAGCCGGCGTGGCATAGCCAGCAAAGGCGACTTTTACCAGCGCCTGGCGGTTAATGGCGTAGTTGATGGCCTCACGCACTTTTGGGTTATCAAACGGCTTTTGCGTCACGTTCATGCTGATATAGCGCTGCATAATGGACGGGCTGGCGACCAGCTCCAGCTTGCTGTTTTTCTGCAGAATGGCGGCTTGCTCATAGGGGATCGGGAACGCGAACTGCGCCTCACCGGTCTGCAGCATCGCCGCGCGGGTGTTGTTGTCCACCACCGGACGCCAGGTAATGGTGTCCAGCTTCGGCAGGCCCGGCTGCCAGTAACCCGCAAACTTCTTAACCTTCACAAAGTCGGTCTGGTTCCAGGTGAGCAGCTCGTAGGGGCCGGTCCCCACCGGATGGAACCCGATCTCTTTGCCGTATTTTTTCAGCGCGGCAGGCGAAATCATCGCCGTGGCAGGATGCGCCAGAATATTGATAAACGCCGAGAACGGCTCTTTCAGGGTGATCTTCACCGTCGTCGGGTCGACCACCTCGGTGCTGGCGATGTTTTTATACAGGTTGTAGCGCTTGAGGCTATTTTCCGGGTTGCTGGCGCGATCGAGGTTTATCTTCACCGCCTCCGCGTTGAAATCTGTACCGTCCTGGAACTTCACGCCGGTTCTGAGCTTAAGGGTATACACCAGCCCGTCGCTGGAAACGGTATACCCTTCCGCCAGCACATTTTTAAGTTTCATCTCGCTATCCAGGCCAAACAGCCCCTGATAGAACGATTTCGCCACCGCCTGGGAGAGCGTGTCGTTGGCATCATACGGATCCAGCGTGGTGAAATTGGAACCGACGGCGACCACCACATCTTTGGCAGCGAACGCCGGCGCGGCGGCCAGGGCTGCCGTCACGCTCGCGGCGAGTAACCATCTGCGCGCTACAAATTTAACCATTGTGTTCTCCTGCCTGTTTTAAGTTATAACCGCGAGAATGCATTGTCCTGACGCGGGGGGGCCACAAAATGCCCCGGGCCAACCTCGCGCAGCGCCACGCGCTCCACCGCCTCGCCCCGTTTACGAATATTGCTCGGCATTTCGTCCTGCAGCAGCACACGCTGGCCGTGGCGATGCTCAGGGTCGGCAACCGGCACTGCGGCGATAAGCTTGCGTGTGTAAGGGTGCTGTGGATTTTCAAATACCGCCCTGCGCGGTCCTATCTCCACAATTTGTCCCATAAACATCACCGCGACACGGTGGCTGATACGCTCAACCACCGCCATGTCGTGTGAGATAAAGAGGAAGGCAATCCCCATATCCCGCTGCAGGTCGAGCAGTAAATTAATGATTTGCGCCCGGATAGAGACATCCAGCGCCGAGACGGATTCATCTGCAATCACCACTTTCGGGTTAAGTGCCAGCGCGCGGGCAATGCAAATACGCTGCCGCTGACCGCCCGAAAACTCGTGCGGATAACGCCAGGCATGTTCTGGCTTCAGCCCCACGCGCTCAAGCAGCCAGGCCACCCGACGCTGCGCGGCTTCACCGTCGAGCAGGTTATGCACCCGCAGCGGCTCCATAAGTGAATACCCCACCGTGTGGCGCGGGTCGAGGGAGGCATACGGATCCTGAAAAATAAACTGGATATCTCGTCTTACCGCCTGCAGTTTGCTGTCCGGAAGGGTATCAATGCGTTCCCCGTTAAAGGTTATGCTGCCCTCCTGGGACTCCACCAGCCTGAGCAGCGCCCGCCCGGTGGTAGATTTCCCGCAGCCCGACTCTCCCACCAGCGCCAGCGTTTCGCCTGGCCACAAATCAAAACTGACGTTTTCAACTGCATGCACCTCGCGCTTCACGCGGTTAAACATTCCGCTGCGCAGGGGAAAACGGGTCACCAGATCGCGCACTTCCAGAATCGGCTTGCCGGGTACCACGGTATCCTGCTCGATTTCATCTTCCTGCTGGCCTGCCGCTTCGAGAGAAATTAACGGGAACCGGCGCGGTAAATCGCTGCCGTTCATCGCCCCCAACCGCGGAACCGCCGCCAGCAGCGCTTTGGTGTAAGGATGAACCGGCGCATGGAAAATCTGCTCAACCGTGCCGGTTTCCACGGCGTTGCCCTTGTGCATGACCAGCACGCGATCGGCAATATCGGCGACCACGCCCATATCGTGGGTGATGAAAATCACCCCCATCTCCATCTCCTGCTGCAGCACTTTGATAAGCTGCAGAATTTGCGCCTGAATAGTCACATCCAGTGCCGTCGTGGGTTCGTCGGCAATCAGCACCGCAGGACGGCAGGAGAGCGCCATCGCAATCATGACGCGCTGACGCATACCGCCAGAAAGCTGATGCGGGTAGCGCCCCAGAATAGCCTGCGCTTCCGGTATGCGTACCAGGTCAAGCATGCGTTTCGCTTCACGAAGCGCCTCATCACCACTCAACCCCTGATGCAGGCGGATGGACTCGGCAATCTGTTCCCCGACCGGAAAGACCGGGTTCAGCGAGGTCATCGGCTCCTGGAAGATCATCGCAATATCGGCCCCGCGCACGCTCTGCATCTGCGAGGCGCTCAGCTCATTTAAATCAATGACCTGGTGGTTACGCCGGCGCAGCAGCATTTTTTCGCAGCTGACCTGTCCGCCGGTCTGTTCCAGCAGACGCATCAGCGCCAGTGCGGTGACCGATTTCCCTGAACCGGACTCGCCCACAATCGCCAGCGTTTCGCCGCGGTTGAGCGAGAACGATAAATTCTGTACTGCGGGGATGAACTGCCGCTCTTCCTGAAACGCAATATTCAGTTGATGGACAGCCAGCACTTCACGGTTGTCCAGCTCTTCACTGTGCGGCACGCTTTGCCCCCTTATTCACGATAGATCCCCGTACTGGGTTCATCACCGGCATAACCCCACGCGCGGTACATACCTTCGCTGTTAAACGGCAATGCCACGTTGCCCTCACGATCCACCGCAATTAACCCACCGATCCCCCCCAGCGCGGGCAGTTTCTCCATCACCACGCGCTCACAGGCTTCGGCCAGGCTTAACCCGCCGTAATCCATCAGCGCGGTGATGTCATACGCCGCGAGGGCGCGAATAAACACTTCACCGGTTCCGGTGCACGACACTGCCGCCGTGGCGTTATTGGCATAGCACCCTGCCCCCGGTAATGGACTGTCACCTACCCGGCCCGGCAGTTTGTTGGTCATTCCGCCGGTCGACGTGGCCGCAGCCAGATTCCCGGCTTTATCAAGAGCCACCGCCCCTACCGTGCCCATTTTGCTGCGCTCATCGAGCGGCGCGGTATGGTCAAGCTGCGTCACGTTTGCCGAGCGCGCCTCAAGCAGCTGTTGATAACGCTCCGGCGTTGAAAACAGATCGGGAGAAACTGGCGTCATGCCATGTTCCGCGGCAAACGTCTCCGCCCCGGCCCCGGTCAGAAGAACATGCGGGCTCGCCTCCATCACCAGACGCGCGGCCAGCACCGGATTACGCAGATGGCTCACCCCCGCGACGGCGCCCGCTTTAAGGGTGACACCGTCCATGACGCAGGCATCCAGCTCGTGCGTTTCATCGCGGGTAAAGACTGAACCAACGCCCGCGTTAAACAACGGGCACTCTTCCAGCAGACGTACCGCCTCGGTAACCACATCCAGCGCGCTCTCGCCCGCCTCCAGCATCCGCTGGCCCGTTTCCACAATGGCATACAGCGCATCAATATAACGTTTTTCCTGCTCGGGACTGAGCAGGGCACGGGTGATTGCCCCGGCGCCACCATGAATTGCGATTACCGCATTAACCATTCCCATCACCCGTTAGCCTGATTTGCGGCTTTTTCTATAAATATCATTATCGTCGCTGAAACTTCAGATGATTTTTGAATATAGAAAGACGCAACTGTGATGTAAAGCGTACACCCATCGGGTCATACAGTTAGTGGCACTTTTCTGCCATAATGGACGCTTTCGTCGTTACTCCGCAGGAGCCCACCATGGATTTTACCGCCGGACTGATGCCGCTTGAGGCGGCACTCACGCAGATGCTTGACCGAATTTCCCCCCTGCACGACCACGAGACGCTGCCATTGGTGCGCTGTTTTGGTCGTATTGCCGCGCGCGATATCGTCTCTCCGCTTAACGTGCCTGGGTTCGATAACTCCGCAATGGACGGCTACGCGGTACGCCTGGCGGATATCCGGACGGATACGGCGCTGCCCGTGGCGGGTAAAGCATTTGCCGGTCAGCCGTTTAACGGTGAGTGGCCTGCGGGTACCTGCGTACGCATCATGACCGGTGCCCCCGTACCGCCAGGCTGCGAAGCGGTGGTGATGCAGGAAGAGACCGAACAAACGGAAGCGGGCATCCGCTTCACCGCGAGTGTTAAAGCGGGACAGAATATCCGTCGTACCGGTGAAGACATCACGCGTGGCGCAACGGTATTTGCCGCCGGGCAGAAACTGACGGTGGGCGAACTGCCGGTGCTGGCCTCGCTCGGCATTGCAGAAATTGACGTTATCCGCAAGGTACGCGTGGCGGTCTTTTCCACTGGGGATGAACTCCAGCTTCCGGGCCAGCCACTGCAGGACGGCCAGATTTACGACACTAACCGCCTCGCGGTACACCTGATGCTTGAACAGCTGGGGTGTGAGGTCATTAACCTTGGTATCATTGCGGATGATCCGGAGAAACTGCGCGCCGCGTTTATTGAAGCGGACCAGTCTGCGGACGTGGTAATTAGCTCCGGCGGCGTTTCCGTAGGTGAAGCGGATTACACCAAAACCATTCTTGAAGAGCTGGGGGAGATCGGCTTCTGGAAACTGGCCATCAAGCCGGGCAAACCGTTCGCGTTTGGTCAGCTGAAACACAGCTGGTTCTGCGGCCTGCCGGGTAACCCGGTTTCCGCTGCCCTGACCTTCTACCAGTTGGTTATTCCGCTGCTGGCAAAACTGTCTGGTAACCAGGCCCACCCGCTGCCGATTCGCCAGCGCGTACGAGCGGCGACGCGCCTGAAGAAATCACCGGGCCGTCTTGATTTCCAGCGCGGTATTCTGACGCGCAACGCTGAAGGCGAGCTGGAAGTGAGCACCACCGGACACCAGGGCTCACACATCTTCAGCTCGTTCAGCCAGGGCAACTGCTTTATCGTTCTCGAGCGTGAACGCGGCAGCGTGGAGCCGGGTGAATGGGTTGAGGTGGAAAGCTTTAACCACCTCTTCGGAGGCTAACATGACGGCTGAACTCAGCGACCAGGAGATGATGCGCTATAACCGCCAGATTGTTCTGCGCGGTTTTGATTTCGACGGTCAGGAAGCGCTTAAGGCAGCACGGGTGCTGGTCGTGGGGCTGGGGGGGCTGGGCTGCGCTGCGGCCCAGTACCTGGCCGCGGCGGGGGTGGGCAATATGACGCTGCTGGATTTTGATACCGTGTCGGTGTCAAACCTTCAGCGCCAGACGCTGCACAGCGACGCGACCCTCGGCCAGCCAAAAGTGGAATCGGCCCGCGCGGCGCTGGCGCGCATCAATCCTCACGTGAAGTTCACCCTGATTGACGCCCTGCTGGATGATGAGGCGCTGTCGGCACAGATAGCACGACACGATCTGGTGCTGGACTGTACCGATAACGTCACCATTCGCGATCAGTTGAATGCAGGATGTTTTGCCCACAAAACGCCGCTGGTCTCCGGTGCCGCCATTCGCATGGAAGGCCAAATCAGCGTCTTTACCTACGCCGGGGGCGAACCCTGCTATCGCTGCCTGAGCCGTCTGTTTGGCGAGAACGCCCTCACCTGCGTGGAGGCGGGCGTCATGGCTCCGTTAGTCGGCGTCATAGGTTCGTTGCAGGCTATGGAAGCGATCAAAGTGCTGGCGCATTACGGGACGCCTGCCGCGGGGAAAATCGTGATGTATGACGCGATGACCTGCCAGTTCCGCGAGATGAAACTGATGCGCAACCCCGGCTGTGAGGTCTGCGGACGCTAAACGGTTGCCGGGCAAGCGTTAGCATAACCCGGCAACCGTATCAGAGCGTCGTTCTGCCAAACGCCCCTTGCCAGTCCTGCTCAAACTTCACTATTGCCGCATCCACCGCAGGCGAAGTAATAAACTGCTGAGCAACATCCAGCGGCAGGGTGATGGATTCACAACCGGCCAGCAGGCAGTCCAGTGCCTGACGCGGCGTTTTGAAGCTCGCGGCCAGCACTTTTGACTGCGGGGCATGCAGCGTCAGAAGCTGCTGCAGTTCAACCACCGTCTGGATCCCGTCCCCGCCCTGCGCGTCCACGCGGTTAACGTAAGGGGCAACATACTCAGCGCCCGCCAGCGCGGACAGCATCCCTTGTGCTGCACCGTACACCGCCGTACCCAGCGTCGGGATCCCTTCCGCTTTCAGCATTTTGATCGCCGCCAGACCTTCCGCCGTTACCGGCACTTTAACCACCAGATCGTTGATAATGGTGCGAAGTTTACGCGCCTCTTCCACCATCCCTTCAGCGGTGGTCGCCATGACCTGAGCGAACAGGCGACCTTTCCCGCCGAGCGCATCCTGCAGCGCCGGTAGCAGCGCCTCGAGCGGCGTTTTCCCTGCCGCCACGATACTGGGGTTCGTGGTCACGCCCGCCAGCGGGAAGATACGCGCCAGCCGTTTCACTGCCGCGACGTCGGAAGTATCGAGATAAAGTTCCATGATGTAACCCTCAAATTTAGCCTGCACTTACCCTATCACGACAAAACCTGCTCAGGAGTTGACCTGCATCAAGATAACTTTCATTCGAAAGTAATTTAATCTTCATATGCAAGATGAGAGGCGAAAACATGATCTTCAATATTCAGCGTTACTCTACCCACGATGGCCCCGGTATTCGTACCGTGGTGTTCCTGAAAGGCTGCTCGCTGGGCTGTCGCTGGTGCCAGAATCCGGAAAGCCGCTCTCGCCACCGGGATGTACTCTTTGACGCACGGCTGTGCCTGGAAGGCTGCGACCTGTGCCAGAAAGCGGCGCCGGGCATTATCGATCGTGCGCTGAATGGGCTGGTTATCCACCGTGAAAAGCTTAACGAAGAGACTCTCGACGCCCTCACCGACTGCTGCCCGACGCAGGCGCTCACCGTCTGTGGTGAAGAAAAGCAGGTCGAAGAGATTATGTCCACCGTACTGCGCGACAAGCCGTTCTATGACCGCAGCGGCGGCGGGATAACCCTGTCCGGCGGTGAACCGTTTATGAATCCCGATCTGGCTCATGCCCTGTTTAAAGCCAGCCATGAGCAAGGCATACATACCGCCGTGGAAACCTGTCTCCACGTGCCATGGCATTATATTGCACCCTCATTACCGTATGTCGATCTGTTCCTGGCGGACCTGAAACACGTTGATGGCAGGACGTTCAAACAGTGGACCGACGGTTCAGCCAAACGGATCCTTGATAACCTGAAACGCCTGGCCGCCGCCGGTAAACAGGTCACCATCCGCGTACCGCTGATTCAGGGCTTCAACGCCGATGAAGCGTCGATTACCGCCATCACTAACTTTGCCGCAGACGAACTCAACGTCCGCGAGATCCATTTTCTGCCGTACCACACGCTGGGCATGAACAAATATACCCTGCTCGGCCAACCCTACTCTGCCCCTGATAAACCGCTGGATGATCCTGCGCTTCTGGACTTCGCACAGCAGTACGCCTGCCAGAAAGGGTTAACCGCGACCTTACGAGGATAAACTTATGACGACCCTGAATCTCAGCACCCTTAGCGAGCGCATAAAAGCACACAAAACGGCCCTCGTGCATATCGTGAAGCCGCCGGTCTGTACCGAGCGCGCCCTGCATTACACCGAGATGTACCAACAGCATATGGACAAGCCGATCCCGGTGCGTCGCGCGCTGGCGCTGGCGCATCACCTCGCGCAGCGCACCATCTGGATAAAACACGATGAGCTCATCATCGGTAACCAGGCCAGTGAAGTCCGCGCCGCGCCAATTTTCCCGGAATACACCGTCTCGTGGATTGAAAAAGAGATTGACGATCTGGCGGACCGTCCGGGCGCAGGCTTTGCGGTGAGCGAAGAAAACAAGCGCGTATTGCATGAGATCTGCCCATGGTGGCGCGGCCAGACGGTGCAGGATCGCTGCTACGGCATGTTCACCGACGAGCAAAAAGGGCTGCTGGAAACCGGCATTATCAAAGCGGAAGGTAACATGACCTCCGGCGACGCACACCTGGCGGTTAACTTCCCGCTGCTGCTGGAGAAAGGCCTCGATGGTCTGCGCGACAAAGTGGCCGAGCGTCGTTCGCGTATCAACCTGACGGTGCTCGACGACCTTCACGGGGAACAGTTCCTGAAAGCGATCGATATTGTGCTGGAAGCGGTCAGCCTGCACATCGAACGTTTCGCCGCGCTGGCGCGTGAAATGGCGGCAACCGAATCCCGTGAAAGCCGTCGCGACGAGCTGCTGGCGATGGCAGAAAACTGTGATGTAATCGCCCATCAGCCGCCAACAACCTTCTGGCAGGCGCTGCAGCTGTGCTACTTCATTCAGCTGATTCTGCAGATTGAGTCCAACGGCCACTCCGTCTCGTTTGCCCGCATGGACCAGTACCTCTATCCGTACTACCGCCGCGACGTGGAGCTGAACCAGAGCCTCGACCGCGAACATGCCATCGAGCTGCTGCACAGCTGCTGGCTGAAGCTGCTGGAAGTGAACAAAATCCGCTCCGGTTCGCACTCCAAAGCTTCAGCGGGTAGCCCGCTGTATCAGAACGTCACCATCGGTGGACAGACGCTGATCAACGGTGAGCCTATGGACGCGGTCAACCCGCTCAGCTACGCGATTCTGGAATCCTGCGGTCGCCTGCGCTCCACGCAGCCAAACCTGAGCGTGCGTTATCATGCGGGCATGAGCAATGACTTCCTCGACGCCTGCGTGCAGGTGATCCGCTGCGGCTTTGGTATGCCCGCGTTCAACAACGATGAGATTGTCATTCCGGAATTTATCAAGCTCGGCGTCGAAAAAGAGGATGCCTATGACTATGCCGCGATTGGCTGCATCGAAACCGCAGTGGGTGGCAAATGGGGTTATCGCTGCACCGGCATGAGCTTTATCAACTTCGCCCGCGTGATGCTGGCAGCGCTGGAAGGCGGCCGCGATGCCACCAGCGGTAAGGTATTCCTGCCACAGGAGAAAGCACTCTCTGCCGGTAACTTCGATAACTTCGAAGAGGTGATGGCAGCGTGGGATACTCAGATCCGCTACTACACCCGCAAATCTATCGAGATTGAGTATGTGGTGGACACGATGCTGGAAGAGAACGTCCCCGATATTCTCTGCTCAGCGCTGGTGGATGACTGTATAGAACGCGCGAAAAGCATCAAACAAGGCGGCGCGAAGTATGACTGGGTGTCAGGCCTGCAGGTGGGTATTGCTAACCTGGGCAACAGCCTGGCCGCGGTGAAAAAACTGGTCTTCGAACAGGGTACGATAGGTCAGCAACAGCTGGCCGCCGCTCTGGCCGATGATTTCGACGGGCTGACCCACGAGCAGCTGCGTCAGCGGCTGATCAACGGCGCGCCAAAATACGGTAACGATGACGACAGCGTGGATATGCTGCTGACCCGTGCCTACGAAACCTATATCGCCGAGCTGAAGCAGTACCATAACCCGCGCTATGGCCGTGGTCCGATTGGCGGTAACTACTATGCCGGCACGTCATCTATCTCCGCGAACGTGCCGTTTGGCGCGGCAACGATGGCAACCCCGGATGGACGTAAGGCGCATACTCCGCTGGCAGAAGGAGCCAGCCCGGCCTCCGGTACTGACCACCTCGGCCCGACGGCGGTAATTGGTTCTGTCGGCAAACTGCCAACCGAAGCGATCCTCGGCGGGGTACTGTTAAACCAGAAGCTCAACCCATCGACGCTGGAAAATGACAGTGACCGTCAGAAACTGATGGTGCTTCTGCGTACCTTCTTTGAAGTGCACAAGGGCTGGCATATTCAGTACAACATCGTTTCGCGTGAAACGCTGCTGGAAGCGAAGAAACACCCGGACCAGTATCGTGACCTGGTGGTGCGCGTCGCAGGGTACTCCGCGTTCTTTACCGCCCTGTCGCCGGATGCGCAGGACGATATTATTGCGCGTACCGAGCACACGCTTTAACTCTCTTCAAACTTATGCCCTCTCCCATCAAGGAGAGGGAACCTGTCTTTAAGCGGCAATTTCGGTTGCCGCTTTGCTTTGACTTTCGAATGAAATTAAATTTGTGCTCTCCGTCACCTTGTTATTAGAATGTTTCAAACGCAGTGACTCAGGAGCACAGTATGACCGTAAAAGTTATCGTCACCGATATGGACGGAACTTTCCTTGATGATGCCAAGCAGTACGACCGCGACCGCTTTCAGGCACAGTTTGAGCAGCTTAAAGCCCGTGATATTGAATTTGTTGTCGCCAGCGGCAACCAGTATTACCAGCTCATCTCCTTCTTCCCGGAACTGAAAGATCAGATCTCCTTCGTGGCGGAAAATGGCGCGCTGGTGTTCGATCACGGTGAGCAGATTTTTCACGGTGAACTGACCCGCCATGAGTCGCAAATTGTCATTGGCGAGTTGCTGAAAGACAACGCGCTCAACTTTGTGGCCTGTGGGCTGGAGAGCGCCTACGTCAGCGAACGGGCGCCGGACGCGTTTGTGGCGCTCATGTCAAAGCACTACCACCGCTTAAAACGCATCCGTGATTACCGCGAAATTGACGACGTGCTGTTCAAATTCTCCCTGAATCTGCCGGACAGCGATATCCCGAATCTTGTCGACAAACTGCACGTCTCCCTCGACGGGATTATGAAACCCGTCACCAGCGGTTTTGGGTTTGTCGATTTAATTATCCCGGGCCTGCACAAAGCCAACGGCATTAGCCGTCTGCTGAAGCGCTGGAAAATCTCCCCACAGGCGTGCGTGGCCATCGGGGACAGCGGCAACGATGCGGAAATGCTGAAGCTGGTGAAATACAATTTTGCCATGGGCAACGCGGCGCAGAGCATTAAAACGATCTGCCGCTACAGCACGGATGACAACAACCACCAGGGCGCACTGAATGTGATTCAGGCCGTGCTTGACGACCACTCCCCGTTCGACGCGTAATCTCTCTCTTGCCGGAGCACTGCTCCGGCACCTCACTCTTTTTCCATCCTGTGGCACACGTCAAACATTTAAACTTGCATTAACTAATTTTTAACTTAAAGTATCACTTGTAGATATTTTTACTTTCGAATGAAAGATGCGAGGCAGTTATGACGTTTACCAGTGAAAGTTTGCCTGCGGACCATAAAGCAGCGATTCGTCAGTTGAAGCGTGAATTACGTGCGCAGATCGGAGACGTTCAGGCGGTATTCGACACGCTCAGCGATAAAATCGCGACCCGCGTGGCGGAAATTAATGCCCTGAAGAACAAAGGTGAAACCGTCTGGCCGGTTATCCCGTTTGCAGATGTGAAAAACGGGACGATCACCCTGGCACAGCGTGACGCGGTCAAACGCCGTGGCTGCGCGGTGATTAAAGGTCACTTCCCCCGCGAGCAGGCGCTGGCGTGGGATCAATCGATGCTCGACTACCTCGATCTCAACCGGTTTGATGAGGTCTATAAAGGTCCGGGCGATAACTTCTTTGGTACCTTAACCGCCTCACGTCCGGAAATTTACCCTATCTACTGGTCGCAGGCGCAAATGCAGGCTCGCCAGAGTGAAGAGATGGCGCAGGTACAGTCGTTCCTGAACCGTTTATGGACATTCGAGAGTAATGGCAAACAGTGGTTCGATCCGGACGTCAGCGTCATTTATCCGGACCGTATTCGTCGTCGCCCACCGGGTACCACCTCTAAAGGGCTGGGCGCGCATACCGATTCCGGCGCGCTGGAGCGCTGGCTGCTGCCGGCCTATCAGCAGGTCTTTGCCCGCGTTTTTGACGGCAACGTGGATAAATACGATCCGTGGAACGCCGCACACCGTACCGAAGTGGAAGAGTACACCGTGGATAACACCACAAAATGTTCTGTATTCCGCACCTTCCAGGGCTGGACGGCGCTGTCAGACATGATCCCGGGTCAGGGGCTGCTGCATGTGGTGCCTATTCCGGAAGCGATGGCCTACATTCTGCTGCGTCCGCTGCTGGATGATGTCCCGGAAGATGAACTCTGCGGCGTCGCGCCGGGACGTGTCCTGCCGGTCTCCGAGAAATGGCATCCGCTGCTAATCGAAGCGCTGAGCAGCATTCCTGCACTGGAAGCAGGCGATTCCGTGTGGTGGCACTGTGACGTCATCCACTCCGTTGCACCGGTGGAAAATCAGCAAGGCTGGGGCAACGTGATGTATATCCCTGCCGCCCCGATGTGCGAGAAAAACCTCGCCTATGCGAAAAAAGTGAAAGCAGCGCTGGAAACAGGTGCATCGCCGGGCGATTTCCCGCGCGAAGATTATGAAAAAAACTGGCAGGACCGCTTTACCGTGAACGATCTGAATATTCACGGCAAGCGTGCATTGGGTATGGCTTAACTGTCGTATAACCCTTCCCGCTCCACGGCGGTGCGTCGTTTCCCCTGACGTATCCGCCGGACAGATCCCCGCACGGCCAGCGTGCCGTTAAGCAATAACGTTCCCACCGGCGCATCCGGGCGCATCAGCCGTTGCTGAAGCATATGCACCGCTTCGGTTCCCAGTTCATCGCGCGGTACGTGCACCGCCGTGAGCGGAACATCCTGAATGGCCGCCAGATTAAACCCGTCAATGCTCATCACCGAGATATCCTGCGGCACGCGCAAGCCCTGTTTTTGCAGCGCACTGATGGTGCCCGCCGCCATAAAATCGCCGCCGACCAAAAATGCGGTGGGCAGATCCTTACCCTGCATTTGACGGAGCCAGGAGGTGACCAGCTCTTCCGTTTCGCGCGCGCTGAAGCTCGGAGCCACCAGCAGATCGCGTTTATCGTTGAATTTCAGGTTGTGAGATTGCCACGCATCGCGGATCCCGGCCAGACGCAGTTCCATGGTGTAACGCCGCAGGCAGAGGACATTCATCACCTCACGGTGTCCCATTTCAAACAGATAGTCCGCGGCCCGCTCACCTATCGAGCGGTGGTCCGGTGCCACTGCAGGCAGGCGCATATGCCGGTCGCGGCAGTTAATCAGCATGCAGGGTTTACCCACATCCACCGCCAGATCGTGGATATGCGGATCGTCGATACCGAGAAGAATAGCGGCCTGTGTCTCCGGCTCGTTCATCCGTGCCAGAAAAAGCTGTGCGTCGCTGTCATTTTCTTCCAGCGCGCAATAACGCAGACGGACATCGTGGGAAGCAAGGCCTTTACTCACGCTCTGAATCACGCGGTAGTAAAAGATGTCGGACCGCTCGTCAAAGGCGCGCTGTGGCGCAAAAACCACCAGGCTGTTGAGCAGCAGACGCCCCGCCGCCAGACCGTCCATCACCCCCAACTCCCGCGCACAAGCCAGTACTCTGGCGCGCGCTTTTTCACTGGTGTTCGCTTTTCCTGCCAGCACCCGCGACACGGTGCTGATGGAGAGCTGTGTGCGGGCGGCAATTTCGGTGATTTTTAGCCTTTTGTCCATTTTGTGATCTGGCTCCATTTGCGAAATGAAAAAATTTTCATAGCGTACTCATCAGGCAGTAACTGGCATGAAAAGCATCATGCCAGATGATTTATGTCATTGATGAGAAATTTTGCACAAAATCCACTATTGCCCGCTCATTTTCTCCCTTAAGGTGAATTTGTCACACCACTTCCATACTAGTTGTATAGCAACTTCGAAATTAAAACGGATAGAAATCAAAGCCATAAAAATCTGTGTGACACCTGAACCTCCGTCCCCTTACCGTCCGTCTTGTGGAGAGTAAAATGAGTCAGGACATCAATAACACCGTTGCGACAAGCAAAACCCGTCGCGTCATTAAGAACCTGCGCTGGTATGTGCTGGTGCTGTTCTTACTGGGCGTCACCGTTAACTACATCACCCGAAACTCGCTGGGTATTCTCGCCCCTGAGTTGAAAGAGAGCCTTGGGATCACCACCGAGCAATACTCCTGGATCGTCGGGGCATTTCAGATTGCCTACACCATTTTCCAGCCTCTGTGCGGCTGGTTGATCGACGTGATTGGTCTGAAGATTGGCTTTATGGTCTGCGCCGGGATCTGGGCGCTGATGTGTATTTTCCACGCCGGGGCGGGCAGCTGGCTGCACCTGGCTATCTTACGCTTCTTTATGGGTGCTTCTGAAGCGGCCGCCACGCCGGCGAATGCGAAAACCATTGGCGAGTGGTTCCCGAAATCGGAACGTCCTGTCGCGGCCGGTTGGGCGGGCGTAGGGTTCTCCATTGGCGCGATGCTGGCACCGCCCATCATCTATTTCGCGCACGCCTCGTTTGGCTGGCAGGGCGCATTTATGTTTACCGGCGTGCTGGCGCTGCTGTGGGTGATCCTCTGGTGGGCTTTTTACCACAACCCGGAACAGCATCCGAACCTGAGCAAGGACGAACTGGCGTTTATCAAGCAGGATAACGAACCGCCTGCGGTAAAACTGCCCTTCCTCACCGCGCTGAAAAATGTCTCCAAAAATAAGCGCTTCTACGGTATCGCCCTTCCGGCGTTTATGGCCGAACCGGCCTGGGCCGTGCTGAGCTTCTGGGTTCCGCTGTATCTCGCCAAAGAGCACGGCATGGATTTGAAGCAGATTGCGATGTTTGCCTGGCTGCCGTTCCTTGCCGCGGACCTCGGCAGCGTGGCAAGCGGCTACCTCACCCGTCTGTATGCGCGACTGTTCGGCTGCAGCCGTGTGAACTCGGTGGTGGCCAGCTCCGTCACCGGCGCATTCCTGATGATCTCCCTGGCCGTCGTGGCCATTACCCGCGACCCGTATATCACCATCGTGCTGATCTCCATCGGCGGTTTCGGGCATCAGATCATCTCCTGCATGCTCAGCGCCCTGGTCGTGGAGTCATTTGATAAAGGTCAGATGGCGACCGTTAACGGCATGCGCGGCTCGGCGGCCTGGATCGCCAGCTTCCTGTTCTCCCTGTTAATTGGGGTGACCGCCGACAAAATCGGCTTTAACCCGCTCTTTATTGCCATGGGGTTCTTTGACCTGATTGGCGCTGTTTTCCTGGTGGCATTTATTGCTGAACGTCGCGCCAAGCGCGCCTGATAGTGGATGTATTGCATATGAAAACCCTGAAAAACTGGACCGTTGATAAGCAGTCGGCAAATCATCTGGAACTGCTGGTCGATAACCAGCATCGTCTGTGCCTGTATGTGCTGGAAGAAAATCTGTTCCGCGTGCTGATTAAACGCAAAGGTGAGCTGACGCTGGATCGCACCTGGAGCATCGCCCCGCAGCAAGATGTGCCGTGGGAAGGTCGCCGCCGCGACGACCTGAGTGGTTTCACCTGCCCCGCCTGGACGCTGACGCAGCAGGACGACGTGCTGACGGTTGCCACCGAACAGCTGCGTGTGACCGTGCATCAGCCGCTGTGGCTGGAGTGGCACTACCGCAATGAGGCGGGTGAGTGGCAGCCGCTGGTCAACGACCGTCCAACCAGTGCCTATCTGCTGAATGCCCATGGCGACGGTGCGGCGCACTACCTGAGCCGTCGCAAGGATGAACGCTTCTACGGTCTGGGTGAGAAAGCCGGCGATCTGCAGCGTAACGGTAAACGCTACGAGATGCGCAACCTCGATGCAATGGGCTACAACGCGGCCAGCACCGATCCTCTGTACAAACATATTCCGTTCACCCTCACCCGTCGCGATGACGTGAGCTACGGGCTCTTCTACGACAACCTGAGCAGCTGCTGGCTGGATCTGGGCAACGAGATTGACAACTATCACACTGCCTATCGTCGCTGGCAGGCGGAAGCGGGCGACATCGATTACTACCTGTTCACGGGAAAACGGGCGCTGGACGTGACCAAAGCTTTCGTGCGTCTGACCGGGAAAACGCTCTTCGGGCCGAAATGGAGCCTGGGCTACAGCGGTTCGACCATGCATTACACCGACGCGCCGGATGCGCAGAACCAGCTGATGAACTTTATTCGTCTGTGCGAAGAACATGCTATTCCCTGCGACTCATTCCAGCTCTCTTCGGGCTATACCTCGATCAACGGCAAGCGCTACGTCTTTAACTGGAACCACGACAAGGTGCCGCAGCCGAAGGTGATGACCCAGGCTTTCCACGACGCGGGGTTAAAGCTGGCGGCCAACATCAAGCCATGCCTGCTGCAGGATCACCCGCGCTATAACGAAGTTGCGGAAAACGGGTTGTTCATCCGCGATTCAGAAACCGACGCGCCAGAACGCTCTAGCTTCTGGGATGACGAAGGTTCTCACCTCGATTTTACCAACCCACAGACGGTGAAATGGTGGCAGGAAGGGGTAACCACGCAGCTGCTTGAGATGGGGATCGACTCCACCTGGAACGACAACAACGAATATGAAGTGTGGGATGGCGAAGCCCGCTGCCACGGCTTTGGCAAGGAAATCGCGATCAAGCACATTCGCCCGGTGATGCCGTTGCTGATGATGCGTGCCTCGCTGGAAGCGCAGCAGCGTTTTGCCCCGGAAAAACGTCCGTATCTCATTTCCCGCTCCGGCTGCGCGGGCATGCAACGTTACGTCCAGACCTGGAGCGGCGATAACCGTACCAGCTGGGATACCCTGCGCTATAACACCCGCATGGGTCTGGGAATGAGCCTGTCCGGGCTGTTTAATGTGGGCCATGATGTCGGTGGTTTTTCCGGCGACAAACCCGACGCGGAACTGTTCGTACGCTGGGTGCAAAACGGCGTGATGCATCCGCGCTTTACCATTCACTCATGGAATGATGACCACACCGTTAACGAGCCGTGGATGTATCCGGGCGTGACGCCGGCTATTCGTGGTGCCATTGAATTACGCTATCGTCTGCTGCCGTACCTTTATACCCTGCTCTGGCAGGCGCATGCCGACGACGAACCAATGCTACGCCCGACCTTCCTCGACCACGAACACGATGCGCAGACGTTTGAGGAGAACGATGATTTCCTGCTGGGTCGCGACCTGCTGGTGGCCAGCGTGGTGGAGGCCGGGCAGCGCGAGCGACGCGTCTGGCTGCCGGATAACGAAACGGGCTGGTACGATTTTTACACCCACGAGTGGTTCGCTGGCGGGCAGTGGATCGTACGTGATGCGCCGCTGGAGAAATTGCCGCTGCTGGTACGTGCCGGTGCGGGTCTGCCGCTCAGCGAACGCATTACGCATGTCAGCGCGGAAAAAGACACTACCCGTGAGCTGAAACTGTTCCCGGTGAAAGGCGTCGGTTCAACCGCGGGCCTGCTGTTTGAAGACGATGGTGAAAGCTGGGGCTATCAGAACGGCAATGCGCTGTGGGTGGAATGGGACATGGCATGCGACGGTGCCACCATCAACCTGAAGGTCAGTGCGCGGGGAGATTATCGTCCGGCGTGGAAAGCGCTGAAGATATCGTTACCGGCCGGGGAAAAACGCACGCTGCTGGTGAATGGTATTGAAGGGAATGAATGGGTGGTCTAGTACGGCCTGATGCCCGCTCCCACAGGGAGAGGGCATCAAACACAGGCCCGGTAGGCGTAGCGCCACCGGGCTTTTTTTTTAACCCTCGATACCTTTACTGCGCAGGTAATCTTCGTAGTTACCGGTGAAGTCCACCACGCGCTCAGGCGTAATTTCGATCACGCGGGTCGCCAGCGAGCTGACGAATTCACGGTCGTGAGAGACGAAGATCAGGGTCCCCTGATACATCTCCAGCGCCATGTTCAGCGATTCGATAGATTCCATATCCAGGTGGTTAGTCGGTTCATCCATCACCAGGATATTAGGTTTTTCCATCATCAGCTTACCGAATAGCATGCGCCCTTTTTCACCACCGGACAGCACTTTAGCAGGCTTCTTGATGTCGTCCTGGCTGAACAGCAGACGACCCAGAATGCTGCGCACTGCCTGCTCGTCGTCGCCTTCCTGCTTCCACTGGCTCATCCAGTCGAAGACGGTCAGGTCGTTTTCGAACTCGTATTCATGGTCCTGTGCGTAATAACCAATCTGCGCGTTTTCAGACCACTTCACGGTACCGTTATCCGGCTGCAGTTCGCCGACCAGGGTTTTCAGCAGGGTGGATTTACCCACGCCGTTGGCACCCAGAATGGCGATCTTCTCGCCCACTTCCAGCAGCAGGTTAAAGTTTTTAAACAGCGGACCGTTTTCAAAACCTTTAGCCAGGGCTTCCACTTCCAGCGCATTACGGAACAGTTTCTTGTCCTGCTCGAAGCGGATGAATGGGTTCTGACGGCTGGACGCTTTCACTTCATCAAGCTTGATCTTGTCAATCTGACGCGCACGAGAGGTCGCCTGGCGAGATTTAGAGGCGTTCGCGCTGAAGCGGCTGACGAAAGACTGCAGATCAGCAATCTGGGCTTTCTTCTTGGCGTTATCCGCCAGCAGACGTTCACGCGCCTGCGTGGCTGCCGTCATGTACTCGTCGTAGTTGCCCGGATAAACGCGCAGCTCGCCGTAGTCCAGGTCCGCCATGTGTGTACACACCATGTTCAGGAAGTGACGGTCGTGCGAGATGATGATCATGGTGCTGTCGCGATCGTTCAGCGTCTGCTCCAGCCAGCGGATGGTGTCGATGTCCAGGTTGTTCGTTGGTTCGTCGAGCAGCAGGATATCCGGATTGGAGAACAGCGCCTGCGCCAGCAGAACACGCAGTTTCCAGCCTGGCGCGACTTCGCTCATCGGGCCGTAATGTTGTTCTACCGGAATACCCACACCCAGCAGCAGCTCGCCCGCACGCGCTTCCGCAGAGTAGCCATCCATTTCGCCGTACAGCACTTCGAGATCGGCCACTTTGTAGCCATCTTCTTCGCTCATCTCCGCCAGCGCGTAGATGCGATCGCGCTCCTGCTTCACTTCCCACAGCTCCGCGTGTCCCATGATAACGGTGTCAAGGACGGTGAACTCTTCAAAGGCGAACTGATCCTGACGCAGCTTACCGATGCGCTCGTTTGGATCGAGCGAAACGTTGCCCAGCGTCGGCTCTAAATCACCGCCGAGGATTTTCATAAAAGTAGATTTACCGCTACCGTTGGCGCCAATCAGGCCGTAACGGTTGCCGCCGCCAAATTTGACGGAAATGTTTTCGAACAGCGGCTTACTGCCAAACTGCATAGTGACGTTGCTGGTAACTAACACGGGGAGATTCCTGCGAAAAGTGTGATAAACACGGCATTATGCCACAATTCCGAATTGAGATCCCGCGTTGCGGCAATCCGCTAAACTTTAACAAAATCGAAAAAAATGTGATTTCGTACACATCTGAATTCCCTGTTAGCGGGAATGCACATATAATGCGCTCCCATCAAGATTCAGACTTATCAACTCATCGCCGGAATGGCTTAGATACCTCGCACAACATGAACATGAAATTAACAACGCTTTTTGCGGCGGCGTTAGCCGTAGTAGGTTTTTGCAAAACCGCTTCTGCGGTGACTTATCCGCTGCCGACAGACGGTAGCCGTCTGGTTGGTCAAAACCAGGTGGTCACGGTGCCTGAAGGTAACGCTCAGCCACTGGAATATTTCGCGGCGCAGTACCAGTTGGGCCTGTCTAACATGCTGGAAGCGAATCCGGGTGTTGACCCGTATCTGCCTAAAGCCGGTACCGTGCTGAACATTCCTCAGCAGCTGATCCTGCCGGATACCGTCCATGAAGGTATTGTCATCAACAGCGCGGAAATGCGTCTGTATTACTACCCGAAAGGCACCAACACGGTTATCGTGCTGCCAATCGGTATCGGCCAGCTGGGTAAAGACACCCCAATGAACTGGACGACCAAAGTTGAGCGTAAGAAAGCAGGCCCAACCTGGACGCCAACCGCCAAAATGCACGCAGAGTACATCGCTGCGGGTGAACCCCTGCCAGCCGTTGTACCGGCAGGCCCGGATAACCCAATGGGTCTGTACGCGCTGTACATTGGCCGTCTGTACGCGATTCACGGGACCAACGCCAACTTCGGTATCGGCCTGCGCGTAAGCCACGGCTGCGTACGTCTGCGTAACGAAGACATCAAATTCCTGTTCGAAAACGTGCCGGTCGGTACCCGCGTCCAGTTCATCAACGAACCGGTTAAAGCGACGTCTGAGCCGGATGGCAGCCGTTACATTGAAGTACATAACCCGCTGTCCACCAGCGAAGACCAGATCAACAACAACGAAATCGTTCCGGTTACGCTGAACAGCGCGGTGCAGTCCGTGACCTCTCAGCCGGATGTAGAGACAGCGATTGTTGACCAGGCCGTTCAGAACCGTTCTGGTATGCCAGTGCGTCTGAACTGACCCTCTGCCCGGTGGCGCTTTGCTGACCGGGTCTGAGAATAAGAAAGCGGGCTCTGATGCCCGCTTTTTTTTATCCGTTATTGACGATAACTATCCCGCCGTGGTCGTAACGGTAGTGACAGTGGGCATACTCAAGCGGTGTGCCATCCTCCAGATAGATAACCTGCTCCACCTCCAGCACCGGATCGGTCTGCTCGCAGATAAGGTGTTGCATATCCAGCGCGTTCGGTTTTAGCGCCCGCACCACCCGGTACGACCCCATGATTTTCAGCCCCAGCGTCTCCTGCACGTAGCGGAACACGGAGCCTTCAAGATGGCTTTTATTCAGACCGGGCACCAGATTAAGCGGCATTACGGTGGAGTCCAGCGACATCGGCTCACCGTTGAGCAGACGCAAACGAACAAAGTCATAGACAGGCGCATCGGCGTTAATCATCAGCGAGGCCTGCTCCTTCTCGTTCGGAAAGCGCAGCTCGAAATGGACCACGACGCTGGAAACGGTGCCCAGATGCTCCCAGGTTTTTGTTGCGCCGAAGTAGTCGCTGCCGGAAAGATCCCACTGCGAGAGTTGCAGGAAATTTTTGCGGATAAACGTCCCCTGCCCCTGACGGGTATAGATCAGCCCTTCCACAATTAACTGGCGTATGGCCTGCTGTATGGTCATCCGGCTGGTGCTGAACTCCGCCGCCAGGGCAAACTGGTCCGGGAGCGGTTCGTTGGCGGCGTATTGCGAGCTAATAATGCGTTTCTTAATTTCCCGCGCTATGGTGATGTACTTCGCCGCCATCGTCCTTCCTTTCTGTTAGTTTTCTGTCCCGCTGTTTTTTAATGCCACTCTCTCGGCAATTTTGAGGAAAGGCAGGTAGAAGAATACACCAAATACAATGATTGCCAACTGCACGACCACGGCGCGCCAGTCCCCTGCCGTTGCCAGCCAGGCGCTCAGAATGGGCGGAGTTGTCCACGGGATCATAACCACACAGCGCGACATTAACCCCAGGGTAGTACAGAACCACGCAAACCAGATACCTATGGCAGGTAGCAGCACAAAGGGGATCATCAGCGGCAGGTTGAACACAATCGGCAGGCCAAAAATGACCGGCTCGTTGATGTTAAACAGGCCCGGCGCCAGCGACAAACGGGCCACCTGTTTCGCCGATTTTTGCCGTGAGAAGATGAAAATGGCAATCAGCAGGGAAATCGTGCTGCCGGTGCCCCCCACCATACCAAAGGTCGGTACAAAGATATTATTGATGATATGTGGGACAGGCTGACCGTTGGCAAAGGCCAGCATATTCTCGTTGGTGTTGATCAGCAGAAACGGCTCCAGCACCACGCTGTTAACCACCGACTGATGGATCCCAAGCGTGAACAGGAAGTTACCAAAGCTATAGATAAAAATCGTGCCCGGCAGGCTGGTGTTGATCAGGCGCAGCGGCTGCTGAATAAAAGTGGTGATCAGGTGGATGAGATCCGTGTGCAACACGTTCGCCAGAAGCGCGGCCAGTATAGCAAACAGGGAAAGCGTCAGGATCGTCGGGATCAGCGCGGTAAACGATTTACTGACCGCCGGCGGTACATTTTCACCTAAAGAAATGTGCAGCGCTTTCAGACGAGAAATGGCGATAAACAGTTCCGTTGAGAGCAGACCAATCAGCACCCCGGCAAAAATGCCGGTTGAGCCAATATTGGAGAACGTCAGCACCTGCGTGACGTTCACCGTGGCGTCGCTGCCGACGGGCGTGAGCTGTAAGCGCATCGGCATCATAATGATAAAACTGCTGATGGCGATAACCACTGCCGAGACCGGGTTGTCGAAGTCTTTGTTGCGTGCCAGCGACCAGGCAATCATCGGTGCCAGCAACAGCGCGGCGATATTCAGCGTACCGTTAATAATCGCCTCGCCCCACACCTTAAAATGCACCAGCGTGTCGCCTTCAAAAATCCATGGAAATACCACGTTATTCACCAGCACCGCCAGACCGGCAAGGATGAAAATGGGCATGACCGTGGCGAAGGCATCGCGCAGGGAACGCAGGTGCACCTGGTTTGCCAGGCGCGCCGAGAACTCAACAAATCTGTCGACAAAAGACTGCATATGCGGTGTTATTTTTGTTTCAGACATAGCGGATATTTCCCTTCAATCAGTCACAAAAACGGCCCGGCAGCGTACGGCTTACATCTCGCGTCCGTTGGTATGGATAACCTGTTTCAACCATGCGTAGCTCTTCTTCGGTACGCGCTTTAAGTCTTTCAGGTCGTGGTTTTCACGGTTCACATAGACCACGCCGTAACGCTTACGCATGTCTCCCTGTGAACTCAGAATGTCGATTAAGCCCCAGCCGAGGTAACCGATCACCTCCGCGCCATCCTCAAACATGGCTTGTTTCATCGCCTCGATATGCGCCCGGTGGTAGTCAATACGGTAGGTATCTTCAATCGGATTCACACCGTCCCAGGACTCGATCACCCCAATACCGTTTTCAATCGGGAATACCGGCATACGCCAGTCGTTGTAATAGCGGGTGATGATGGTGCGAAAGCCCAGCGGATCAATCTGCCAGTTCCATTCGGTCGCTTTCAGGTACGGGTTATTTTTATCACCGTGCAGAAGGTAATCGTTGACCGGCGTTCCTTCGGGGATCGCATCGCTGTCGAGGGTTTTACTGGCGTAGTAGCTGAAGGCCATATAGTCGTTTTTGGTACGCGCCAGCAGCGCAAGATCCTCAGCGCGGTAGATATCCGCAAAACCTTGCTGTTCAACGACCGCCATCACCGCCGGGCTATAACCCTGGCCAGCAAAGACGCGCAGCAGGTTCTGGTTGAGGAATTCGTCATACTGCTGGGCGCAGAAGATATCACGCGGTTTACAGGTCGCCGGATAGACCAACTGGTGCGCCAGCATACCGCCCATCAGCTGGCCCGGACGGGTCTGGTGCAGGTATTCGGTCAGGGTCATATGCGCGACCATGGTGTGGTGCTGCAGTTCATACAGCTCGCGCAGGGTTTTCTCGCCTTTCATATAGCCCGAGATCCGGAAGGCTTCCGGCATGTGGAAGATGTTCTGCTCGTTAAACGTCAGCCAGTACTTCACCCGGTCGCCGTAACAGTCGATCATTTTTTTGCCGTAGCGGATAAACGCGTCCATCACACGGCGATCGTTAAAACCGTTGTACTCCTGCGCCAGCGCCAGCGGCATATCGAAGTGGTAGAGGCAGATCATCGGCTCAATGCCGCGGGCAATTAAATCGTTAATAAAGCGATCATAAAAGGCGATACCTTCGTCGTTGAAGTCACCGTCGCCCTGTGGACATACGCGGCTCCAGGCGATCTGAAAGCGGTAGCAGTTCATACCCAGATCCTGCATCAGGTCGAAATCTTCCCGATAGCGGTGGTAGGAATCGGTCGCGACTTTCCAGTCAGAAACGTTCTCCCCGGCTTCGCGAATGTCATATACCGACATTCCCTTTCCTCCCTCATTCCAGGCCCCTTCCGTCTGCATACTGGATACGGAATTGCCCCATAAAAAATTGGCTGGCAGAAATTGATTCATGATCGCTCCCTATATGACTAGTCATTTAAAATTTCATGACTAGTCATATAGGCGAAGACGAAAAATCAATCAAAGAGGAGGATCGTTTTTTGTGAGCAAGGCGGGAAAAAAACCCGGTCAGCGAAGCGAGACCGGGGGGAAGGAAGGTTATTGTTGTGCGAGCTGATGACGGCGATATTCACCCTGCCGCTCCAGCATCCAGCCCGGGTATTCGCGCGGCAGCGCGCTGACAGCATCAAGCTGTTTAAGCTCATCTTCGCTTAAACGGATCCCGGTGGCGGCAATGTTGTCGTCCAGCTGGTCGACACGTTTGGCACCAATAATGACGCTGGTTACGGCCTTCTGATGCAGCAACCACGCCAGCGCAATTTGCGCCACAGAGACACCTTTGCGCTCGGCCAGGGTGCGCATCACATCCACGCAATCGAAAGCACGCTCTTTATTCACCGGCGGGAAGTCAAATTCCAGGCGGCGACCGCCGGATTCACTCTGCCCGTCACGGCCATATTTTCCGCTAAGCAGACCACCTGCCAGTGGGCTCCAGACCATCAACCCGACGCCCTCACTCTGCATCATCGGTATCAGTTCACGCTCCAGATCGCGCCCGGCGATGGTGTAATACGCCTGCAGCGAAGCAAAACGCGCCAGTCCAAGGCGTTCGGAAATGCCCAGCGCTTTGGCAATCTGCCACGCCGCCCAGTTAGAGACGCCGATATAACGCACGTGCCCATGCTGCACCAGGTTATCCAGCGCGTAGAGCATCTCTTCGACAGGGGTTGCCGGGTCAAAACCATGGAGCTGATACAGATCGATATGATCGAGCTGCAGACGGCGCAGGCTCTCTTTGACGCTACTGATGATGTGATAGCGCGAACTGCCGCGGGAGTTCACCCCGGCCGTGCCCGTTTCGCCAAACACTTTGGTGGCAACCACCACATTTTCACGCGGAATTTTCAGGTTCTTCAGCGCCTGGCCGGTGATCTCCTCCGAGCGCCCTTCCGAATACACATCCGCGGTATCGATGAAATTAATTCCGGCATCCAGTGCACGGCCCACCAGCTGCTCGGCTTCACTTTGCTGCAGCTGACCAATCTTGCCCCACATGCCGCCTTCTCCGCCGAAGGTCATGGTGCCAAGGCACAGTTCAGACACAAACAGACCGGTATTGCCCAGTTTTTGATAACGCATAAGATAATCCTCGCATGTCGTTCGATGGGTACCCGATAGTTATACCCGCCCCATAGCCATCGCGAATGTGGTGTTCCTGTCCGTTTCTTGCCCAATCCTCTGAATCTTATCCGCGCGGAGCCTCACCAAAGACCTTGTAATCCGGTAATTGCACCTGCTGATACGGCTCCCAGCCGCCGCCCAGCGCTTTGTAGAGCGCCACCAGATCGAGAGCGCTCTGCACCTGCGCCTGCGCGCGTTGCTGCTGCGCCTGCGCCAGCTGCCGCTGGGCATCCAGCACGTCAATAAAGCTGGCGATCCCCTGCCGGTAGCTGTCGCTTGCCAAATCGAACGCGTTTTGCAACGCATCGATGGTTTTGGCAAGGCCGGCTTCACGCTGCTGATCGGTGCGGTAACTCACCAACGCATTCTCTACGTCCCCGAGCGCGGTGAGCACCGTCTGGCGGTAGTCGAGCACTGCCGCGCCCTGCTGCGCACGCGCCACCTTCACGCTCGAAACCAGTCTTCCGCCCTGGAAAATCGGTATCGAGACCTGCGGGCCGAAGCTGTAGAAGTGGCTGCTCCAGTCCGTCAGCCAGTTGGTTTCGCTGTTTCGCAGACCAAACTGCCCGGAGAGGGTAAAGCTCGGGAACAGCTGCGCCACGGAAACGCCAATTTGCGCCGTGGCGGCGTGGAGGTTGGCTTCCGCCTCGCGTACGTCAGGACGACGACGGGCCAGCGTGGAGGGGATACCCGTTTGTACGATATCCGGCAGGGCGGGCATCGGCTGCGCCGACTGCAGCTCCGCATCCAGCGCCCCCGGCGGCTTGCCGAGTAAAATCGCGAGGCCATTCATTGCCTGCCGTGCCTGGGCCTGATACTGAGGAAGCTGCGCTTCGAGGTTCCCCAACTGGGCACGCGCGTTTTCAACGTCCATCTGCGGTGACAGCCCGCCCCGCTGGCGGCTTTCGGTGAGTTCCAGGGTTTGTTGCGCGCTCTTAATCTGGGTGTTTAGCGTGGCAATGATGCTCTGCGCCCCCCGCAGCTGCAGCCATGCGCGCGCCACTTCCGCCTCCAGCGACACCAGCGCGTCGTTACGCTGCTCTATCGCCGCTTTCTGCTGCGCTTCGGCAGCCTCTACCTGTCGGCGCACCTTGCCCCACAGGTCGATTTCCCACTGCGCATCGAAGCTCCCCTGGTAAAGATTGATCGGCTGCGTCAGCGGTCCTAGCGCGCCCCTGAGTTCAGGATCCACGTTATCAAGCTGGTCGTACACGCCGTGGGATTTCAGCTCTCCCTCCAGCCCAAGCTGCTGGCGCGTGGCCTGCAGATTACCGTTTACGGAAGGGTAAAACGCCCCACCCGCCTGGTTAATCTGTTCGCGCGCCCCGGCAATACGCAACACCGTCTGCTGCAGGGATAAATTTCCCGCGATCGCGCGCTCTATCAGGCTGTCCAGCTGCGGTGAACCGAAGGTTTTCCACCAGCGTGGGTTGGTTGCCGTCGAGGCCGTTTTTGACTTCACGCCGCTGTCACCCGGATCGTTCCAGTGTGTCGGGGTCTGCGACGCCGGCGGCTGGTAATCCGGCCCCACGGCGCAGCTTGCCAGCAGCATGATCATCAGGGGGGTTAAACGTCTGTGTATCATCAATGTGCTCCTGCACTCCCCTCGCTCTTAACCGGCGAGAGCAACAAACAAAACGGAATCAGTAACATGGCTACCACGCTCAGAATGGTGAACACGTCGATATACGCCAGGAAGCGCGACTGCTCGATCATGGTCTGGTACATGCGCCCGGTGGCGATACCGGTAGGGTCCCCGACCTGAGTGGTGAAGTTCTGGATCGCCTGTGCGCTTTCGCGTATCGCCAGCTGGAACTGTTCATTAAACGGTGACGCGTGATAGGCCAGATGCGCGCTGTGCGCCTGGGAACGTTCGGTAATGGCCGCCGTAGAAAGCGAGATGCCAATTGAGCCCGCCACGTTGCGGAACATGGTAAACAGCGCCGCCGCATCGGCGTTCAGCCGCCTCGGTATCGAAATAAAAGCAATGGTGGTGAGAGGAACAAACAGGAACCCAAGCCCTATCGACTGGGCGCTGCGGAACAGCACCAGCGTTTCGAAATCGATATCTGGGGTCAGCGTACGTGACCAGAAGAACGACACCGCCAGGCAGGTAAAACCAAAAGCGATAATCCAGCGCGTCTGCACCACCGGCATCAGCTTCAGCACCAGCGGGATAGTCAATACGATTAACACGGCGCCCGGCGAAAGGACCAGCCCGGACCAGGTGGCGGTGTAGCCCAGATCCTGCTGTGCAAGCTGCGGAATCACCACCGAACTGCCGTACAGAATCATCGCCATGCCCGCCATCAGCAGGCTGGAGATGGCGAAGTTGCGATCTTTCATGCAGTGCAGATCTACCACCGGTTTTTTGGCATACACCAGCCAGTAAATCGCTCCAATAATGCCGATGAGCGTCAGCACGGCGAAGGTGCGAATAAAGTTCGAATAAAACCAGTCCTCATCTTCTCCCCGGTCAAGCATCACCTGCAGGCAGCCCAGCCCCAGCGCGATCAGGCCGATCCCCGTCCAGTCGATAGACAGCTTCTCTTTCGATTTGCTTTCCCATGGCGGGTCTTCCAGCAGCTGGTAGATCGCCAGCACCGTTACAATCCCCACCGGAATGTTGATGAAGAAAACCCAACGCCAGGAGTAGTTATCGGTGATCCAGCCGCCCAGCGTCGGGCCAAGTACCGGCGCAACGATGATGGCGATTGACGACAGGCCAAACGCTTTACCCCGGTCCTCGGGTTTAAAGTAGTCGAGCAGCACCGACTGCTGCGTGGGCTGCAGCCCGCCGCCGAAAAAGCCCTGCATTACGCGAAAAAGAATGATCTGCCACAGCTCGGTGGCGATCCCGCACAGGAACGAACAGACGGTGAACATCACGATGCAGATCAGGAAGAACTGCTTGCGGCCAAAAACCCGGCTCAGGAAAGCCGATATCGGCAGCACTATGCCGTTTGCCACCAGGTAGCTGGTCAATACCCAGGTGGATTCGTCGTAGCTGGACGAGAGCGACCCGGCCACATGCGGGAGCGCCACGTTAACGATAGTGGTGTCGAGGATCTCCATAAACACCGCCAGCGTGACCACAATCGCCACCGCCCACGGATTACTGGCGGGTCGCCAGTTGTCGTGGCTGTGATCCGTCATTCCACTGTCACCTTCGGTGCAACCGACAGCCCAAGCGGCAGCGGTTTGTTGGGATCCAGCCCTTTATCAATCACGATCTTCACCGGCACGCGCTGAACGATTTTGACAAAGTTACCGGTAGCGTTTTCCGACGGGAAGGCGGAGAAACGCGAGCCGCTGCCCTGTTGAATACTGTCGACATGGCCTTCGAGCGCCATATCCGGCCAGGCATCTACGGACACCTCGACCTTATCTCCCGGCTTCATGCGTTCGAGCTGCGACTCTTTAAAGTTCGCTACCACCCACACATTCGGAGAGACCAGTGAAAACAGCGCGGTACCCGCCTGCACCAGGGTGCCGGGCTGGACGTTGCGTTTAGTGACAAAACCGTCAAACGGGGCGCGGACTTCGGTGTAAGAGAGGTTCAGCGTCGCGGTTTCCAGCTGCGCTTTGGCCTGATCGACCTGGCGCTGACGCGCTTCCACATTGGTTTCCTGCTGGCGGATCTGCAGCTGTACCTTCTCCGCCACTTCAAGCTGCGCCTGCGCACTTGCCAGGCCCGCCTGGGCACTGCGCAGCTGGGCATTGGCGGTATCAATACTTTGCTGGGTGGTCGCTCGCGGGTCAACGCCTCGCTGGCGGCGATACTCCGCCTGCGCATTGGCCAGATCGGCCTGCGCTTTAATCACCTGCGCTTTGGCTTCATCACGCTGAGCGGGATACTGGACTTTTGACAGCGCCAGCTGCGCCTGAGCCTGATGCAGCTGGGCTATCGCCAGCCCAAGCTGGGCCTGCGCCTGATCGCGCTGGGCAGTGGTATCACGCGGATCGATAACCACCAGCAGGTCACCCTTTTTCACCCGCTGGTTATCGCGCACGCGCAACTCGGTGACATAGCCTGCCGTTTTCGGGGCAATCGTCACCACATCACCGTCGGTAAAGGCGTCGTCAGTGGTCTCTTCGTTACGGGTTAAAAACCACCAGACCAGCGCCACGATAACCATCACCACCACGACAATGCCAAGGATGATTAACGGTTTTTTGCCCGGGCGCTTACGCTGTTTAGTGTTGTTTTCCTGCTCGTCAGCAGGCAGGTTTTGATCTTCAGCCATAGGTCAGCAACAGTCCTGTCAGTGAGCGGCATCACACTATGCCGTTCACTAAAGCTAGGACGTTGCTATACGTTTGCCAGGAAAAACTGACAAATTGCGCACTATATGAGAAGGAAAATTCCGAAACCGATCGCCGCGGCCCAAATCAGCATCGGGATCGACCAGACATGGAAACGCCACCAGATACGACGATCGTTAGCCATACGCAGGGCAATCAGGTTAGCAAGCGAACCGGGCAGCAGCCCAAACCCGCCGATATTCACCGCCCACGCCAGCAGCGTGTCAGGGGGAACGTAGTTGAGGAGTAAAATGGTGGAAGGCACGTTGCTGATGAACTGTGACAGACCAATCGCCGTGAGCCACAATCCCGGCTGCGACAGGCCACTGACGCTGTGCAGAACGTGTTGCAGTACCGGAAGCTGGATAAGCAGATGCACATCAATAAACATCACCATAAAGACCAGCAATAACGTCCAGTCCACGCTGACCAGCACGCGCCGCGCCAGGAATAAAAAACCGGCGGCGACGAGCAGTACGCCCGCCAGTTCATACTTCAGTTCCAGCGCGAACAGGAAAACGATGTACAGCGCCAGACAACTCCACACCAGACGCGGCTGCCACTGCGGGCCCGTGGTACCGCTGTGGTACTGCAGTTTTTTGACCGGGAATGCGAACCAGCAGACCGCCAGCAGCGACACCATCATCACCAGCGCCAGCGGAGCCATCTGCCAGGTAAAAGCGGCAAACGACAGCCCGGAACGTCCCCACAGGAGAATATTTTGTGGGTTGCCGATAGGGGTCAGAAGCGAACCGGCGTTAACGGCCAGCGCCTCGAAAATGATCAGCCGGCTAACCGGGATCTCGCAGAGCTTACGCAACGTGAGCGTGAGTGGCACGATGATAAACAGCGCCACGTCGTTGGTCAGAAACGTCGACAGCACCGCAGCAGAGAACACCATAAACAGCGCCAGGCGGCGTTCAGTGGCAAAGCGGCGCACCATTTTACGTCCCAGGACGTCAAAATAGCCGCTCAACTCTACCCCTTTGGTGAGCATCATCAGGCCACTGAGGGTAATGATGGTGCGCCAGTCAATCACCGCAGGCCAGGTGTGTGGCGCAAACGGCACAAAGATGCTCAGTACAGCGCCAATGATGAATAAGAGATGGAAGAAACGATCGCGTGCCAGGGCCTGCAGTCCGGGGATGTTCATTCAGCGGAGGGACCATATTTAAGGGTAAATTCGCGAAACTTAACCAGCGTCTCTTCGCTGACGTGGTGTTCCATTCCTTCCGCGTCCCGGCGGGCAATTTCCGGGCTTACGCCCAGCACCAGTAAGAAGTTTTCGACGAGCTGGTGGCGCTCGCGACTCTCCTGGGCGAGTTTCTCCCCTTCCGGCGTCAGAAAGACGCCGCGCCAGGGGATCATTTCAATCAAGCCCACGGAGGCCAGACGTTTTAACATTTTTGCCACTGTCGGTTGGGAAACGCCCAGCCGTGCAGCCATATCCACCTGGCGCGCCTCCCCGACCTCGCGAATCAAATCGGAAATCAGTTCAACATAGTCATCAATCAACTCACGACGGTGCGCTTCACGTACCTGGCGAAAACCTTCGACATGTTCTTCAACATTCACCAGTTGCGTCGTTTTTCTGATTGTTGGCTTACCTGCGCGACGGTTCATTGTACTTCCTCAGTGGGGTGACGCTTCCAGCGCCCGGTATCGAGAGCGCACATTGTAAACCATCCCTCTACAAGCACAAAAAATTAACGAAATAGCCATAGCTATACAATATAGCCTGTGCTATATCTGTATGTAATGCAGTCACCCTTCACGGATCGAAGGGATCAAAAATCAGGAGGTCTCATGAACGAATTCAAGAGGTGTATGAACGTGTTTACCCACTCTCCCTTTAAAGTACGCCTGATGCTGTTGAACATGCTGTGCGATATGTTTAACAACAAACCCCCGCATCAGGACGACAAACCTTCCCACTAAGCGGCGTTGCGGTACGCCGCTTCATTTTTCCGTCACAAACTCTCTGTACACTGGCTTTCAGCCGCCCTATTCCCGATCTTTTTTACGGATTTGCAATCCCCTTCGCAAAACATCTGCTTAGCAACTGTTGCTATTATTTAGCGCTCGCACTATCTTCTTGCAGCCCTGCACAATTTGCGGCTCGCTGAAGCGGACCCTCATTCCCTCTCCACGCACTGTCAGGCAGGTTATGACCCTTGACGCCAGGGTGAGCACATGGCGTTTTTATCCATGATAGTGACCTATGAATTTAACCCTGATAGACACCGTTGTTACCCGTAGCCGGGCCTTAAGCCCGTGGACGGGATTTTACTTTTTGCAGTCATTACTGATTAACTTTGCGCTTGGCTATCCCTTTAGCCTGCTCTATGCCGTGGCCTTTACCTGCATATTGCATGTGCTGTGGCGAACGGCTCCGCGCGCGCAAAAAACGTTAGTCGGAATCTGTTCTCTGGTCGCTGCACTCTATTTCCCGTTTGGTCAGGCTTACGGCTCGCCGAACTTTAATACCCTGCTGGCGCTGCACTCGACCAATATGGAAGAGTCGACAGAGATCCTGACGATCTTCCCCTGGTACAGCTACGTGGTCGGCCTCTTTATCTTTGCCCTTGGCGTGATTGCGGTTCGCCGTAAAGCGGAAGAGAAAAAAACGTGGGGAAAAATTGAGCACCTGTGCCTGGCGTTCAGCGTGGTGGCATTCTTTGTCGCACCAGTACAAAACCTGGCCTGGGGTGGGGTGTTCAAGCTGAAGGATACCGGCTATCCGGTGTTCCGTTTTGTGAAAGACGTCGTCGTTAATAATAAAGAGGTGCTCGACGAACAGGCACGTATGGCTGAGCTTTCAAATATGAAAGACACCTGGAACGTGCTGGCCGTGAAGCCCAAATATCACACCTATGTGGTGGTGATTGGTGAAAGTGCACGTCGCGACGCCATGGGAGCCTTTGGCGGACACTGGGACAACACGCCGTTCGCCAGTTCGGTCAAAGGCACCCTGTTTACCGATTATGTTGCGGCCAGCGGCTCAACGCAGAAATCTCTCGGCCTGACGCTGAACCGGGTGGTCGATGACAAACCCCAGTTTCAGGATAACTTTGTTACCCTGGCGAACCGCGCAGGTTTCCAGACCTGGTGGTTCTCCAATCAGGGACAAATTGGCGAATACGATACGGCCATTGCCAGTATCGCCAGACGCGCCGACGAAGTGCAGTTCCTGAAGAACGGTGATTTTGAAGCGGACAAGAACACGAAAGATGAAGCGTTGCTGAAAATGACGGCGCAGGTCTTTGCCTCTCCGCGTACCCAGCCGCAGCTGATTGTTCTGCACCTGATGGGGTCTCACCCGCAGGCCTGCGATCGGACCGGCGGTAAATACGCAGAGTTTGTGCAGTCCAAGGAGACCTCATGCTATCTCTACACCATGACGCAAACCGACGACCTGCTCAGCAAGCTGTACGATCAGTTACGTAATACGGGTGACAGTTTCTCGATGGTCTACTTCTCGGATCACGGGCTGGCGTTTAAAGAGCGCGGTAAAGAGGTGCAGTATCTGGCGCACGACGATAAGTTCCAGCAGAACTTCCAGGTACCGTTTATGGTTGTGTCGAGTGATGATAAAACGCATCGCATTATTCAAGCGCGGCGTTCGGCCAATGATTTCCTGACCTTCTTCTCGCAGTGGACGGGGATTTCGGCACAGCAGATAAAAAATGCATACCCGTTTGTCTCTAACAAGAAGGCTCCCCCAGTTTACGTTACCAACTTCAAGTTACAGAAAGTTGACTATAACCATCTGGGAACCGATATCTTCGATATTAAGAGTAAATAATCCGGGCAATCTGCTACCCTCTCCTGCAAGGCGAGGGATTAACGTAAAAAAAAATCCGCCACATTGGGCGGATTTTTTACTGGCTCACCGAAGTGATTAGAAGCGGTAACCTACGCCCGCGATCCAGGTGCCAACGTCAACGTTGCGGATACGGCTCTGCTCATAAGAGAAGTCCAGAGCGACGTCCTGGATTGGGTTGAACTGCAGACCCGCGCCATAGGAGAAGCCGTAGTCGCTGTTGCTTGCAGTGCGATTCAGACCCTGGTTTTCGGTCTGCTGGAATTTACCGTAGCCAACACCTACAACACCGTAGATGCTTGCCCAGTCGTTCAGACGGTAAGCTGGACCAGCGGTGATGCCGTAGTACTGGCCTTTGTTGTATGCGCCGTTTTCAGAACGATCTTTCTCGGTGTAGGTGAAAGAACCGATCACGCCCAGTGGGTTGTTATCCTGCTCGTAACGATACTTCAGGTTGAAACCGTTAGCTTTGTTCATCACGCCCTGCATATCGCTCTGAGCGTAACCACCGGTTACAGTAGAAGTAGCAGCTACAGCGGTACCTGCGGAAACAGCCAGTACAGCGGCCAGTGCTGAAAGACATGCAATTTTTTTCATAACCACCTCAAATGTGCTTCAAGTAAGTCCGTAAGTTTTAAATATATCAAAAAAATTTGCGAAACTCTTTGTGATTCGTGATGTCTAACTGAACCTTTCCTGTAACAGAACGTTTCCAGCGTCAGCTATCTCATTCAAATCACATACAATTTTCGCTATAAAACGCTCATACTGCGCGTCTGCGCAGTTACATTCATCCAGATTATTCCTAATCTGACAGGCGATAAATCCACCAGCGCTTAACCATTTTACGGAATTTACACGTTTTTTTTTCAACGGTCTCTCAACCGTTGCAGTTTATTTCCTTTACACTGCAACCTTTACTTCATTTGACATAAGTTGACAGGAGAAAGGATGCCTGGGTTATCCCGCTCGTCGTCGGTCTGGTTGCCGGTTGTCGTCATACTCATCGCCATGTTGTCCATTCAAAGCGGTGCCTCGCTGGCCAAATCTCTCTTTCCGCTGGTCGGTGCGCCTGGGGTCACGGCCCTGCGTATTGCCCTCGGAACCGCGATCCTGGTGGTGATTTTCAAACCCTGGCGTTTACGCTTTAAAAAAGAACAACGCTTACCGCTGCTTTTTTACGGGCTGTCCCTGGGAGCGATGAACTACATGTTCTATCTCTCCATCCAGACAATTCCGTTGGGGATTGCCGTGGCACTGGAGTTTACTGGCCCGCTGGCGGTAGCGCTTTTCTCGTCCCGTCGTCCCGTTGACTTTATCTGGGTAATTTTAGCCGTTCTTGGCCTGTGGTTCCTGCTGCCGCTGGGTCAGAGCGTCTCAGAGATCGATCTCACAGGCGCGGCGCTGGCTCTGGGGGCGGGTGCCTGCTGGGCTATCTATATATTGACCGGACAGCGCGCCGGGGAAGAGCATGGCCCGGCGACGGTGGCAATCGGTTCATTAATTGCCGCTATCATCTTTGTGCCGGTGGGTATGGCTCAGGCCACCGAGTCCATCTGGCAATGGTCAGTCATGCCCATCGGGCTGGCGGTCGCCATTCTTTCCACAGCACTCCCCTACTCTTTAGAGATGATAGCCCTGACGCGCCTGCCGACGCGCATTTTCGGCACGCTGATGAGCATGGAGCCCGCGCTCGCCGCCCTGTCAGGGATGGTCTTCCTCGGGGAAACCCTGACCTTCACCCAGACGCTGGCCCTGTGTTCGATTATCGCCGCCTCAATGGGCTCAACGCTAACGATGCGCCCGGAACCTAAAGTTGAGAAAATTGACCTCAATTAGCGCCCTATATTCTGCGTGGCTTTATAGCCATGCAGAATAAAGGCCAGTTTCCCGTTTAAAATATTTTTTACATACTTTGCACTCTTCGTGAAATATTTCCCCCGCTGTTGATAACGTTTTCCTGAATTAGGATTGATCTGCATCAATTTTAAATAATCCCTTTAATTTCATACCATTGTAAACACAACGTCCTTCTCACTATTAAACTGATAGGCAGAGCCTCCCCGCAGGGAAAAAATCCGGTGCTATACTTAATCCCGCAATTACCTGGGACACAAACATCAAGAGGATATGAGATTATGAGTACCGCTAAACTGGTGAAAACGAAAGCGTCTAATCTGCTTTATACCCGTAACGATGTATCGGATAGCGACAAAAAAGCGACCATTGAGTTGCTGAATCGCCAGGTGATCCAGTTCATCGATCTTTCGCTGATCACCAAACAGGCCCACTGGAATATGCGCGGTGCAAACTTTATTGCCGTTCATGAAATGCTGGATGGCTTCCGCACAGCACTGGTTACCCACCTCGATACCATGGCCGAACGTGCCGTACAGTTAGGCGGTGTGGCACTGGGTACCACGCAGGTGATTAACAGCAAGACGCCACTGAAAAGTTATCCGCTGGATATCCATACCGTTCAGGATCACCTGAAAGAGCTGGCAGACCGCTATGCGATAGTGGCTAATGATGTGCGTAAAGCTATCGGTGAAGCGAAAGACGAAGATACAGCCGATATCTTCACCGCCGCTTCCCGCGACCTGGACCAGTTCCTGTGGTTCATTGAGTCCAACATCGAATAATTCATAAGAATTTCCTATACAACCCTCGCCCTCCGGTGAGGGTTTTGCACATCTATGGTGCACGTTTTTGGCCTGAGACGCTGCAAAAGTGAAAAAATTGTAATAATCACCTCACACAACCGTTAACGGAAGATTGTTTTTTCGTCAGAATTTACGCTAAATAACGCTTCGTCTGTTGAGCCAAATGACGCGCACCAAAACGGTGCTCCACTTTGGTGCAATAAAAGTTCATTGCCCCGTTTTCTGTGCAATGCATGACATCATCCCCTTTGTAAAACAACAGCTTGTAAAGTTGGCACGATTTTTTCATTGTGCCACTCGTTCTCGCAGGGGATCGCCCCGTGGATATAAAAGGAAATGCTATGAAGTCTGTATTAAAAGTTTCACTGGCTGCACTTACCCTGGCTTTTGCGGTCTCTTCCCAGGCTGCCGACAAACTGGTTGTGGCGACCGACACGGCGTTCGTTCCGTTTGAATTCAAACAGGGTGATAAGTACGTTGGCTTTGATGTTGATCTGTGGGCTGCTATCGCAAAAGAACTCAAACTGGATTACACCCTGAAGCCAATGGACTTCAGCGGCATCATCCCGGCACTGCAAACGAAAAACGTTGATCTGGCCCTGGCCGGTATCACCATTACTGAAGAACGTAAAAAAGCGATCGACTTCTCTGACGGCTACTACAAAAGCGGCCTGCTGGTGATGGTGAAAGCCGATAATAACGATGTAAAAAGCGTGAAAGACCTCGACGGTAAAGTCGTCGCGGTGAAAGGCGGTACCGGTTCTGTTGATTACGCGAAAGCAAACATCAAAACCAAAGATCTGCGTCAGTTCCCGAACATCGATAACGCCTACATGGAGCTGGGTACCAACCGTGCTGACGCGGTGCTGCACGATACCCCTAACATCCTGTACTTCATCAAAACGGCGGGCAACGGCAAGTTCAAAGCCGTCGGTGATTCTCTGGAAGCCCAGCAGTACGGTATTGCGTTCCCGAAAGGCAGCGACGACCTGCGTACGAAAGTTAACGGCGCGCTGAAAACCCTGAAAGAGAACGGCACCTACAACGAAATCTATAAAAAATGGTTCGGTACCGAGCCTAAATAATAATTCTTAAAAATGACGTTCACTCGGGGGCGACCTTTCGCCCCTGCTATTTTAGAAACACGGTAACAGTAACAGGAAACTATCATGCAGTTTGACTGGAGCGCCATCTGGCCTGCCATTCCTATCTTGCTTGAAGGCGCTAAAATGACCCTGTGGATTTCGGTCCTCGGTCTGGTTGGTGGGTTGATTATCGGTCTTGTCGCCGGTTTCGCCCGCACCTACGGCGGCTGGATTGCAAACCACATCGCACTGGTTTTCATCGAAGTGATCCGCGGCACCCCAATTGTCGTTCAGGTCATGTTCATCTACTTCGCCCTGCCAATGGCTTTCACCGACCTGCGCATTGACCCGTTCAGCGCCGCTGTCGTGACCATTATGATCAACTCAGGTGCCTATATCGCGGAAATTACCCGTGGTGCGGTCCTGTCGATTCATAAAGGTTTCAGTGAAGCGGGTCTGGCGTTAGGCCTTTCTCGTCGCGAAACGATCCGCCACGTCATTCTGCCGTTGGCCCTGCGCCGCATGCTGCCACCGCTGGGGAACCAGTGGATCATCAGTATTAAGGATACGTCGCTGTTCATCGTTATCGGCGTTGCTGAGCTGACCCGTCAGGGCCAGGAGATCATTGCGGGCAACTTCCGTGCGCTGGAAATCTGGAGTGCGGTAGCCGTTGTCTACCTGATCATCACTCTGGTTCTGAGTTTCGTTCTGCGTCGTCTTGAAAGAAGGATGAAAATCCTGTGATTGAATTTAAAAACGTTTCCAAGCACTTTGGCCCAACCCAGGTGCTGCACAATATCGATCTGAACATCAAACAGGGTGAAGTGGTGGTCATTATCGGGCCATCCGGTTCCGGTAAATCGACCCTGCTGCGCTGCATCAACAAGCTGGAAGAGATCACCAGCGGCGATCTGATTGTCGATGGCCTGAAGGTGAATGACCCGAAAGTCGACGACCGTCTGATTCGCCAGGAAGCCGGCATGGTGTTCCAGCAGTTCTACCTGTTCCCGCACCTGACGGCGCTGGAAAACGTAATGTTTGGTCCACTGCGCGTACGTGGCGCCAGCAAAGCGGCGGCGGAAACGCTGGCAAAAGATCTGCTGGCTAAAGTCGGCCTCGCGGAACGTGCTCATCACTACCCTTCTGAGTTGTCCGGTGGACAGCAGCAGCGTGTGGCTATCGCCCGCGCACTGGCGGTAAAACCGAAGATGATGCTGTTTGATGAGCCAACCTCGGCGCTTGACCCGGAACTGCGTCACGAAGTGCTGAAAGTCATGCAGGATCTGGCTGAAGAAGGGATGACAATGGTCATCGTGACCCACGAAATCGGCTTTGCTGAGAAAGTGGCTTCCCGCCTGATCTTTATTGATAAGGGCCGTATCGCTGAAGACGGTAACCCACAAGCGCTGATCGCTAATCCACCGAGCCAGCGCCTGCAGGAGTTCCTGCAGCACGTCTCCTGATAGCGCTTCAGTTACGCCATTCTGAGCCGGGCATGCCCGGCTTTTTTACGCCAGATTGTTCCCAAAAATCCTCCCGCGCGCCTCGCCCTCTATACTTATCTTTTTGTTCATTATTTTCACCGGAGGATGCCGTGCCGTGGATCTTGCTGTTGCTTAGCCTGTTTTGTGCGCCATCGTTCGCCGTTTCCATCCCCGGCGTCACCACCGGCACGACCGCCACACAGCAAACGACACCGCCCCCAGAGCCGGATGTTGAACAGAAAAAAGCCGCCTACAGTGCCCTTGCTGATGTGCTTGAAAACGATACCTCCCGGCAGGAGTTAATCGGACAGTTGCGAAAAGTCGCCGCCACGCCGCCGCAGGAACCGGTGCCGACAATTACCCCTCCGCAAGTGGAAGAACAAAAAACGGTGCTGGAAAATGTTACCGACGTGAGCCGTCACTATGGAAGCGAGCTCTCCTCGCGCTTTGCCCAGCTCTATCGCAACCTGATTGGTTCGCCCCATAAACCGTTTAATCCCCATACGTTTACGACAGCCGCCACGCAGTTTTTGATGCTGGCGGGCGCTGTATTTCTGTTTTACTGGCTGGTACGCCTGTGCGCATGGTCGCTCTACCGTAAGATGGGGCAATGGGGGCGCAAGAAGAACCAGCAGAAAAGCAGCTGGTTACACCTGCCGCTGATGATAGCGTCGGCGTTTATCATCGATTTACTGCTGCTGGCGCTGACGCTGTTTATGGGCCAGGTCCTGGCCGACAGGCTTAACGCCGGCAATAAAACCATCGCTTTCCAGCAGGCGCTCTTCCTTAACGCCTTTGCGCTGATTGAGTTCTTTAAGGCGCTGCTGCGTTTGATATTTTGCCCGCACGTACCGGATCTTCGTCCCTTCTCGATTCGGGATGAGAGCGCCAGATACTGGGCGCTGCGCCTCAGCGTGCTCAGTGGATTGATTGGTTACGGTCTGCTGGTTGCCGTGCCGATCATCTCCAATCAGGTCAACGTGCAGTTTGGCGCCCTGGCGAATGTGCTGATTATGATCTGCATTACCGTCTGGGCGTTGTACCTTATCTTCCATAACAAAAAGACCATTACCCAAAGCTTGCTGCATCTGGCCGATCGTTCCCTGTCGTTTTTCAGTCTCTTTATCCGCGCCTTCGCGCTAGTGTGGCACTGGCTGGCGAGCGCCTACTTTATCGTGTTGTGCTTCTTCTCACTGTTCGACCCGGGCAACAGCCTGAAATTTATGATGGGGGCGACGTTCAAGAGCCTGGCCATCATTGGCATTGCGGCATTTGTCTCTGGCCTGCTGTCGCGCTGGCTATCGAAAACCTTCACCCTCTCGCCACAGGTGCAGCGCAGTTATCCGGAACTGCAAAAAAGGGTCAATGGCTGGATCTCGGTATCACTGAAAGTGGCGCGCATTCTCACCGTCTGCGTGGCGATTATGCTGTTGCTTAACGCATGGGGATTGTTTGACTTCTGGAACTGGCTGCACAACGGCGCGGGTGAAAAGACCGTCGATATTTTAATTCGCATCGCGCTGATCCTCTTCTTCTCTGCGGTTGGCTGGACGTTGCTGGCGAGCCTTATCGAGAACCGTCTGGTCTCCGACATTCACGGCCGCCCCCTGCCCAGCGCCCGTGCCCGCACCCTGCTGACGCTGTTTCGCAATGCGCTGGCGGTTATTATCAGCACCATTACCATCATGATTGTGCTCTCGGAAATCGGCGTGAACATCGCGCCACTGCTGGCAGGTGCCGGCGCGCTGGGGTTGGCTATCTCCTTTGGTTCGCAAACCCTGGTGAAGGATATAATCACTGGCGTCTTTATCCAGTTTGAGAACGGGATGAACACCGGGGATCTGGTCACGATTGGGCCGTTAACCGGCACGGTAGAGCGCATGTCCATTCGCTCCGTCGGCGTGCGCCAGGACACCGGGGCGTACCACATAATTCCATGGTCATCGATAACCACCTTCGCTAACTTTGTCCGAGGCATTGGCTCGGTAGTGGCCAACTACGACGTTGACCGTCATGAAGATGCAGATAAAGCGAAACAGGCGCTACGGGACGCCGTGGAAGAGATGATGGCGATGGAGGATATTCGCGGGCTGGTGATTGGAGAGCCGTCGTTTGCCGGTATTGTCGGCCTGACGAACACGGCATTTACCCTGCGCGTGTCGTTCACCACGCAGCCACTGAAGCAGTGGACGGTGCGCTTTGCGCTCGACAGTATGGTGAAAAAACACTTTGACCTGGCCGCGGTGCGGATGCCGGTGCAGACCTATCAGGTATTACCCTCACCGGCGTCCCCCACACCGCCACAGGAGCCCACCTTATAGCGTGGGGACCGGGTAACGGCGTCGCCTTACCCGGCCTGCCTGTGGGTTATTTACTGCGCTTGTTAGCGTCCATAAATGACCAGGCGATAAAGCGGCTCTGCTTCTGGCCTTGCGCCATCTCTTTTTTCACCACGTTAACGGCGCCCACGTCGGTCAGTGCACGGTAGAGGGGGGGCAGGTTATCCCCACGGGATACCAGCGTCGTGAACCATTTAACCTGACGGCCAAATACTTTACTTTCCTCAATCATTCGCAGGATGAATGCCACTTCTCCCCCCTCGCACCACAGTTCCTGTTGCTGCCCCCCAAAGTTCAGCGCGGCATCTTCCGCCTGACCGAGATTGCGGCGTTTGCGCTCACTGCCCGCACGGGCGGTGGCCGCGGAGTCATGGAACGGTGGGTTACACAGGGTGGCATCGTAGCTTTCGTTCTTGTGGATAATCCCGTTGAAGATCGATGCGGCATCTTTCTGCCGACGCAAGCGGACAGACCGGCTTAACCCAGGGTTGGCGTTGATAATCGCCTGTGCGCTGGAAAACGCCTCATTACCGATTTCACTGCCGGTAAAGCGCCAGTGATATTCATGAACGCCAATCAACGGATAAATCAGGTTCGCCCCGGTACCGATATCAAGCACGGATGCTTGCTCAGGGATGACACCGTTGCGATCGTCTGCGAGAAGATCGGCAAGATGGTGGAGATAATCGGCCCGCCCCGGCACGGGTGGGCAGAGAAAGCCTTCCGGAATATCCCAGTGCGCCACACCGTAATAGTGTGCCAGCAGGGCTTTATTGAGCATTTTAACCGCCTGCGGATCGGCAAAGTTGACCGAAGGTTCACCGGCAGGTGTCTGCACAATGTAGTCCTGCAGCGAAGGACAGCTCTGACACAACGCATTCATGTCATAGCGGTTACGATGGCGATTTCGTGGGTGCAATCCCGGCTTTTGGGAAGTCATGGCTTTCTCCTTTAAACAGCGGCGTAAGATACCCTTTGCAGGCTCAACGGTAAATATTTCTCTGCGACGCTCAAAAACCCGTCATAAATCAAACACCTTTATGTCTATGATCTGTCAGTAAAACGTCAGTTTTTATCGTTCAAAAAATAAGCAGATCATCATCAAATTTTTGCGCTAAATCACACTCGCCAGGCTTCTAAACTTAAAGGGAATCACCTGTTGTTTCCTCATGAGGATGTGATTATGAAAAAATACCTGACCCTTGTTGTTCTCGCGGGTGCACTGGCTACCGCGTCATTCTCTGCCATGGCGGTACAGTCATTGACCGACAATACAGACACCAGCCAGCTTAAGCCTGCGGGCACCGTCTCGGTAAGCCGCGCAAGTAACCTTGACGATCTCCAGAATAAACTCGCCGAAAAAGCCCGCCAGGAAGGGGCTAAAGGTTTCGTGGTTAACGCCGCGGGCGGGGATAACCATATGTATGGCACGGCGACCATTTATAAATAACGTCTCTTTCTATAAACAAACTGCATCTGCCTGACAGATGCAGTTCCTCTCTGCCTTGACTGCACGTTTTTTCACCCCATAGTAAAAACAGGGTTTAACAGATTCCAGGAGTAAACCATGGCTTCCGGTTGGGCGAATGATGACGCCGTTAACGAACAAATCAACAGTACAATTGAAGATGCGGTTGCACGCGCTCGCGGTGAAATTCCGCGCGGTGAAAGTCTCTATGAATGTGAAGAGTGCGGAGAAGTGATCCCGGAAGCGCGGCGCAAAGCCATACCGGGCGTACGGTTATGTATCGCCTGCCAGCAGGAGAAAGATTCGAAAAATAGCGCTCACTCAGGATATAATCGCAGGGGATCGAAAGACAGCCAGCTACGTTGACTTTCCTTTACCGAAGTTAACGGCGCAAGCGGTTACCTTTACGCTCACGGTTTTTTGCGAACCGCGTAGCAAAATGTGCCCTTCTCGTCGCGTCTGTAAAGCGCAGCTACAAGAAGTGTAAAGTCGTCCTCTGAATTTATTAATATTCAATAAGTTATTTGTCATTCAATTTTTTTGAGCAACCACGTCAATTCTCTTCGATTTTCTCTCGCATAAAAAAACGTGATACTTATCACATCGACGGAACATCGTCCCCTTAACAGAATCACCTGCGAGAGATTAATTATGAAAACCATCAAATATGCTGTTGCTGCTGTTGCCCTGTCCGCTCTGTCTTTCGGCGCTTTTGCTGCAGAACCTGTTTCTCCATCTCAGGCGCAGAGCATGAACAAACTCGGTGTGGTAAGTGCTGAAGGCGCGACCACTCTGGACGGTCTGGAAGCGAAACTGGCTGAGAAAGCTGCTGCTGCCGGTGCAAGCGGATACACCATCACCTCCGCGAACACCAATAACAAACTGAGCGGTACTGCGGTTATCTATAAGTAATTGACTGAATGCTCCACCCTCGCCATACCCTCTGGTGAGCTGCTCCAACCCTCATTGACCCTGTTGTTGTTACCCTTGCTTGCCCGTCCGCCACTGGACGGGCTTTTTTTTGGGCTTAAAACGTCTCCCCGACGCGTTCCATCCCTGCCTCTACGGATTCAACTTCACCGGTCGCCAGCAGGCAACAGGCCATCTGCAGCTTGATCGCGTGCGGTACCGGAACCTTTCCGGCCAGGCACTGCTCAATCCAGTGGGCGGTGGTATACGGATCTTTTGCGTCAGGCAGGATCGCGTCGGAACGCTCTTCCCCTCGCTCGAGAATGGCGCGCGTGCCAGCGGAATCAATCAGCATCATCTGTGGGCAGCGCTGCGGGTTAGCATACACCTCGCCTTCCGTGCCGTGCATCAACAAGGCCCTGCCGCCTATGTCTTCAAAGAATTTCCCCACGCGCGTCACGTACTCCGGGTGAGAGACGCTGGAAAGACGCAGCGCTGCGTCTTCGCCAAACGGCGTAGCCAGTTTCGCCAGCGTATGCGCGCTGTTACGCACGCCCATGCGCCAGCGCATATCCAGCTGCTTCTCCAGCGGGGGGCAAAGGGCTCCGACAGGGATATAAACCGGCTGATGGCCATCAAGCTTCGCCTGTGCCTGGCCGGCATGCCGTGTGGGTTCGATACCCAGCATGCCGAAAATCGTTTCGGTCAGCACGCGGGTTGGATCTTCGCTTACGCCATGCACCACCACCGGGAAGCCCAGCTTGTGCAATAAAATAGCGAGCAGCGGCGTCAGGTTGGCCTGCTTGCGTGCCCCGTTGTAGCTCGGGATCACAATCGGCATCGGTTTTGCCACTGGCGCGTTTAAGCGCAGGGTCTGCGCCTGCATTGCTTCGTAGAAGCCACGCATCTCCGCTTCGCCTTCTCCTTTGATACGCAGCGCTATCAGGATACCGCCCATTTCAAGGTCGGGTACGTCACCGTTGAGCATATGCGTATAGAGCGCACGAGCGGTTTCATGGTCCAGATCGCGGGCATGATTTTTCCCTCGTCCTACCTCTTTGATAATTTTGCGATAATCCACGACATCTCTCCTGACAGCTTCATCTTGTTAACAATATAGCCCTGAAGAACGTCTGGCCGTTAGTGTTTTTGAACCGGATCATCCTGCTGTTTTTATGACGAAAAAAGAAACTCAAGCACTATTTCAATTATTTGTGATTGCCGTTGAAGATTCTTACCCCACCCGTTTCTGATTAAATAACCAACGGAAAATCATTTAAGGTCAACGGTGAAAACGTCCAGGCAACGTTCTCACCAGAAACATACCAGGATTTGTTATGAACAAGGTTGCTATAGGTTTATTTATCGCCGCAACGGCAGGATGTTCTGCATCCGCATTTGCGGCAACAAACGGTGAAGGTCAGATTAACTTCACCGGTGAAATTATTGATTCTGCTTGTCAGGTAGTGAACGGGTTAAGTAATCCATTAAATGTTCAGTTAGGCAAAGTGTCTAAAACGGTATTTACCGGGGCTGGATCTACCAGCACATTAACCAAGTTTGATATTCAATTAAAGAATTGCCCGGAGACCGTGACTTCCGCCGCCATTAACTTCGGCGGCACGCCGGATCCGGATAACAACACTACGCTGGCATTAACGCCGGATGTAGATGCTGCAACAGGTGTCGCTATTCAGCTGGTGGACGCGTCTGAGCAACCGGTGAGTCTGTATACGCCCTCTCAGCAATATCCGTTAGCCTCCGGTACGGCGGTCAATAACCTGGAGTTTGGAGCCCGTTATATTCAGACCCAGGCTGCAATCACCGCAGGCCTGGCAAACGCCGTGTCGACCTTCACCGTTATTTATAACTGATATTATCCATCCTGAGATATTAGCTCTGTTCTGAGAGTTAATATCTCTTCTTTTATTGAGATACCTTTATGCGCCACGGTTATTTACTGAGTGCTCTTTTACTGGTAGCCGCCACTTCCCATGCCGGTGTCGTTATTAATGGCACACGCCTGGTCTATCAGGGCGATAAAAAGGAGTCGTCTCTGGGTCTTTCAAACCCAGATGCCACGGATTATCTGGTACAGTCCTGGGTTGATTCTGGCGGTAAAAACCCGGCTAAAGCCCCCTTCCTGATCACCCCACCGCTGTTTCGTCTCGATGCGAAAGAGGATAACGTCCTGCGTGTCGTGCGCACCGGCGGGAATTTGCCCGAGGATCGTGAATCTCTCTACTGGCTTAATATCAAAGCTATTCCCTCGTCAAAGCACGTCGAAGGGGTAAATACCCTGCAGATTGCCATTAATACACGCATTAAATTGTTGTATCGCCCGTCAGCAATAACAGGCAAACCCGAGGCTGTGGCGGACAAGCTTCAGTGGCATCGTGAAGGTCACGACCTGGTTGTGAATAACCCGACGCCTTTCTATATGAATTTCCAGACGGTGATGCTTAACGGCCATAAAGTGGATAAAGCCACCTGGGCAGTCCCCAAAACGGAAACGCACTTTGCCTTACCCGATAATGCCAGCGGGTCGACCGTCACTTACTCCATTATTACTGATTACGGCAGCATCAGTCAGACCTGGTCGGCATCCGTTCATTAACACCCACTCAGGCTATTAATATCATCATGTACAGCCATAAAAAGCCGTTCATCCATCGCCTTTCTTCAATGCTGGTCATTTTATGTGGCCTGGCACTGGCGATCTTTGCGCAGCAGGTTATGGCTGATGATTATTTCAACCCGGCATTACTGGATATTGATAATCCTCAACAGGGGAAAACCGACCTGTCTGTTTATGAAAAAGGACCGGGACAAGCCCCCGGGAAATATCAGGTCAATATTTTCATCAACAATAATAAAATTGATACCCGTGATGTCACGTTCAAATTAATAAAAGACGCTCAGGGCAATCATTCTCTTCAACCCTGCTTTAGCCTGGATGAGCTAAAAAACCTTGGGATCAAAACCCGGCAGTATCCCGCGCTGATGGCTAAAGGCCAGTGCGCCGATATAAACGCCATTCCCGCGGCATCCGCAACGTTTCAGGTTCGTCATCAGCAACTGTTGCTCAGTATTCCACAAACGGCACTGGGCCAGGTCCCACGCGGGTATATCGACCCGAAAACGTTCGACGAAGGGATCACCGCAGGTCTGCTGAACTACAGCGCCACCGCCAGCCAGAGCCATGCCCGTGTACAGGGAGAGCAGGATAACAGCAGCCAGTACGTTAACCTGCGCCCGGGCCTCAATGTGGGCGCCTGGCGCATACGCAATTATTCCACGTGGAATCGCAGCACAACGGGCAACGACGAAGAGCACAGGTTCTCCTCCGTCTACACCTATGCTCAACGCGATATCGTGGCGATGAAAAGCGATATGACCGTCGGGCAAAGCACCTCCCCGTCGGACGTTTTCGACAGCGTGCCCTATACCGGGGTTGAGCTGAAATCCGATACCGACATGCTCCCGGACAGTGAAAAAGGCTATGCGCCGATTATTCGCGGCACTGCCCACAGCAATGCGCTGGTGATGGTTCGTCAGAACGGTTACGTCATTTATCAGAACACGGTTGCACCCGGTGCGTTTGAAATTAACGATCTCTACCCCACCGGCAGCAGCGGCGATCTGCAGGTCACCGTGAAAGAGACCGACGGCAGCGAAAGTCACTTTGTCGTGCCCTACGCCTCGGTCCCGGTACTGCAGCGTGAAAAGAATCTCCGCTACAGCGTGACCGCCGGGCGTTACCGGTCTTACGACAAGGACGTCGAACAAACTCCGTTTGCCGAGAGCAGCGCCATCTACGGCATGCCATTGGGTTTCACCGCCTACGGTGGTGCGCAGCAGAGTCGCCATTATCAGTCCCGGGCGCTGGGCGTCGGGAAAAACCTGGGCGATTTGGGTGCCTTCTCCCTTGATGTCACCCGCGCCAAAGCGCTGCTGAAAAAGCAGCAGGCCAGCAAAGGCCGATCCTGGCGCGTTCGCTACAGCAAAGATTTTGTCGCCTCGGGCACTCACTTCTCCCTGGCGGGCTATCGCTACAACAGCAAAGGGTTTTACACCCTGGAAGACACGATGGAGTCTTACACCCGTTCAGATGACGGGTCTGCGCCGCAGCAGCGACGTGCCCGAACGGAAGCCACCGTCGACCAGACGCTGCCCGCGGGCTGGGGCTCTGTCACCCTGAGCCTGGTCAAAGAGACCTACTGGAGCCAGAGCCAGGATATGACCTCCATGAGCGTCAGCTACAACAACAGCTGGCACGGCGTCAGCTATAGCCTGAGCTACAGCATGAACAAAAACACCCAGGACAGCGATGCGAACGGTGACGATGTGATGAACGACAACCAGTTCTCATTAAACGTCTCCGTTCCACTGGATCGCTGGATGCATAACACCTGGGCCACCTACAACCTCAACAACACCAAAGACAGTACGACGCAGAACATCGGCCTTAACGGTACCGCGCTGAAGGGAGACAACCTCAACTGGAATATTCAGGAGGGGCTGAGCAGCACCGGTAGCGGAAACTCCACCAGCATGAACGCCGATTATAAAGCGACCTATGGCGAAGTGAGCGGCGGGGTAAGCCAGGATAAATATCAGCAAACCGTAAACGTCGGGCTGCAGGGTGGCGCGATCGTGCACGCCAACGGGATAACCCTGAGCCAGCCGCTCGGAGAGACCATTGCGCTGGTGAAAGCACCGGGAACACACGGTACGCATATCGCCAATCAGACGGGCGTTGAGACCGACTTCCGCGGCTATACCGTCGTGCCGTTTGTTACCCCTTATCGCCACAATACCATTGCGCTGGATACCGAAACCCTGCCCGACGAGGCCGACGTGACGCACGCAGCGTACGTTGTGACCCCGACACGCGGGGCCGTGGTGCGCGCCAGCTTTAATACCCGCGTGGGCAGCCGCGTCCTGATGACGCTGACGCACAACGGTAAACCGCTGCCCTTCGGTGCGACGGTAACAACGGAGGATAAGGACAGCGAATTTATTGTCGGCAATGACGGCCAGACCTATCTCTCCGGCCTGCCAAAGCAAGGGCATCTCGCCGTCACCTGGGGACAGGATGCGAGCGAGCACTGCGAGGCCGACTACGTCCTTACGGATGAGACAGAGAAAACCAACATCCTTAACGCTGCTGCGCAGTGCCACTGATTCACCGTTCAGGCAAACCATTATGCAAATGATTAAACAGTGCTTTTTCTTCCTGGTTCTGGGAACCGCCGCGTTATTTATGCCACATGCTAACGCGCTCTGTACCTCATCCGATCTGCCAAAACAGATTAATGTGGCCTCCGTATCCGTCTCGAGCACGTTGCCGGTAGGTGCCACCATTCCGGGTACCGAGCAGACCGTTCACGTGGCGGGCAACTGCTATAACCCTTCTGACTTCGGGCTTCCGATTGTTGCGTGCTATTACGGCGCAGGTCTGGAGATCACCGGCCTTTCTGGGGTGTATGAATCAGGGCTGGAAGGAATTGGCGTAGCGCTGATGAATGACAAAGGCCAGCGAATTACCGGTGCCGGGGGAATTTACTGTAATTCAAGCGGTACGCCGCTGGGCTATGTCTCCAACGACATTTCTGAGTCCTTTAACTTTAATGTCACGCTGGAACTGGTGAAAACGAGCAATACGGTCAAATCAGGTTCGCTTTCTCAGGCGGAGTCTAAATTTGGTGTCGGGGTTTATCAGCATGAAGGCATCAGCGATCCTAATACGATTTCCTATGCGGGCAATGTGAACCTCGAAACGGTTACCTGCTCTGTCCTGCCCAAAAATCTCACCGTGAACCTGGGCGATTTTCCCGTCAGTGATTTTATCAGTATCGGGTTGCTATCCAGCCCTGCACAAAACTTTGACGTCACGATTAATTGCGACAGCACCGTCCAGCCTGAGCTAAAGGTGACCAGCGCAAACGGCTACGAAACGGCATTCGAAGGGGTGATCAAATTGACTCAGCAGAACGGAATGGCAACCGGCGTGGGCGTGAGAATGCTCTTTGATGACCATCTCGCCACCTTTGACACCTATGTCAGCACCCGAAGCCAGGCCATCGCCAACGAAACCCTGCGAATACCGTTCGAGGTTCGCTACGAACAGGTCAGCAACGTGGTGACACCGGGGCCGGCCAATACCGTGGCGACGATCACTCTGGCTTATAAGTGACCAACATGAAAAAGACACTTGCGATCCTGATTCTCGGCTTGATTGCCCGGGCACAGGCGGACGATATTCAGATCCAGATGACAGGCAATATTTACGCCAACACCTGCATTATTGACAGCGCCAGCCGCAACCTGACGGTGGATTTAGGCCAGGCGGTATCAGGGGATTTTAAAAATGTGGGCGATACCGGCGCGTGGAAAGACTTTACGCTCTCGGTCTCACATTGTCCTCCCACACTTGCGCTGGCGACCGCCTTTTTCTATGGTCAGGCCGACAGTACGCACCCGACAAAATTCGCCAATATCGGCAGTGCGAAAGGGTTGGCTCTGGAACTGGCAGACCGCCAGGACAATATACTCATTGCCCCGCAGGCAGCCTTTAACGTTCCGGTTAACTCAGCGGACCACACGGCAACGTTTCCTCTGGCTGCCCGCTATTATGCCAGCGCATTGCCCGTCACCGCCGGAACGTTTAACAGTGTGGTCCAGGTGACTTTTACTTACCAGTAGGCCCGCGCCCCTTCGTACGGACGCTTTTACGCCGTCCGGCGGCAGGTTTTGCCGGACGTTTTTTAACGTCGGGCACGTCCGGCTGTTCAATCGGGAAAACAGGCAGAGCGTTGAGTAACCGCTGGCCGTAATTTTTGGTGAGCAGACGTTTGTCATAAATCACCACCTCTCCCCAGCAGCTGTGGCTACGGATCAGACGCCCCACCTGCTGAATCAGATTAAACGACGCCGCGGGTAAGCTTTGGACCTCGAACGGATAGCGATTGAGGCTTTTGAGCCATTCACCTTCGGTGATGACGACCGGGCTGTCGATGGGCGGGAAGGCGATTTTATGGATATGCACCTGCGTCAGGTAATCCCCCTTCAGATCCAGCCCCTCCGCGAATGACTGCAGCCCGATCAGCACGCTACGTTCCCCGTTATCAATGCGTTTGCGGTGCAGCTCTACCAGCCGGTAGCGGGGCTGATCGCCCTGCACCAGCAACAGCAATCGCAGGTCGGTAACGTGCTCCAGAAAACGCTGCATCGCCCTTCCGCTGGCAAACAGGACCAGCATGCCGGGATATTTTTCACTCTCCAGCTGCTCGCGGAAATACGCTGCCATTTCGGCAATGTGCTGTTCTTCGTTGTCGATAAGCGGCTCATACTTCATGCGCGGAATGACCAGCTTGCCCTGTTCACAGTGGTTAAACGGCGAATCCAGCGCCACAAAACGATCGCCAGCTTTCTCTTTCAGCCCGCTCATCTCCTGTAAACGGGAGAAACTGTTCAGGGAACGCAACGTCGCGGAAGTCACTACCACGTGCGGCACGCTGCGCCAGATAAGCTTTTCCAGCTGATCGGCAACACGAATCCCCACGCAGTGGAAAAACAGGTGCGCCTGTCCGTCTTTCACGTCACGGGTTGCCCATTTGGTGACCGGCGCACCGGACGCCTGCGCCATCGAGGCCAGACGCCAGAGCTTGCTCTGGGCTTCGAACATGCCCAACGCACGGTTCATCTGCAGCAGAATGCGGTGCAAACGCACCACGTCGTGGGTACCGGTTTTCTCACTGAGATCGTTTAAGAACATCTCCGCCAGCCCGCGCAGCTTTTCAAGGTGCTTCGCCAGCTGCTGGCAGATCTCCATCACTTCGTCGGGCAGCTCTCCCATCGCAAAGCGGTACTCTGCTTCCTGGGTCGCCGGGAGATAAAGATTGAGGATGTTATTCAGGGAAGCAATAAGGCTGTAGACCGCTTCGCAATGTTCGCTCAGCCGCTCGGGCACCGCCAGCGGCGGCGTGGTTTTCGGGCGGAACTGCTCCATACAGGTCGCCACCAGCTTGCAGAACAGATCCAGCTGCAGGCGGAACCACGGCGCGGTGATTTCGGCGCTCATCTCCAGCGCATCCCGCGCCACATCCGGCAAATGGTGGCCTTCATCGAGCACCAGCAGCAGGTTTTTGGGCTCCGGCAGGACGGCCTCACTCTCCAGCGCGGCCATGACCAGCGCGTGGTTAGCGACAACCACCTCCGCTTCCTGAATCTCCCGCCGTGCGACAAAGAACGGGCACTCGCGGTAGTAGTGGCAATTGCGGTTAAGGCAACTGGCTTTATCGGTGCTGAGCCTGCGCCACAAATCATCGCTGATGGCATGGCTGGTGTGATCGCGAAGGCCGTCCCACTTGTAGCTGTCGAGCTCGGTTTTTAGCTTCGCGCACTGCTCCTGTTCCGCTTTGTTGTTCGGCGTCAGTTCATCATCCAGGAAGGCCAGCAGATCCTGCTGAGAGGGCTCACTGCTGGCGAGAGCCGCGAGATTGCGCGGACACACATAACGCCCACGGCCAAAGGCGGCTGTAAATCGCAGTTCAGGGATGATTTTGCGCAGCAGCGGCAGGTCTTTGCTGAAGATTTGATCCTGCAGGGCCACGTTAGCGGTGCTGACCACCAGCGTTTTTTGCTCTTCCCGCGCAATGGCAATGCCCGGGATTAAATACGAAAGGGTTTTCCCGACACCCGTCGGGGCTTCAATCGCCAGATGTCGTCCGTCGTCCCCGGAGAGCGTTTTTGCCACATCAGCAATCATCTGCCGCTGAGGCGCTCGGGGGATAAAATCGGGGATCTGCTGTTGTAGCGCCTTATACCAGGCGCCAATTTGCGCTTTGAGCGCCGCGGTTAAAGCCATCGGAGGACCTGAAATACTGTATAAACAGCCACTATTGTGGCACTTTCTTTCCGCTGCCGCAAAAGAAAAGCCCGGCTTTACGACCGGGCTTCCAGATTACTGCGGGTTAGCAGGTTTACGCGGGCGGCGTCGGCGCTGCCCTTCCCCTGCCGGTTTCCCCTCGCCGCTACGCCATGGGCTTTCACCGCCTGGCTTAGCCTCTGTATTACGACGCGGAGGTTTGCCCGCGGCTTTCGGTGCACCGCCTTCAGAACGACGCGGCTGCTGACTGCGCCCCCCGCCACCCTGACCACGACCACCGCCGCCGCCCTGACGGCCATTCTGAATAGGCTCCGCCTTGATGGACGGGTCCACGTCATAGCCCGGGGTTTCGATACGCGGGATCTCTTTTCTCAGCAGACGTTCGATATCACGCAGCAGTTTGTGTTCATCCACACACACCAGCGAAAGCGCTTCACCGGTTGCCGCCGCACGACCGGTACGACCGATACGGTGAACATAGTCTTCCGGTACGTTTGGCAGCTCGTAGTTGACGACGTGCGGCAGCTCTTCAATATCCAGACCACGGGCAGCAATGTCGGTGGCAACCAGGACGCGAATGTCACCGGATTTAAATTCAGCCAGCGCGCGGGTACGTGCCCCCTGGCTTTTGTTACCGTGGATCGCCGCGCTGCGGATACCGTCTTTATTCAGTTGTTCCGCCAGATGGTTAGCGCCGTGCTTGGTACGGGTAAAGACCAGCACCTGCTGCCAGTTGCCCTGACCAATCATATGGGAGAGCAGTTCCCGCTTACGCTTTTTATCAACGAAGTGCACGTGCTGGGTAATTTGCTCAGAGGCGGTGTTGCGGCGCGCCACTTCCACTTCCAGCGGGTTATGCAGCAGTTTTTCCGCCAGCGCCTTGATCTCATCAGAGAAGGTGGCAGAGAACAGCAGGTTCTGACGACGCGGTGGCAGCTTAGCCAGCACGCGACGAATGTCGTGGATAAAGCCCATATCAAGCATGCGGTCAGCTTCGTCCAGCACCAGGATTTCGATGCTATCAAGCTTCAGGGCATTCTGGTGCTCAAGATCCAACAGACGACCCGGCGTTGCCACCAGCACGTCCACGCCACCGCGCAGCTTCATCATCTGCGGGTTAATGCTTACTCCACCGAAAACCACCAGCGAGCGAATGTTGAGATAGCGGCTGTACTCACGCACGTTCTCACCAATCTGGGCCGCCAGCTCACGCGTTGGGGTGAGGATCAGGGCACGCACCGGACGACGTCCTTTGGCGTGCGGCTGATTTTTTACCAGCAGCTCTAACAGCGGCAGGGTAAAACCCGCAGTCTTACCGGTACCGGTCTGGGCGCTGGCCATCAGGTCGCGGCCCTGCAGAACGGCCGGAATAGCCTGCTGCTGGATTGGGGTTGGCTCGACGTAGCCCTGCTCTGCGATAGCGCGCAAAATTTCAGGGTTCAGGCCAAGGGAATCAAAAGACATAAAAACTCCGAACCGCCCCGACCATCACAGGTGTAGTTTTCAGGGAGATATAACGAATAGGGAAGGACAAAAACCACAATGTCGTGAAGCAGCGGAGTGTAGCAGGTTTTGTGACGTGGCGCATAAAATATCCCGCGGCGCTGCGTTGACGAAAGATTTCCCGCCGTGTGGTCACTGGACAAAAAGGGCAACCGGGCATAATGTTAATCAATCGATTGATTAATTTTTAAAACCGCCATGAATACGACCCCAACGACATCGAAAGGTGAACAGGCCAAAAACCAGCTTATTGCCGCCGCGCTGGCGCAGTTTGGCGAATATGGTCTGCATGCCACCACGCGGGACATCGCGGCGCAGGCCGGGCAAAACATTGCGGCCATTACCTACTATTTTGGCTCAAAAGAGGATTTGTACCTCGCCTGTGCCCAGTGGATCGCCGACTTTATCGGTAACCATTTTCGGCCACACGTTGAAGAGGCCAGCGGGCTATTGAGCCAGCCGTCGCCGGATCGCGCCGCCATCAGGCAGCTGATTATCAGCGCCTGCGACAATATGATTCGCCTGCTGACCCACGACGAGACGCTGAGCCTGAGTAAGTTCATCTCCCGTGAGCAGCTCTCCCCTACGGCGGCTTACCAGCGAGTGCACGATCAGGTGATTGCCCCGATGCATACGCACCTGACCCGGCTGATCGCGGCCTATACCGGACGAGACGCCGACGATACCGAGACTATTTTGCATACCCACGCCCTGCTGGGTGAAATTCTCGCCTTCCGTCTTGGGCGCGAAACGATCCTGTTACGCACCGGCTGGACACAATTTGATGAGGATAAAGCCGCGCAGATTAGCCAGGTCATCACCTGTCATCTCGATCTGATCCTGCAAGGCTTAACGCAAAGGAGCCTGAAGTCATGAAAAAACCTGTCGCCATCATTCTGGTGGTCGTTGTTCTGCTTGCCGCAGGTATCGGCGGCTGGCTGTGGTATCAAAGTCACCAGGACAGAGGCCTGACGCTGTACGGTAACGTCGATATTCGCACCGTGAATATGAGTTTCCGCGTCGGGGGGCGCCTGGCCTCCCTCACCGTTGATGAAGGCGATACCATCAAAACCGGTCAGATGCTGGGGATGCTCGACAAGGCCCCGTACGAGAACGCGCTGATGCAGGCGAAAGCAGGCGTTTCCGTGGCGCAGGCGCAATATGACCTGATGCTGGCCGGCTACCGTGACGAAGAGATTGCTCAGGCCGCCGCCGCGGTCAAACAGGCGCAGGCCGCCTATGACTACGCGCAAAACTTCTATGCCCGTCAGCAGGGACTGTGGAAAAGCCGCACCATTTCCGCCAACGACCTGGAAAACGCCCGCTCCTCCCGCGACCAGGCCCAGGCGACGCTGAAATCCGCCCAGGATAAATTAAGCCAGTACCACACCGGTAATCGCCCGCAGGACATCGCGCAGGCAAAAGCCAGCCTGGAACAGGCGCAGGCGCAGCTGGCGCAGGCGGAACTGGATCTGCACGACACCACGCTCATTGCCCCGTCTGACGGCACGCTGATGACCCGCGCCGTGGAGCCGGGCAGCATGTTAAGCGCGGGAAGCACCGTCCTGACGCTTTCTCTGACGCGTCCGGTATGGGTGCGCGCCTACATTGATGAGCCTAATCTCGGCCAGATGCAGCCGGGCCGCGAGCTGCTGCTCTACACCGACGGTCGGCCGGATAAACCGTATCATGGCAAAGTTGGCTTTGTGTCACCGACGGCTGAATTCACACCCAAAACGGTTGAAACGCCGGATCTGCGTACCGACCTGGTTTATCGCCTGCGCATCATCGTGACCGATGCCGACGACGCGCTGCGTCAGGGCATGCCTGTCACCGTAAAAGTCAGCGACGGGGAACGACATGAATGACGCGGTTATTCAGCTCAACAATCTGGTCAAACGCTTCGCGGGGATGGAAAAACCTGCCGTCGCCCCGCTGAACTGTACCATTCAGAAAGGCTATGTGACCGGGCTGGTTGGCCCGGACGGCGCAGGAAAAACGACGCTGATGCGGATGCTGGCGGGTTTGTTAAAGCCCGATGAAGGAACCGCCAGCGTGCTCGGACTCGACCCGATTAAAGACGATGGCGCGCTCCATGCCATGCTGGGCTATATGCCGCAGAAGTTTGGTCTGTATGAAGACCTGACGGTGAAGGAAAACCTTAATCTGTATGCTGACCTGCGCAGCGTCACTGGCGAAACCCGTCAGAAGACCTTTGCCCGTTTGCTGGAATTTACCTCGCTTGGCCCCTTCACCGACCGGCTGGCAGGCAAGCTCTCCGGCGGGATGAAACAAAAGCTGGGGCTGGCCTGTACGCTGGTGGGCGAGCCGAAGGTTCTCTTGCTCGATGAACCCGGCGTGGGCGTCGACCCGATTTCGCGCCGCGAGCTGTGGCAGATGGTGCATGAGTTAGCCGGCGATGGGATGCTGATCCTCTGGAGCACCTCGTACCTTGATGAAGCGGAACAGTGCCGTGACGTTCTGCTGATGAACGAAGGTGAGCTGCTTTATCAGGGAGAGCCGACCACGCTGACGCAGAGCATGGCTGGTCGCAGCTTCCTGTTGCACAGCGCCCAGGCCTCCAACCGTCAGCTGCTGCAGCGGGTGCTAAAGCTACCTCAGGTCAGCGATGGAATGATTCAGGGCCGTTCTGTGCGCGTGATCCTCACGAAAGAGGCGACCGCGGACGATATACGCCGTGCACCGGGTATGCCTGAAATTGAGATGGAGGAGACCGCGCCACGCTTTGAAGATGCGTTTATCGATCTGCTCGGCGGCGCAGGGACATCAGAATCCCCCCTCGCCGCGATCCTGCACACGGTTGAAGGTACGCCGGGTGAAACGGTGATTGAAGCCAAATCCCTCACCAAAAAGTTTGGGGATTTCGCCGCCACCGATAACGTCAATTTCGCGGTGAAACGCGGTGAGATTTTTGGCCTGCTCGGGCCAAACGGCGCCGGGAAATCGACCACTTTTAAGATGATGTGCGGTCTGCTGGTACCGACCTCGGGGAAAGCGCTGGTGCTCGACATGGACCTGAAGGTCAGCTCCGGCAAGGCGCGTCAGCATCTGGGCTATATGGCGCAAAAATTCTCGCTGTATGGCAACCTGACGGTCGAGCAGAACCTGCGCTTTTTCTCCGGCGTGTACGGCCTGCGGGGCCGCGCGCAGAACGAGAAAATCCACCGCATGAGCGAGGCCTTTGGCCTGACGGGCATTGCTTCCCATGCCACCGACGAACTGCCGCTCGGCTTCAAGCAGCGGCTGGCGCTGGCCTGCTCATTAATGCATGAGCCCGATATCCTGTTTCTCGATGAGCCGACGTCCGGCGTTGACCCCCTCACCCGCCGCGAGTTCTGGCTGCATATTAACAGCATGGTGGAGAAAGGGGTCACGGTCATGGTAACCACCCACTTTATGGATGAGGCGGAATACTGCGACCGCATCGGGCTGGTGTATCGCGGCAAGCTGATTGCCCACGGTACGCCGGACGACCTGAAAGAACAGGCCGCCGATGATGAGGTGCCGGACCCGACCATGGAACAGGCGTTTATTACCCTCATCCACGACTGGGATAAGGAGAATGCCCATGCGCAATAACGCCATTTCGTGGCGCAGGGTGCGTGCGTTGTGTATCAAAGAGACGCGCCAGATCGTGCGTGACCCCAGCAGCTGGCTGATCGCTGTGGTGATCCCCCTGCTTCTGCTCTTTATCTTTGGCTACGGGATCAACCTCGACTCCAGCAAACTGCGGGTCGGGATTTTGCTGGAGCAGCAGAGCGAAGAGGCGCTTGATTTCACCCACACCATGACCGGCTCCCCTTACATCGACGCCACCATCAGCGACAACCGGCAGGCGTTAATCCAGATGATGCAGGCCGGGAAGATACGCGGGCTGGTGGTGATCCCGGTGGATTTTGCCGCCAACATGGCGCGCACCGATGCCAGTGCGCCGGTGCAGGTGATCACCGACGGCAGCGAGCCAAACACCGCGAACTTTGTACAAGGCTATGTGGAGGGTATCTGGCAGCTGTGGCAAATGCAGCGCGCCGAAGATCGCGGGGAAACCTTCGAACCGCTGATCGACGTGCAGACGCGCTACTGGTTTAACCCTGCGGCCATTAGCCAGCATTTTATTATCCCGGGTGCGGTGACCATCATCATGACGGTTATTGGCGCCATTTTGACCTCGCTGGTGATTGCCCGCGAGTGGGAGCGCGGCACCATGGAGGCGCTGCTGTCTACCGAGGTCACACGGGTTGAACTGCTGCTCTGTAAGCTTATCCCCTACTACTTCCTCGGCATGCTGGCGATGCTGCTCTGCATGCTGGTCTCGGTGTTTATCCTCGGCGTGCCGTACCGTGGATCGCTGGTGGTGCTGTTCTTTATCACCAGTCTGTTTTTACTGAGCACCCTCGGGATGGGGCTGCTTATCTCCACCATCACCCGTAACCAGTTCAACGCCGCGCAGGTGGCCCTGAACGCCGCCTTTTTACCGTCGATTATGCTGTCCGGGTTTATTTTCCAGATAGACAGCATGCCCGCCGTGATCCGTGCCGTGACCTACATTATTCCGGCGCGCTACTTCGTGAGTACGCTGCAAAGCCTGTTCCTGGCGGGGAATATTCCGGTGGTGCTGATCATCAACACGCTGTTTTTGCTGGCATCGGCAACGATGTTTATTGGGCTGACGTGGATAAAGACCAAACGGCGTCTGGATTAAGGAGCGAACATGTTTCACCGTTTATGGACATTGATACGCAAAGAGCTGCAGTCGCTGCTGCGTGAGCCGCAGACGCGCGCCATTCTGGTATTACCGGTGTTGCTTCAGGTGTTGCTCTTCCCGTTTGCCGCCACGCTGGAGGTGACTAACGCCACCATTGCTATCTACAACGAAGATAACGGCAAACATTCCGTCGAATTGACGCAGCGTTTCGCCCGCGCGAAGGCTTTTACCCACATCCTGCTGCTGAAAAGCCCCCAGGAGATCCAGCCCACCATCGATACGCAAAAAGCATTATTGCTGGTGCGTTTTCCGGCCGATTTTTCCCGCAACCTGGATACCTTCCAGACGGCACCAATGCAGTTAATCCTCGACGGGCGCAACTCCAACAGCGCCCAGATTGCAGCCAACTATCTTCAGCAGGTGGTGAAGGATTACCAACAGGAGTTGATGGACGGGAAACCAAAACCTAACAACAGCGAGCTGGTGGTGCGCAACTGGTATAACCCGAATCTGGATTACAAATGGTTCGTGGTGCCATCGCTGATCGCCATGATCACCACCATCGGAGTGATGATCGTAACGTCGCTCTCCGTCGCCCGTGAGCGCGAACAGGGGACGCTCGATCAGCTGCTGGTTTCCCCGCTCGCAACATGGCAAATTTTCGTCGGCAAAGCGGTTCCGGCGCTGATTGTCGCGACCTTCCAGGCCACCATCGTGCTGGGCGTGGGAATATGGGCCTACCAGATCCCGTTCGCCGGTTCGCTGGCGCTGTTCTACTTCACGATGGTGATTTACGGGCTGTCGCTGGTCGGGTTTGGACTGCTGATTTCCGCGCTCTGCTCTACCCAGCAGCAGGCATTTATTGGCGTGTTCGTCTTTATGATGCCGGCGATTTTGCTTTCGGGCTACGTCTCACCCGTCGAGAACATGCCGGTATGGTTACAGGATTTGACGTGGATAAACCCGATTCGGCACTTCACGGATATCACCAAGCAGATCTATCTGAAGGATGCGAGTCTGGACATTGTCTGGGGAAGTTTGTGGCCGCTACTGATCATAGCGGCCACGACGGGCTCAGTGGCGTACGTGATGTTTAGACGAAACATCGCGTAGCTTTTTCTCTTTGGTCAGTAACGAGACCACGGCAGGCCCTGCGAGGATTGCCAGACCGGCCAGGGCCAGCAGCAGGTTGTTTTGCAGCACACGCGACAGCAACCAAAGCACAATCATCGCCGCACCAAAGTACCAGGTGGTGGTGAGCTCTTCGAGCACATCACCCACCTCACGCCAGCGTGCTTCATGGTGGCGCTGTAAAAACAGCATCGACAGCACGGTGACGCCATAGAGGACGCATAGCCCTAAGCCGACCCGCACCAGCGTGCCGCTCATCCAGCCCATCACCAGTACGGCCACGACCAGTAAATGCAACATTATCTGCCAGCAACTCAGGCCAGTTGCGACACGAACGCGTTGTTGCCACTTCATGGCTTCTCTCCTGAAGGATTTTTCTCTGCTTAATCAGACTACCGCACTTTACGGAAAATTCCGTAACACCGCATCTTTTTGTGACGCCTACTACACTTTATTTTCATCGGGATAGTCACCCTGGAAGGAACGTATGACCAAAAAAATGCAGCATTTCTCGCTTAAAGTGCTGACGATAAACATTCATAAAGGCTTCACAGCATTTAACCGCCGCTTCATTTTACCGGAGCTGCGCGACGCGGTTCGCACCGTCAGCGCGGACATTGTCTGTCTTCAGGAAGTCATGGGCGCGCACGAAGTGCATCCGCTTCACTTTGAAAACTGGCCGGACACCCCGCACTACGAATTCCTGGCCGACACCATGTGGAGTGATTACGCCTACGGGCGCAACGCGGTGTACCCGGAAGGGCATCACGGTAATGCGGTGCTGTCACGTTTTCCCATCGAACATTACGAGAACCGCGACGTCTCTGTGGGTGAAAGTGAAAAACGCGGGCTGCTTTACTGCCGTATCGCCCCGCCGGACCTGGCGTTCCCGGTGCACGTGGGCTGTGTTCATCTGGGCCTGCGCGAAGCCCATCGCCAGGCACAGCTAAAAATGCTGGCCGAATGGACCAATGCCCTGCCCGAAGGTGAACCCGTGGTCGTGGCCGGTGATTTCAACGACTGGCGGCAGCGGGCTAACCATCCGTTGAAGGTTGATGCGGGACTTGAGGAGATTTTCACCCGTGCAAACGGCAGGCCTGCACGCACCTTTCCGGTACGGTTCCCGTTTTTGCGACTCGACAGAATCTACGTAAAAAACGCCCATGCCAGCAGCCCGACCGCACTGGCGTTACTTAACTGGCGACATCTTTCCGACCATGCGCCGCTCAGCGCGGAGATCCACTTATGAAATGTTCATGGCAGGAAGGCAACCGGATCACGCTGCTGGTCAACGGGGATGAATATTACCCCGCGGTGTTTGACGCGATTGACCACGCAAAGCAGAAAGTGATCCTTGAAACGTTTATCTGGTTCGAAGACGACGTCGGTAAGCAGTTGCACAGCGTGCTGCTGCGTGCTGCCCTGCGTGGCGTCAAAATCGAAGTGCTGCTGGATGGCTATGGCTCACCGGACCTCAGCGATGCGTTCGTCAATGAGCTCACCTCAGCAGGCGTCGTGTTCCGTTATTACGATCCTGGCCCTCGCCTTTTCGGCATGCGTACCAATCTTTTCCGCCGGATGCACCGCAAAATTGTGGTGGTGGATGAGACGGTAGCGTTTGTTGGCGGCATTAACTACTCCGCTGAACATATGTCCGATTACGGCCCGGAAGCCAAGCAGGATTACGCGATTCGCATTGAAGGACCGGTGGTGCAGGATATCCTGCTCTTTGAGCTGGAAAACCTGCCCGGTAAAGAGGCTGCCCGTCGCTGGTGGCAGCGCCGCCATCATCGTCCGGAAGAGAACCGTCACCCCGGTGAAGCGCAGGCGTTGTTTGTCTGGCGGGATAACGGTGAGCACCGGGACGACATTGAGCGGCATTACCTGAAGATGCTGGCGAATGCGAAGCGCGAAGTGATTATCGCCAACGCCTACTTTTTCCCGGGCTATCGCCTGCTGCATGCCATGCGCAATGCGGCCCGACGCGGCGTGCGCGTGAAGCTCATTGTTCAGGGCGAGCCGGACATGCAGATTGTCAAAATCGGTGCCCGGTTGCTGTACAACTATCTGGTGAAAGGTGGCGTACAAATTTACGAATATCGCCGCCGGCCGCTGCACGGCAAAGTTGCCCTGATGGACGATCACTGGGCCACCGTGGGCTCCAGCAATCTCGATCCGCTGAGTTTGTCACTGAATCTTGAAGCTAACCTGATCATCCACGATCGCCAGTTCAACCAGACTCTCAGGGATAACCTGCAGGCGTTGATCGTGAACGACTGCGTGCGCGTGGACGAATCCATGGTGCCCAAACGCACCTGGTGGAATCTGGGCATTAGCGTGGTGGTGTTCCACTTCCTGCGTCATTTCCCGGCGATGGTGGGCTGGCTGCCGGCGCACACGCCAAAACTTGCGCTGGTGGATCCGCCTGTCCAGCCCGAAATGGAAACCCAGGACCGCGTTGAAGCGGAAGATGGAGGGAAAACCTGATGTCGAAATCACATCCACGCTGGCGGCTGGCTAAAAAGATCCTCACCTGGCTGTTTTTCATCGCCGTCGCGGTTCTGCTGGTGGTTTACGCCCAGAAAGTTGACTGGGAAGAGGTGTGGAAAGTTATCCGCAACTACAACCGGCTGGTGCTGCTGGGCGCGGTGGGGCTGGTGATTGTAAGCTACCTCATATACGGCTGCTATGACCTGCTGGGCCGCGCCTACTGCGGCCATAAGCTTGCGAAGCGCCAGGTCATGCTGGTGTCGTTTATCTGTTACGCCTTTAACCTGACATTGAGTACCTGGGTGGGCGGGATCGGCATGCGCTATCGCCTTTACTCGCGCCTCGGCCTGCCGGGTGGGACCATTACGCGCATTTTTTCCCTCAGCATCACCACCAACTGGCTGGGTTACATTCTGCTCGGCGGGGTGATTTTCACCATCGGCGTAGTGCAATTGCCTGCGCACTGGTACATCGATGAAACCACGCTGCGGATTTTAGGCTTTGCATTACTGCTCATCATTGCGCTCTATCTTTGGGCCTGCGCCTTTGCCAAACGCCGACACATGACCATCAAGGGGCAAAAACTGGTGCTGCCTTCGTGGAAATTCGCGGTCCTGCAGATGGCCGTGTCCAGCGCCAACTGGATGGCGATGGGGGCGATTATCTGGATGCTCATTGGTGAAGATGTGAATTACTTCTTTGTGCTGGGCGTGCTGCTGGTCAGCAGCATTGCCGGCGTGATCGTGCATATTCCGGCGGGGATTGGGGTGCTGGAGGCGGTATTTATCGCCCTGCTCGCCGGAGAGCATGTTTCACAGGGTACGATTATTGCCGCCCTGCTGGCCTACCGTATGCTCTATTACTTCCTGCCGCTGGCGCTGGCAACGGTATGTTATCTGGTGCTGGAGAGTCGGGCGAAGAAACTGCGGGCGAAGAATGAGAAAGCGTTAGCGAAGTGAGGTCTGGCGGGGGAACTTACCCGGCCTGCGCAACGCAGGTCGGGTAAGGGAAATACCCTTAACGACGGTTGCCTAAAATACGCAGCAACATCAGGAACAGGTTGATAAAGTCCAGATACAGCGTCAGGGCGCCCAGAATCGCGTATTTGCGCAGGTTTGAGCTGTCGCGTACGTCAATCTGTTCGCCAATATTTTTCAGCTTCTGAGTGTCGTAGGCCGTCAAACCGACGAAGATCACCACCCCGATATAGGTCACCGCCCACATCAGCGCTTCACTCTTCAGCCACAGGTTCACCAGCGACGCCAGCACAATCCCAATCAGCCCCATAAACAGCATGCTGCCGAAACCGCTCAGGTCACGCTTCGTGGTGTAGCCGTAGAGGCTCATCGCACCAAACATCCCGCCAGCGACCACAAACGTGCTGGCGATGGAGGAATAGGTATACACGATGAAGATGCTGGAGAGCGTTAGCCCCGTCAGTGCCGAATAGAGCATAAACAGCGTGGTCGCCATTCCGGCGCTCAGCTTCTGCACCAGGCCGGAGAGAACAAAGACCAGCGCCAGTTGCGCGATGATCAGCCCAAAGAAGGTGATTTTGCTTGAGAAGATAAACATCATCAGCTCAGGCGTGTTGGCTGCATACCATGCGATAAAGGCGGTCAGCAGTAAACCGACCGTCATCCAGCCATAAACCTGAGCCATATACGTCTGCAGCCCGGTACGGGTCTGCTGTACTATTGAATCGGAACGCGGAAATCGGTCCATGATTCACTCCTGATTAAGTAGACACACACGTTAAGACTAACACATCCACGCAAACCGACTACCAACGACTGGCGGCTTCTTTGTCGCTGTCACGCGACTCAACCCACCTGTCGCCTTCCGGCGTCGCTTCACGTTTCCAGAATGGCGCTTTGGTTTTGAGGTAATCCATAATGAACTCCCCAGCTGCAAACGCGCTACTACGGTGGGCACTGGTCACGCCGACAAAAACGATTTCCTCGCCAGGCCACATTTCACCAATACGGTGGATAACCGTCACTCGCCCGAGCGGCCAGCGGCCACGCGCCTGTTCAACGATCTCCGCGAGGGATTTCTCCGTCATGCCCGGATAGTGCTCCAGCGTCAGCGCCTTTACGCTGTCGCCGAGATTATGGTTACGCACTTTACCGGTAAAGGTGACAACCGCACCGTCTTCGTCACGCTCTGCCAGCCAGTCATATTCTGTACCAACGCTGAAACGATCATGACCTACCAGAATTCGGGTTTCAGCCATCTTAGCCTCCTGTCACCGGCGGGAAGAAGGCCACTTCATCCCCGGCCGTCAGCGGATGGGTCAGCTCCACCAGCGTCTGGTTAACCGCGGCCAGCAGCTTGCCTTCATCCAGCGCCAGCGCCCAGCGGTCGCTTTGCGCGGCAAGATGCGCACGCAGGTCGGCAACGGTGTCAAACGGGGCATCAAGCGTCAGGCTGTCGGTGCCCACCAGCTCGCGGACCTGAGCAAAAAAGAGCACCTTAATCATGGCTGTCCACCTTAAAATCACCGGATTTACCACCGCTTTTCGCCAGCAAACGAACCGGGCCAATCACCATATCTTTCTGCACCGCTTTGCACATGTCATAGATAGTTAACGCGGCGACAGAGGCCGCCGTCAGGGCTTCCATCTCAACCCCGGTTTTCCCGGTTAAACGGCAGAGCGACTCGATGCGCACGCGGTTGTGCTCCGGCTGCGCCTGCAGGTTGACTTCCACCTTGCTCAACATCAGCGGGTGGCAGAGCGGAATTAAGTCCCAGGTGCGTTTCGCAGCCTGGATCCCGGCGATGCGGGCGGTGGCAAAGACGTCGCCTTTGTGATGGCTGCCGTCAATAATCATCGCCAGGGTCTCTGGCAACATGGTCACGAAGGCTTCAGCACGCGCTTCACGCACCGTTTCGGCTTTGGCGGAGACATCCACCATATGTGCTTCGCCAGCGGCGTTAATGTGGGTCAGTTGCGACATAACTTATTTCTTTAAATGGGGATGGAAATTACACGGACGGGTACGGGCATCCAGCTGCGGCGCAATGATATTTTCCCACGCGGTGCGACACGCTTTTGTCGAGCCGGGCATGGCAAAAATCAACGTGCCGTTCGCCACACCGGCAACCGCACGCGACTGCAGCGTGGAGGTGCCAATCTCTTCAAACGAGAGCATGCGGAACACTTCACCAAAGCCTTCCACTTCCCGGTCAAACAGCGGGACGAGCGCCTCGGGAGCCTGGTCGCCTGTGGTAAAACCGGTGCCACCGGTGATCAGCACCACCTGCACCTCATCGCTGGCAATCCACTGAGAGACCCGTGCACGAATGGCGTAACGGTTCTCTTTCACGATCGCCTTATCAACAATACTGTGCCCGGCATCATGTGCCGCATCGCGCAGCCAGTGGCCGGAGGTGTCATCCTCTTCACCGCGGCGGTCGGAAACGGTAAGAATAGCAATGCGTGTCGGGATAAATTCCGCGCTAACCTGACTCATCTTCTGGTTCCTTCTTAAGCCTGATTACCCGCCAATGTAGGACAGGTTCTGAGTAATGCCGGTGTTGCCCTGATGCAGGAAGTGGGTCTGTTTTTTGTGCGTCAGAGCTTCAGAAATCCGCGCTTCAAGCGCGGCCTGTTGGGCGTCTTCCGCCAGCAGATCGCGAAGGTCGACACCGCCATCCCCGAACAGGCACAGATGCAGCTTACCAACGGAGGAGACGCGAAGACGGTTACAACTGGCACAGAAGTCTTTCTCATACGGCATGATAAGCCCGATTTCCCCTTCGTAATCCGGGTGACAAAAGACCTGCGCCGGGCCGTCGCTGCGCTGACGGATCTGGTGGATCCAGCCGCGTTTCAGCAGCTCATCTCGCAACACCATCCCGGAGATGTGATGCCGACGGAACAGCTCACTGCCCTCGCCGGTTTCCATCAGCTCGATAAAACGCAACTGGATGGGGCGGGATTTGATCCACGCCAGGAAGGTATCAAGCTGGTGATGGTTGACGTCACGCATTAGCACCGTATTGACTTTGACCTTCTGGAACCCGGCACTGAACGCCGCGTCAATTCCGTCCATCACCTGGCGGAATTTATCCTGGCCGGTAATGGCATGAAACTGGCGGGCATCGAGGCTGTCCACGCTGACGTTGATGGCGGTTAAGCCCGCGTCGCGCCAGGCCGCAACGTCGCGTGCCATGCGGTACCCGTTGGTGGTGACCGCAATCTGACGGATACGATCGTTCTCACGCACCGCAGCAATGATATCGGGGAAATCACGACGCAGAGAGGGTTCCCCTCCGGTCAGGCGGACCTTTTCCGTGCCGAGTTCAGAGAATGCGCGCGTGACGCGGCGCACTTCGTCCACGGAGAGAAAGCCGTTATTGGTGACGCTGCCCGGTTTGTAGCCATCGGGCAGACAGTAGGTGCAACGGAAGTTGCACACATCGGTAATCGACAGACGTAAGTAAAAAAACTTACGCGCGAATGCATCAGTAAGTTGTGAAGCCATGTACACCTTTCCAGAGACGGGAGGCACAGTCATTTCTTTCTGTACCCTGGTGGCATATTCGCCACGGCCAGGACGCCATATCTTTCGACACAGGCGCCAGGGCTCGAGTGTATGTTCTCAAATTTGAAAACGTGGTTATGGCGATAGTAGCGCGGAAATCTTCCCTTCGCCATTATCACTTAACGCTATATAACCATATACATAACGACATAATCGTGTATTTTCGCTACAGAATACCTAAAAACAGCATATTCACATTGATATACGTCATTTTGCGCCGGGTGAGGCATCGTCTTTTAGGGGTAGTTAGGGTAGTGTTACGCAGATCGAACGTGATAAGGAATGTGTATGCGCAATCGCACTTTTGCGGATCTTGACCGTGTTGTCGCTCTTGGCGGAGGCCATGGTCTGGGGCGAGTGATGTCTTCTCTGTCCTCACTTGGCTCAAGGCTGACAGGGATAGTGACAACCACGGATAATGGCGGCTCCACCGGGCGTATTCGACGCGCGGAAGGGGGTATCGCCTGGGGCGATATGCGTAATTGTCTGAACCAGTTAATTACCGAGCCGAGCGTCGCTTCGGCGATGTTTGAGTACCGTTTTGGCGGTAACGGCGAACTTTCCGGGCATAACCTTGGAAATTTGATGCTTAAAGCGTTGGATCACCTGTCAGTGCGCCCGCTGGAAGCCATCAATTTGATCCGAAACCTGCTCAAGGTTGACGCGTTCCTGATCCCAATGTCCGAACAACCGGTCGATTTAATGGCAATCGATGCGGAAGGGCACGAGGTTTATGGCGAAGTGAACATCGACCAGCTTACCGTGCCGCCAAAAGAGCTGATGACCTACCCAAGCGTGCCCGCCACGCGTGAAGCCATTGAGGCCATCGGCGAAGCGGATTTGATTTTGATTGGGCCGGGCAGTTTTTACACCAGCCTGATGCCCATTTTACTGGTCAAAGAGCTGGCACAGGCTCTGCGCAGAACGCCCGCCCCCATGGTTTACATCGGCAATTTAGGCCGTGAGCTGAGCCCGGCGGCGGCCAGCCTGTCGCTGGCGGACAAACTGAATCTGATGGAGCAGTACGTCGGGAAGAAAATCATCGATGGCGTGGTGGTCGGCCCGAAAGTTGATGTATCAGGAATTGGCGATCGCGTGGTGGTGCAGGAGCCGCTGGAAGCGAGCGATATCAAATATCGCCACGACCGTCACCTGCTGCGTGAAGCGCTGGAGAAGGCGATTCAGGACCTGGGATAGAGATTATGCCTTCACCCAACCTCTCTCCCACGGGAGAGAGCAACCACTAAAAAAATGACAGCCTGCGGCTGTCATTTTGCTTTTACCTAGGAGGCGGCGATAAACAGATCGCGCAGCTGATGCAGCTGGTCGCGGATTTGCGCGGCCTCTTCGAATTCGAGGTTCTGCGCATGCTGCATCATCTGCCCTTCCAGTTCGTGGATTTTCTGCTGCAGCGCTTTTGGGGTCAGCTCGACGGTATCCGGCTCAACCACTGAACGCGCCTTCCCGCGCCCTTTCGCTTTGGTCTTCGCAATGTTCTGACCCAGCGCCAGAATATCCACCACTTTCTTGTTCAGGCCCTGCGGCGTAATGCCGTGCTCTTCGTTGTAACGCTGCTGTTTCTCACGACGACGCTCCGTTTCGCCAATTGCTTTCGCCATTGACGGGGTAATTTTGTCACCGTAAAGGATCGCTTTACCGTTAACGTTACGCGCGGCACGGCCAATGGTCTGGATCAGAGAGCGTTCAGAACGCAGGAAACCCTCTTTGTCGGCATCCAGAATCGCCACCAGCGAGACTTCTGGCATATCCAGGCCTTCTCGCAGCAGGTTGATACCCACCAGCACGTCAAACTCGCCCAGACGCAGGTCGCGAATGATCTCCATACGCTCGACGGTATCGATATCCGAGTGCAGATAACGCACCCGCTCACCGTGCTCCTCAAGATACTCGGTGAGATCTTCCGCCATGCGCTTGGTCAACGTCGTTACCAGCACGCGCTCGTTGATGGCCGCGCGGATACGGATTTCTGACAGCAGATCGTCAACCTGAGTGGCGACCGGACGCACCTCGATAATCGGATCCAGCAGCCCGGTCGGACGCACCACCTGGTCAACCACCTCATCGCCCGATTTTTCAAGCTCGTAGTTGCCCGGCGTAGCCGAGACGTAGATGGTTTGCGGTGCCAGCGCCTCAAATTCTTCAAACTTCATGGGACGGTTATCCAGCGCCGATGGCAGACGGAAACCATACTCCACCAGCGTCTCTTTACGCGCCCGGTCACCGCGATACATCCCGCCAATTTGCGGGATAGTCACGTGAGATTCGTCGATCACCAGCAGACCGTCTGCCGGCAGATAATCAAACAGCGTCGGCGGTGGCTCGCCCGGACCACGCCCGGAGAGGAAACGTGAGTAGTTTTCGATACCGGAGCAGTAGCCCAGCTCGTTCATCATCTCCAGGTCAAACTGGGTGCGCTGGCTCAGGCGTTGCTCTTCCAGCAGCTTATTATTCGCCAGAAGCACCTTACGGCGGTCTGCCAGTTCAACTTTGATCTCTTCCATCGCCTGCACGATACGCTCGCGTGGCGTCACGTAGTGCGTTTTCGGGTAGATGGTATAGCGCTGAACGACCGACTCGACGTGGCCGGTCAGCGGGTCAAACAGCGACAGGCGTTCAACTTCTTCGTCAAACAGCTCAACGCGCAGGGCGATATCGTCCGACTCTGCCGGGAAGATATCAATCACCTCGCCGCGCACGCGGAAGGTACCTCGCTGGAACGCCTGATCGTTACGGGTGTACTGCAACTCTGTCAGACGGCGTAAAATAGCGCGCTGATCGATGATCATCCCCTGGGTCAGGTGCAGCATCATCTTGAGATAGAGATCCGGATCGCCCAGACCGTAGATAGCCGACACTGACGCCACCACCACCACATCGCGACGCTCAAGGAGCGCCTTCGTCGCCGACAAACGCATCTGCTCAATGTGTTCGTTTACCGAGGCATCTTTCTCGATGAAGGTGTCAGAGCTCGGGACATACGCTTCAGGCTGGTAGTAATCGTAGTAGGAGACAAAATATTCCACGGCGTTATCCGGGAAGAACTCTTTCATCTCGCCGTAAAGCTGAGCGGCCAGGGTTTTGTTTGGTGCCAGCACCATCGTGGGGCGCTGCAGATCGGCGATAACGTTGGCAATGGTAAACGTTTTGCCCGAACCGGTTACCCCCAGCAGCGTCTGGTGCGCCAGCCCATCTTCCAGCCCCTCTTCGAGACGTCGGATCGCCTCAGGCTGATCGCCGGAAGGACGGAATGCAGAATTCAATTTGAACGGTTTACTCATGGGGCGACAACCTGATGACGTTATAAGCGGCAGGTGAGTAATTTTACTCGTTGCTGCCAGGAATGCCAGTAAAAAACACTGGATGAAAAACCAGTAGCATGTCAGGATATTTAGAGTACCGGCAGGGTGATTAGCGCGATAGCGGTCAAAATTTGGACCGTGACAACATAAAACACCAGTCAGGACGGGTTATCCCCAGAACTTTTTCTTTTTTAACATTTGTCAAGCCAGGTAATGATAGTTTTATGGCAACAGGTGACACTTTCATTACGGCAATTGCTTTTATCTAACCAATTAAATATTAAGCGATATTTTCTAAAGCCGCGTTTCGCGCCAATTTGGTCGTAACCCGCGTCTTCTCTCGCTTATCGCGTGTTTTCTAACTCTAATGCACATGGTTATCCACAGGAATAGTGGATAACTGCTTCCAGCCCGTGCAGACCGCCGCTCAGCAAATTCCCGACTTTTCCCACGAAACGGCAGCAAAAATTTTTTATAGCTATTTTTTGCTGATAAACAGTTGTGTCATTCATAACCAACCGATGCGATCTTGCTCACATTTCCACCATTTTAACCCTGCACCACAACTCATCACGTCCGGCACCGCAGATGTGCAAAGGGGGTAATCACACACCGCTTACCCAAGATAAATTCCTAAAAAAGTCTCTTTTTTAATCAATTTAGGGTTTCTGGCAGGAGTTTTGCACATCCCACAATGAGCCTCACCCACACAGATTTTTAAGGAGAGAAAGATGTTGAGTCTGCGTGCAGTTAACCAGTTTTACGGAAGCCAACATACGCTATGGAACGTGGATTTAGATTTTCCCAAAGGCATGTGTACAGGCGTTGTTGGCCTGCCGGGGATGGGCAAAACGACCCTGATGAATTGCATCGCCGGGAAAGTGCCTGTCGACAGCGGCACCATCATCTGGCACGAAGCCGGTGCACCGCCGCGAGATTTGCTTAGCCAGACGCCAGAACCCTTCGCTGGCCCGGGAATAGGCTATGTCCCGCAGGACAGGCGGATTTTCTCCCAGTTAACCATTGATGAAAATCTGCATATCGCCATGCGGGCGACAGGGAAGCCTGACCCTGAAGCGAAAAGTGACGTTTACGACCTCTTTCCGGAACTCTATGCGCTGCGACAAACCCGGGCCAACACGCTTTCGCCAGACGACCAGTATCAGCTGGCGCTGGCCAATGCGCTGGTCATCCGTCCGCGGATGCTGATTCTGGATGAACCGATGCATGGCGCGGGCCACAGCTTCGCCCAGAAGCTGAGCCAGCTGCTGGTGCGGTTAAACCGGGAACTGGGAATGACGGTGTTGTTAGCTGAGCAGCAGCTGTCGTTTATCCGCCGGGTCGCGGAGCGCTTTTGCATGCTGTATCGCGGGCGTAACGTGGCCCAGGGCCACGTTAACGAGCTGGACGACGAGCTTATCGCCCACTGGATGTCGCTGGAGGCAAGACGCTGAGATCGAGGTAATGCCCGGTTTCAGCGCACCCGGCCGTGTCAGCCAGCCACGGGATCTCCCCAAGAAACGGCGCAGGAAGCACCCGCTTCAGCGTTGCCAGATACTCCTGATGTCGCCTGCCCGGCGCAACCACGTCGTTGGCTATCCAGCAGGCCAGGCGCAGCCCGGCCTGCTGAACGGCCTGGGCAGTCAGCATCGCATGGTTGATACAGCCGAGTTTGACCCCTACCACCAGGATTACCGGCAGCTGCTCGATTTGCACCCAGTCAGCAAAGGTCTGGTCCGCCGAAAGTGGCGTAAACCAGCCACCGGCGCCCTCCACCAGCACCCAGTCAGCCTGGCGTTCAAGGGCGCGTAACCCGGCAGAAAGCACGGCAAAATCAATCGGGCGACCTTCATCGGCGCTGATAATATGCGGTGAGGTGGGCTCGGCAAAGGTGTACGGATTCACCGCTGAATAGGCAAGTTCAAGCGTGCTGTTGCGCTGGAGCGCCAGCGCGTCGGTATTGCGTAACCCGTGCGCCGTCATCTCGCTGCCGGAGGCGACAGGTTTATATCCGGCGGTGGTTTTTCCCTGCATGCGCGCCGCCTGCAGCAGCGCTGAGCTGGCAACCGTCTTGCCCACTTCGGTATCTGTTCCGGTGACAAAATAACGTTCAGTCACGTTCAATAATCCCATGAAAAAGTTGATATGAGAGCGGGAACTGCCCCCGCTGCTGCGGCCACGCCAGCTCCAGACGCTGTAACTGGCCGCGGGTAAGAGGTTTCTTTTCACGCCCCGCATGCAGATGGGTCGCGCCAATGCCCTTCAGGGAGCGCATGGCGCTGAAGGCATCGTCGAAATTCAGCGTAATGGTCTGCTCAGCACAGCGATAGCGCCATCCCGCCAGCGCGTGGATGACCTGCTCGTGCGACAAAAAACGGTTAGCGTGAGGTTGTTCATCCACCGCTTTCCACGCCTGATTGAGCTCCGGTAAAGAGCTTTCCAGCAGCGTGGTGAAGGCCACGCATCCACCCGGGCGCGCCACGCGATAAAGCTCGTTTAATGCCTGCGGGAGACTACTGCACCACTGTACCGCCAGATGGCTCCAGACCAGATCAAACCGCGCATCCGGCAGCGGAATGGACTCAATATCGGCAACCAGATAGTGGTGCGCGGCCTGCTGCTGACGGGCCTCCTCGAGCATATCGGGCGACAGGTCGATGGCCGTCACCTCGCTGCCGGCCGCACGCCAGTGTCGGCTATTGGCACCCGGCCCACACCCGGCGTCCAGCACCTGAGGGAACCGGGTCTCGTCGAGTAAAGCAAGCAGACCCTGCGCGCTCTGACGCTGGAGTTCATCGTGCTGCGAATAGCTGCGCGCGGCCCGGCCAAATGCCGCCGCGATCGCCTGTTTATTCACGGGTGTCATGCAGCGCCTCCAGAAGTGCTTCGATATCCTCTGCTTCGTGCGCCGCCGTGAGCGTCAGACGCAGCCGGGCAGTGCCTGGCGGTACGGTTGGTGGACGAATAGCCGTCACCCATATCCCCCGCTCGCGAAGCGTCTGCGCCAGCGTGAGAGCCAGACCGTTTTCCCCCACCATCACCGGCTGGATTGCGCTCTGCGAATCGGTGCTCTGGAACGGGAGATGGCGTAACCCCTGGCGAAAACGCCGGATATGTTCAGCCAGACGCGCCCGTCGTTCCGCGCCTTCAGCGCCGCGGATCACCGCCAGTGATGCAGACAGCGCCACGGCCTGTGCGGGTGGCATACTGGTGCTGTAAATGAGATGACGGGCGAACTGCAGCAGATAGTCGGCGACAGACTCGCTGCACAACACGGCCGCCCCGCTCACGCCAAAACCTTTCCCGAAAGTCACCACCAGCAGTTCCGGCTTCACGTTTTGCTGATGGACGCTACCGCGCCCTTCCTCACCCATCACGCCAATACCATGCGCATCATCAACCAGCAGCCAGGCGTTTTGTCGCTGCGCCGTCTCATGCAGCGGACGCAGCGGTGCGCTGTCGCCGTCCATGCTGAACACCCCTTCTGTTACTACCAGCTGCTGTCCGGTGCAGGGCTTATCGAGCAGGCCAGCAAGCTGAGCCGCATCGTTATGGGCAAAGCGGCGGAGCTGCGCAGGGCTTAAACTTGCCGCTTCCAGCAGCGAGGCGTGACTTAAGCGGTCGGCAACAATGCGGTCGTCCTTGCCCATTAGCGCGGTGATGACCGCCTGGTTGGCGGCAAAACCTGAAATGAACAGCAACGCACGCGGATACCCCAGCCAGTCGGCAAGGGCCTCCTCCAGCGCCTGATGCGCCGTGGTGTAGCCGCTGACATGCCCCGAGCCGCCGCTGCCGACGCCAAACCGCTCCGCCCCCTGTTGCCAGGCGCGGACGATTGCCGGGTGCTGGCTCAGCCCGAGATAATCATTGCTGGAGAAATTGCAAAACTGCCGGCCCTCGCGGGTGAGAAAACGGCCTGCGCCGTTTTCTACCACGTTGCGAACGCGAAAGGCATCTGCCGCCCGCCGTTCTTCGAGCGCAGAATGGATACGTGCCTGCCAGGTCATACGGTTGCCGCGTTGTAGAACTGGTCAGTATCGGCGTTGAAAATCTGCTGCTCCAGCTGCTGCTGTTGCTCGTTATCCCCCGTCAGGACGTCGGTCTGATGCGGGTTCAGCCCCAGCTTGCGGAACAACTGGACGTCTTTATCCTCTTCCGGGTTCGGGGTGGTCAGCAGTTTGCAGCCGTAGAAGATGGAGTTGGCCCCGGCCATAAAGCACATCGCCTGCGTCTGTTCGCTCATCTGTTCACGACCCGCCGAGAGGCGCACGTAGGAGGTTGGCATCATGATTCGCGCCACCGCAATGGTGCGGATAAAATCAAATGCATCCACGTCTTCGTTATCCGCCAGTGGCGTACCTTTAACTTTCACCAGCATGTTGATCGGCACGCTCTCCGGCGGTGTGGGCAGGTTCGCCAGCTGCAGCAGAAGACCCGCACGGTCTTTCACCGTTTCGCCCAGTCCCACAATCCCGCCTGAACAGACTTTGATGCCGGCGTCACGCACTTTATCCAGCGTGTCGAGACGCTCCTGATAGGTCCGCGTGGTGATGATATTGCCGTAAAATTCAGGGGAGGTGTCGAGGTTGTGGTTGTAGTAATCCAGCCCTGCTGCGGAAAGGCGTTGCGCCTGCTCTTCGTTCAGCGTGCCAAGGGTCATGCAGGCTTCCAGCCCCATCTCTTTCACCCCTTTCACCATCTGCTCCAGATACGGCATGTCGCGATCGTGCGGGTTTTTCCATGCCGCGCCCATACAGAATCGAGTTGAGCCTGCATTTTTCGCCTTACGGGCGGAGTCGAGTACCTGCTCCACTTCCATCAGACGTTCAGTTTCAAGCCCGGTTTTATAGCGCGCACTCTGCGGGCAGTATTTGCAATCTTCTGGGCATGCGCCGGTCTTGATCGACAGCAGCGTACTGACCTGCACATGGCGTGGATCGAAGTGCTGACGATGCACCTGTTGGGCTTCAAACATCAGCTCAAGGAAAGGTTTATTGAATAATTCAGTAACTTGCGACATCGTCCAGCGTGCGTGGTGAGCCATGGGGCTTCTCCAAAGGGTTTTGTTAATTTTCAGATCGGTTTATACTCGTAAACCTAAAACTTTTCAAAATGGTTTACAAGTCGATTATGACCCAGGACGATCTCGCCTTCGACAAGCAGCATATCTGGCACCCATACACTTCCACTACCCGCCCCCTCCCCGTTTACCCGGTCGCCTCGGCTCACGGGTGCGAACTGACCCTGAGCAGCGGTGAGTCGCTTGTGGACGGCATGTCATCCTGGTGGGCGGCTATTCACGGGTATAACCACCCGCGTCTGAATGCGGCGATGAAAGCGCAGATTGACCAGATGTCGCACGTGATGTTTGGCGGTATCACCCATCAGCCTGCGGTTGACCTGTGCCGGCGTCTGGTCGCGATGACCCCGGCCCCGCTGGAGTGCGTTTTCCTTGCAGATTCCGGCTCTGTTGCCGTGGAAGTGGCGATGAAAATGGCGCTGCAGTACTGGCACGCCAGAGGTGAGACCCGCCAGCGGTTCCTCACCTTCCGCAACGGCTATCACGGCGACACGTTCGGCGCGATGTCGGTGTGCGATCCGGATAACTCCATGCACAGCCTGTGGAAGGGCTATCTGCCAGAGAACCTCTTTGCCCCGGCACCGCAAAGCCGTTTTGACGGGGAGTGGGATGAAATGGACATGGTCGGTTTTGCGCGGCTGATGGCTGCCCACCGCCATGAGATTGCCGCCGTTATTCTTGAGCCGGTTGTGCAGGGTGCAGGCGGAATGCGGATGTACCACCCGGCGTGGCTGACACGCATTCGTAAGATGTGCGATCGCGAAGGCATTCTGCTGATTGCCGATGAGATCGCCACCGGCTTTGGCCGCACCGGCAAGCTGTTCGCCTGCGAGCATGCGGGGATCGCACCGGATATTCTGTGTCTGGGTAAAGCGCTGACCGGCGGCACCATGACGTTGTCCGCCACGCTGACAACGCGCCACGTTGCCGACACCATCAGCGACGGCGACGCGGGCTGCTTTATGCACGGCCCGACGTTTATGGGCAACCCACTGGCCTGCGCGGTGGCGAGCGAAAGCCTGGCCATTCTCGAGAGCGGCGAGTGGCAAACGCAGGTCGCGACGATTGAAGCGCAGCTTCGCCAGGAGCTGAGCGCAGCGTCCGCGGCTGAATTCGTGGCGGATGTGCGCGTGCTGGGTGCCATCGGCGTGATTGAGACCACCCATCCGGTTAACATGGCGGCGCTGCAGCGTTTCTTCGTGGAACGGGGGGTGTGGGTGCGTCCTTTCGGCAAGCTTATCTATCTGATGCCGCCTTATGTTATCTCGCCGGCTCAGCTACGTCAGTTAACGGCTGCGGTAGTTGACGCTGTTAACATTCCCGCACATTTTGCGATTTAACCCTGAGCGTTAACGTCGGTACTCTGTTTATGCATTACACTTTTTGCATAATCGGGTACCGAGGTAAATCGTATGAAAATCATCAGTAAAGATCTGCGCGACGGGGAAAAACTGCCTGAACGCCACGTTTTTAACGGCATGGGTTATCAGGGGGATAATATCTCTCCGCATCTGGCGTGGGACGATGTTCCGGCGGGAACCAAAAGCTTTGTTGTCACCTGCTATGACCCGGATGCCCCTACAGGCTCAGGGTGGTGGCACTGGATAGTGGCGAACCTGCCTGCGGATACGCGCGTTCTGCCGCAAGGTTCCGGCTCTGACCTGGTGGCGCTGCCTGAAGGCGCTATCCAGACCCGAACCGATTTTGGCAAAGCGGGTTACGGTGGCGCCGCGCCGCCAAAAGGGGAAACGCACCGCTATATCTTCACGGTTCACGCGCTGGATGTGGACAAGATTGAGGTGGATGAGGGCGCGAGTGGCGCAATGGTCGGCTTTAACGTCCATTTTCATTCGCTGGGCAGCGCATCGATCACGGCAATGTATTCGTAAAAAAACCGGTGGCCTGAACATGTCCGGGCCACCGGGCAAATCTTAGAGCACCGAAGGCAGTAAGCCCACCAGGCTTCCCTTCTCCAGCAGCGCGATCGCTTTATCAATATCCGGCGCAAAGAAACGGTCATCATCGTAATGCGCGACCTGTTCACGCAGCAGATGACGCGCCTGTTCCAGCAGCGGGCTGGACTTCAGACCTTCACGCAGATCAACGCCCTGACATGCGGCCAGCCATTCCACCGCCAGCACGCCGCGGGTGTTGGCGGCCATCTCCCACAGACGACGTCCAGCGGCCGGGGCCATCGAGACATGATCCTCCTGGTTCGCTGACGTTGGCAGACTGTCCACGCTGTGCGGATGCGACAGGGCCTTGTTCTCGCTCGCCAGCGCCGCGGCCGTCACCTGGGCAATCATAAAACCGGAGTTAACCCCGCCGTTGCGGACCAGGAACGGCGGCAGCTGGGACATATGTTTATCCATCATCAGCGCGATGCGACGTTCGGATAAGGCCCCCACTTCCGCAATCGCCAGCGCGATATTATCCGCCACCATCGCCACAGGCTCGGCGTGGAAATTTCCCCCGGAGACCACTTCGTTTTCCTGAGCGAACACCAGCGGGTTATCAGACACCGCATTCGCCTCCACCAGCAGCACTTCTGCCGCGTGGCGCAGCTGCGTCAGACAGGCTCCCATCACCTGGGGCTGACAGCGAAGCGAATAGGGATCCTGTACCTTGTCACAGTTATGGTGAGAGTCTGCAATATCGCTGGTCTCGGTCAGCAGGTGACGGTACATCGCCGCGGCGTCAATCTGCCCGCGCTGGCCGCGTACCTCGTGGATACGGGCGTCAAACGGACGACGTGAGCCAAGCACCGCCTCGGTGGTCAGCGCACCGCACACGACCGCGGAGGCGAAAAGATCCTCGGCTTCAAACAGACCACGCAACGCAAACGCCGTCGAGGCCTGGGTTCCGTTAAGCAGCGCCAGACCCTCTTTCGCCGCCAGCGTTATCGGGGTTAACCCGGCTTTTTTCAGCGCCTCTTTCGCAGGGAGCCACTCGCCCTTCCAGCGAGCCTGACCTTCACCGAGCAGCAGCAGCGACATATGAGCCAGCGGCGCAAGATCGCCGGATGCACCGACGGAACCTTTTGCCGGGATCCACGGATAGACCTCCGCATTCACCAGCGCCATCAGCGCCTCGATCACGCTGAGGCGAATTCCGGAGAACCCACGTGCCAGACTGTTGATTTTGAGCACCATCATCAGGCGGACAATGTCATCATCCAGCGGTTGACCGACACCCGCCGCATGCGAAAGCACCAGCGAGCGCTGTAAATTTTCCAGATCGTGCGTGGCGATACGCGTCTGCGCCAGCAGACCAAATCCGGTGTTGATGCCGTAGGCGGTACGTCCTTCGGCAATAATGGCTTCAACGCAGGCAACGCTGTCGTTAATCGCGGCGTGGGCGCTTTCATCAAGTGAGAGCGTAACCGGTTGACGCCAGATGTTACGCAGCTGTTTGAGCGTCAGTGAGCCGGGAGTGAGGGTTAAGGCGTTCATTAATGCTTTCCTTGTGTGGCAGGGATCATCGGCAGGTTCAGGCCCTGCTCTTTGGCACATTCAATCGCAATCTCGTAACCGGCATCCGCGTGGCGCATTACGCCGGTTGCCGGGTCGTTATGCAGCACGCGAGCGATACGCGCTGCCGCTTCATCCGTACCATCACACACGATGACCATTCCCGAGTGCTGGGAGAAGCCCATTCCTACGCCACCACCGTGATGCAGCGACACCCAGGTCGCCCCGCTGGCGGTATTCAGTAAGGCATTCAGCAGTGGCCAGTCGGAGACGGCATCGGAGCCGTCGCGCATGGCTTCGGTTTCACGGTTCGGGCTGGCAACAGAGCCCGAGTCGAGATGGTCGCGTCCGATAACAATCGGCGCGGAGACTTCACCGCTGCGCACCATTTCGTTAAAGGCCAGACCCAGTTTTTGTCGCCACTCCAGCCCGACCCAGCAGATCCGCGCCGGCAAGCCCTGGAAGTTAATGCGCTCGCGAGCCATATCCAGCCAGTGGTGCAGATGTTCGTCGTCGGCGACGATCTCCTTCACTTTGGCGTCGGTTTTGTAGATATCTTCCGGGTCGCCGGACAGGGCCACCCAGCGGAACGGACCAATACCGCGACAGAACAGCGGACGAATATAGGCAGGCACAAACCCCGGGAAGTCGAAGGCGTTACTCACGCCCATCTCTTTCGCCATCTGGCGAATATTGTTGCCGTAATCAAATGTCGGAATGCCCATCTGGCTAAAGGCCAGCATGGCGTTCACGTGCTCCGCCATGGAACGTTTAGCGGCGAGCACCGTGCCTTCCGGGTCACTTTCGGCTTTTTGCTGGTACGCTTCCCACGTCCAGCCCGATGGCAGGTAGCCGTGAAGGGGGTCGTGCGCGCTGGTCTGGTCGGTGACGAGATCCGGGCGTACACCACGGGCCACCAGTTCAGGGAGAATGTCAGCCGCGTTGCCGCAGAGCGCAATCGACATCGCTTTGCCTTCTGACGTGTATTTTTTGATGCGTGCCAGTGCGTCATCCAGGTTTTCAGCCTGTTCATCGACGTAACGGGTACGCAGACGGAAATCAATGCGGCTCTGCTGACATTCAATGTTCAGGGAGCAGGCACCGGCAAGGGTCGCGGCCAGCGGCTGTGCGCCCCCCATTCCCCCCAGACCGGCGGTCAGTACCCAGCGACCTTTCAGCGAACCGTTATAGTGCTGGCGACCGGCTTCCACGAAGGTTTCGTAGGTGCCCTGCACAATCCCCTGACTGCCGATGTAGATCCAGCTTCCCGCCGTCATCTGGCCATACATCGCCAGCCCTTTGGCGTCCAGCTCGTTAAAGTGTTCCCAGGTCGCCCAGTGCGGGACAAGGTTAGAGTTGGCGATCAGCACGCGCGGTGCATTCTTGTGGGTTTTGAACACGCCGACCGGTTTGCCGGATTGCACCAGCAGGGTTTCGTCATGTTCCAGATGAGTCAGGGATTCAACAATCGCGTCATAGCACTCCCAGTTGCGCGCGGCGCGGCCTATGCCGCCATACACCACCAGCTCGTGGGGGTTCTCCGCGACCTCAGGATCGAGGTTATTCATCAACATGCGCAGCGGGGCTTCGGTGAGCCAGCTTTTGGCGGTGAGTGTGGTGCCGCGCGCGGCGCGGACATCCTGCTGGCGGTATTTACCTGACGACATTGTGTGCTCCTCATACGGGACAGATGATGTATTCAGATATACTTGTATAGACAAGCACACACAAGGTCGGATTTAACAAAAAAGATACAATTTTGTTATATTGCGTTAGCTATCACGCTTTTAAAACGTATGACCCTTACGACATGAAATGGCCCTGCAGCCGGTATCGATTTCCCGGAAACAGCAGTCTGGCATGCGACACAATATGCGACGAAGACCAGGTACGGCGACGAATGAGCAGGCAAGGATCGTGCTCTTTGATCCGCAACAGTTCGCACTCCTGCGGCGTAGCGCGAACCGCTTCCACGATGTGCTCCCCTTCCGTCAACGGCGCGATGAGCGAAAGATAGGCATGCGGCGTGGTCTGGGTGTAATCCTGATCCAGGTACTCGGGCACCCGATCGGCGTTCACGCAGCGATCTTCAATCTGCACCGGGATGTCGTTTTCATAATGCACCATCACGGAATGAAAGATGCGGCTTCCCTCTTTGACATTCAGCTCCACGGCCTGCTCGGCGCTGGCCTGTGTCTCTTCGAGCACCAGCACTTCACAGTGGTGCTGATGGTTACGCGAAGCTATCTCATCGGCAATACTTCTGATCTCAAACAGTGCCGATTGCCCTTTCGGCTCCGCAACAAAGGTTCCGACCCCCTGCAGACGCACCAGAAGGCCCTCATCGGTCAGCTCGCGCAGCGCCCGGTTGATGGTCATTCGGCTAAAACCAAACTGTGCGACCAGTTCGGCCTCGGACGGAATGCGATCGTGCGGCCGCCAGACGCCGGTTGCGATTTTTTCGCTGATGGCCTGCTTCACCTTTTCGTAGAAAGGCGCGGGAGGGCTGGACTGCGACAGCGGTGAGCGTGAAAACATTCTGACTCCTTAAACGTTGTTATGCCCACCAGTGAGCAATTTGCCAGGCCAGACGGGCGGCAAGCTTTGCCCCCTGTCCGTCCCGATCGTACTGCGGGTTAAATTCTACCAGATCGGCAGCCTGCAGTTTTCCACTGCGGCAGATGTGTTCAATCACCGGCAGAAGATCCAGCGCGGGTACCCCTAACGCCGCGGGCGCTGAGACGGCTGGCATTTCGCCAGCAGGCAAAACATCGAGGTCAATGGTGAGGTAAACGCGGTCGACCTGGGCCAGAACCTTGTCCAGAGCCGATAACGCATCTCGCCTGAAATGAAGGTCTTCCACCAGCGTGACGTTTAGTCGCTCAGCTTCATCCCACAGCGCCTGCGTGTTCGCCGCCCGGCTGACGCCCAGGCAGGCATACTGAAAATCGCGCGCCTGTTCCGCACAGTAGTGTGCCAGCTGACGAAACGGCGTGCCGGAGGTCGCATGCTCCGCCTTGCGCAGGTCAAGGTGTGCATCCAGGTTTATCACCACCACGCGCGCGTTCGGGAAAGCATCCAGAACCCCGCGGCCATGCGCCCAGGCGGTCTCGTGTCCCCCGCCAAAAACCAGCGTACGCATGCCGGACTGCTGGCAGGCCTGCACGGCATCGCTTAACGCCCGCTGAGCCGCTTCCAGATTATCGCCCTCGACATATACCGACCCCATATCCACCAGCCGGTCATGTCCATGATGACTTGCCATGTTCGCCAACGCTTTGCGAAGCACCTCCGGGGCCTGTACGGCGCCGGGCCTGCCCTGATTGCGTTTTACCCCTTCATCACATTCAAACCCTATCAAAGCGATGCCGGATGACTGAGGGGTAAATACCGGCATCTGTCGCAGGGTCTGAAAAATACGTTTTGCATTGCTGGCCTCGGCGCTGTCGTCGCGCCCCTGCCAGACGGTCTCGGCAACCGGCCGCCAGAGTCTCATACGCTCTCCCCACGGAAAATACGTTGATACAACGGATTGCGTCCCGGCTCGTAGACCATTTCGACCGGGTGATGTGCATCCCAGACGACAAAGTCAGCCACGAATCCAGCCTGCAGCTGCCCGTGCGTGGCCCCGCGTCCCAGCGCCTGGGCAGCATGTCGCGTCACGCCAGCCCAGGCCTCTTCAGGCGTCAGGCCAAACTGCACGCAGGCCATATTCATCGCGAGATGAATACTCGCGAACGGGCTGGTGCCGGGGTTATAGTCGGTGGCGACAGCCATGGGAACGCCCTCTTTTCTGAGCTGTTCAACCGGCGGACGCTGGCGCTCCTGAAGAAAATAGAACGCCCCCGGCAGTAATACCGCAACCGTGCCGTTGTGCGCCATCGCCTGAACACCGGCGTCGTCGAGATATTCAATATGATCGGCGGAAAGCCCCTTAAAGCGGCTGACCAGCGCCGCGCCGCCAAGATTTGAAAGCTGTTCCACGTGTCCTTTGACCGGAATCCCCATGGCAGTGGCAGCGCGGAAAAGCCGCTCGGTTTGCGCTGGCGTGAAGCCGACGTTTTCGCAAAACACATCCACGGCTTCGAATAAGTCTTTTTGCCACAGCGTGGGCATCATCTGCTCGCACACCCTGGTGAGATACGCGTCCGCGTCGTGGCGGTATTCCGCCGGAACCGCATGCGCAGCCAGAAGCGTTGGGCTGATCTCTACCGGATTGTTCTGGCCCAGCTGGCGGGCGACCTGCAGCATCTTCTCTTCCGCTTCGGCGTTGAGACCATATCCCGACTTGATTTCAACCGTGGTCACCCCTTCATCGATCAGCCGCTGCAGACGCTGTTGCGCCAGCCTGAGCAGGGTCTCGGGCGAACTGCTCCGCGTCGCCGTCACGGTCGCGTTAATCCCGCCGCCCTGCGCGCTGATGGTTTGATAAGAGACGCCGTTCAGACGCTGCTCCCACTCTGCCGCACGATCGCCACCGAACACCAGGTGGGTATGGCAGTCAATCAGCCCGGGCGTGACCAGACGACCGTGCAGATCGACACAGTGACGGTGGCCGGAAGGGATGTCGGATTCGGGAATAACGGCCAGAATCGTCTGGCCGCGCACCACCAGGGCGTGCTGCGCTTTCAGGCCATAAGGCGTGCTGTCGTCCGGGATCATTGTCGCCAGTCGCGCATTGCGCCATATTACATCGTCGGGATGAAGCTGCTGCATGGGCATTCCACTTGTCATGGGTTGTATAGACATTTATTTTCATCTGCCCCCTGCTGTCAACCGCTCTGGCGGAAAATGTTATTTATTTGTGATGACTTTCCCGCCTCCCGCGGGTAAAAAATGCATCTTTTACCCTTTTTATCTTCCCGTTTCGCTCAACTTAGTATAAAAAAGCAGGCTATTTCGTCTATCCCGTTAAGACTTGCATACCCAGGAGCTTTACCTTGAACATTTCCAGGATTTCCCGTCTGGCGTTAGCGCTCGCCTTTGGCGTGACATTATCCGCATGCAGTTCTACCCCACCGGACCAGCAGCCTTCTGAGCAGGTTGCACCGGGTACCGCCTCTCGCCCGATTTTGTCCGCTGATGAAGCGAAGAACTTTGACCGTGCGCACTACTTCTCGGCGATGGACCCTAACGCTGCGCCGTGGACACCGTCTTCTATTAACCTGCCGAAACAACCTGACTTCGTTGTCGGTCCGGCAGGCACGCAGGGCGTGACGCACACAACGATTCAGGCTGCGGTTGACGCGGCTATCACCAAACACAGCGCCTCTCGCCAGTACATCGCGATCCTGCCTGGGGAATATGAAGGCACCGTTTACGTTCCGGCAGCACCGGGCAGCATCACCCTTTACGGGACAGGCGAGAAAGCGGTCGACGTGAAAATTGGTCTGGCGATTGATTCTGAAATCGACAGCAACACCTGGCGTCGCCTGGTCAACCCGGCGGGTAAATACATGCCTGGCAAACCGGCGTGGTACATGTTTGACAACTGCCAGAGCAAGCGTGCAGCTACCATCGGCGTGATGTGTTCGGCGGTCGTCTGGTCTCAGAATAATGGCCTGCAGCTGCAGAATCTGACCATTCAGAATACCCTGGGCGATAGCGTTGATGCGGGTAACCACCAGGCCGTTGCACTGCGTAGCGATGGCGATAAAGTGCAGATCAACAACGTGAATATTCTCGGCCGTCAGAACACCTTCTTCGTGACGAACAGCGGTGTTCAGAACACGCTGCAGAATAACCGTCTGACCCGTACGCTGGTCACTAACAGCTACGTTGAAGGTGACGTGGATCTGGTCTCCGGTCGCGGCGCGGTGGTGTTTGAGAACACCGATTTCCGCGTGGTGAATTCACGCACTCAGCAGGAAGGTTATGTGTTTGCCCCTGCCACGCAATCTAACCTGTTCTACGGCTTCCTGGCCGTTAACAGCCGCTTTAACGCGTCCGGTGACGGCGTCGCGCAGCTGGGCCGCTCGCTGGATGTGGACTCTGCCACCAACGGTCAGGTTGTTATTCGTGACAGCGTGATCAACGAAGGTTTCAACATGGCTAAGCCATGGGCCGATGCCGCTATCTCCAAACGTCCTTTCTCCGGCAATACCGGTAGCGTGGATGATAAAGGTAACGTGCAGCGCAACCTGAATGACGCTAACTTCAACCGCATGTGGGAATACAACAACCGCGGTCTGGGTAGCAAAGTGGTTGCTGAGCCTAAGCAATAAAAGAATGCGTTGATGTCTTTTGCTGTACTCGCCCGGCGCCCACCGGGCATAAAAAAACCTCGCATTTGCGAGGTTTTTTGTTTTAAGTCTTTTAGTGTGCGTTTACCACCACCCACATTGGCCCCTGGCCGACGGCGTAACGCCCTTTCTCTTCCAGCAGCCCCTGCGCACCTTTGATTTCGTACAGCGCGATGTGGTGGGATTTTTGCCCCGCCGCAATCAGGTATTTACCGCTGTGATCGATATTAAACCCGCGTGGCTGGGTTTCGGTAGGCTGGAAACCTTCAATCGCCAGCACGCTACCGTCTTCAGAAACGCTGAATACCGTAATCAGGCTGGAGGTACGGTCGCAGGCATACAGATGACGCCCATCCGGTGTGATGTGAATATCAGCCGCCCAGCGGGTGTCAGAGAAGTCAGACGGCATCATATCCAGCGTCTGCACGCACTCAATCTTGCCGTTAGGATCTTTCAGTTCCCATACGTCCACAGAACTGTTCAGCTCGTTCACCACATAGGCGTACTGCTGGTTCGGGTGGAACACCAGATGGCGCGGGCCCGCGCCCTCAACGGTGGTCACTTCTGCAGGATTCTGCGCCACCAGGTGACCGTCATCGCTCAGGGTAAACAGGCAGATACGATCCTGTTTCAGCGCAGGGACCCACAGCGTACGGTTATCCGGAGAAATATTCGCCGAGTGGCAACCTTCCAGCCCTTCAACCACATCCACGGTTTCAACCGGTAGGCCCGCTTCCAGGCGCGTTACGCTGACACAGCCCGCATTGTAAGAGCCGCTGAAGATGAAGTTGCCTTTGCGATCGGTGGAGATATGCGTTGGGCTGCCCGGTAAAGGTGCTTCCGCAGTGTAAGTCAGCGCGCCGTCGTCCGGCGAGATGCGGTAGGCCAGCACGCGAAACTCCGGGCGCACACCCACGTACAAGAAACGTTTATCCGGGCTGATAACCATCGGCTGCACCTGACCTGGCACATCAACAACCTGAACCAGCGTGAGGGTACCCTCGGTATTTAAACGCCAGACGTGGATCTGCTGGCTTTCAGGACTGGCGGTATAAACGGTTTGTTTCATGAATATTCACTCCTCACTGCGCATGAAAGTAGTTAACTTTTGACGGTGAATGCTGAATTGTCATCGGGAATTTTGAAGCCTTTGCCTCTCGGTGTACCATCCCTTCAGAACGTAAATTCAATATTAACCCGGAAAAACAAATGACCTCGCGTGTAATAGCTCTGGATTTAGACGGTACCTTACTTACTCCGCAGAAAACCCTTCTCCCCTCTTCCCTTGAAGCACTCAAACGCGCGCAGGAAGTGGGATATCAACTCCTTATCGTAACGGGTCGACATCACGTTGCCATTCATCCTTTTTATCAGGCACTGGCGTTAGATACACCTGCAATTTGTTGTAATGGCACTTATTTGTATGATTATCAGGCAAAAAAGGTTTTAGAATCCGATCCGCTGCCCGTGCCTCAGGCGCTGCAATTGATTGATCTGCTTGATGAGCATGCTATTCACGGCCTGATGTATGTGGATAACGCAATGGTGTATGAACGTCCGACAGGCCACGTGATCCGCACCAGCAACTGGGCATTGTCTCTGCCTGAAGCGCAGCGTCCGGTCTTTACCCAGGTTTCCTCCCTGCGCCAGGCGGCTCAGGATGTCGATGCTATCTGGAAATTTGCGCTGACGGATGAAGATACCACCAAACTGAATGCCTTCGCGACGCACGTTGAACAAACGCTGGGTCTGGAGTGCGAGTGGTCCTGGCACGACCAGGTCGATATCGCCCGCAAAGGCAACAGCAAAGGCAAACGTCTGACGCAGTTCGTGGAGTCTCAGGGCGGGTCAATGCAGGATGTGATTGCCTTTGGCGATAACTACAACGACATCAGCATGCTGGAGGCCGCCGGTACAGGCGTGGCAATGGGCAACGCCGACGATGCGGTAAAAGCGCGTGCTAACGTCGTGATTGGTGATAACACCACCGACAGCATCGCGCAGTATATTTATACCCACCTGCTGTAATCAGGTGGTGATGGAGACGCTCTTGATTTGCGCGTAAAGCCACAGGCCAGGCTTGATCCCTAACTCATCTCTGGCCCACGGACTGATGCGCGCCCAGAGCGTCTTGCTGCCCACTTCGAGCTTTACCTCAACCTGTCCGTTATCATCAAAACACTCCGCCACTTTCGCGCGCAGGATATTGCGAATACTGGTCTGTAGCGGCGCTTGCAGCACCAGAGAGACATCTGAAGCCTGAATGCGTATACGCAACGCAGACTGCAGCGGTTTGTCGATTTTGTTGACCCACAGATGCTGGTCGCCCAGCGCCAGTGCGGTCATCGCATAATGCGGGTGATGTTCCAGCACGCTCACCTTAAGGATGCTGCTCTGCTGCTCCTTCGGTAACCACGGGTGCATCACGCTGCTGCCCCACACCTCTTCCAGATTACCGAATGCCTTAACGCTGCCCTCTTCCAGTACCAGCACTTTATCGGCCAGATGCAGGATCTCATCCAGCGAGTGGCTGACGTAGAGCATCGGGATATTGATTTCACGCGCCAGGCGCTGAAGATAGGGCAGCAGTTCACGTTTTCGCGGAATATCCAGCGAGGCCAGCGGTTCGTCGAGCAACAGCAGTTCTGGCGCGGTGAGCAACGCGCGGCCTATCGCCACGCGCTGTTTTTCACCACCAGAAAGCGATGAAGGGAGCCGGTCCAGCAGTGACTCAATGCCCAGCAGCGCCACCAGCTTATCAAATTGCGCGGCCATGCTTTTGGCCATGCCGTAGCGAAGATTACCGCGCACGCTGTAATGCGGAAATAATCGCGCATCCTGAAAAACATAACCAATTCGCCGCTTATCCGGTGCCAGGTAAATTTTGTTCTCAACGTCGTTTAAGACGCGATCGTTGAGCACAATCCGTCCGGACTGCGGCCGCGTCAGTCCGCTGATGGCATTGATCAATGAGGTTTTCCCTGCACCAGATACGCCAAAGATGGCGGTAATGCCGCTCGCAGGCAGCGTCTCGTTAAGGGTCAGGGTATGATTTCCCAGCGTCTGGGTGAACTGAAGTTCGAGCATGACTATTTCCCCATCCGCTCGCGACTGAGTCGCGCCAGCCATTCCGAAACCAGCAGCGAGACCAGCGCCAGCACAATTGAGATAATGCACAGCCGCGCCGCGGCACCTTCTCCACCCGGCGTCTGAATCAGGGTGTACATTGCTGACGGTATCGTTCGCGTCTCACCGGGGATATTCGACACAAAGGTAATCGTGGCACCAAACTCACCCAGCGAGCGGGCAAACGCCAGTACCGTGCCGACAATAATGCCCGGCAGCGTAAGCGGGAGCGTGATGGTGAAAAAGACGCGCCAGCGCCCGGCACCCAGCGTGCGGGCAGCCTGTTCCAGTTTGATATCAACCCCTTCCAGCGCCAGGCGAATGGCCCTCACCATCAGCGGGAATGACATCACCGCCGCCGCCAGTACCGCCCCTCGCCAGCTAAACGCAAACGTCAGCCCAAACCAGTCATATAACCATTCGCCAATAAAACCGCGCCGCCCCATCGACACCAGCAGCAGGTAGCCAACCACCACCGGTGGCAACACGAGGGGAAGATGAAGAACGCTATCCAGCAGGGCTTTGCCGGGAAACTTACAGCGAACCAGTAACCAGGCAAAGAAGATCCCAAAGGGCAAACTCAGCGCAACCGCCAGGGAAGAGACTTTCAGGCTCAGCAGGACAGCTTGCCATTCGGGATCGGTCAATATCATTAGTGAGTCGTAAATCCGTAACGTTTAAAGATTGCGGACGCTTCGGGTCCCTTCAGGTATTCGCTGAAGGCCGTCACGGTCGCATTTTTATGTCCATCAACAATCGCAACAGGATATTCCACTTTCTTGTGGGAGTCTTCCGGGAACGTACCAACCACTTTCACCCCTTTACTGGCGACGGCGTCCGACCCGTAGACTATCCCCAGCGGCGCTTCATTACGTTCAACCAGCGCCAGAGCACCGCGCACATCTTCAGCCGGAGCCAGTGTGGGCGATAACGTCTCCCAGGCCCCCAGTTTTTGCAATGCTTCTTTGGCGTAGATCCCCGCCGGTACATGCTCCGGATCGCCAACGGCCAGGCGTCCTCCGTTCAGCAACCGGGTCCAGGGGGTCTCGTTGTTGATAGTGATTTCGCCTTGCTGACTGGCTTTCGGCGCCACCACGACAAGGCTATTCCCCAACAATGTTTCGCGGGTAGTCGCATCAATCGATTTCTTTTCAGCCGCGTAATCCATCCACTTCTGGTCTGCAGAGATGAACAGATCGGCCGGCGCTCCCGCTTCAATCTGACGTGCCAGCGTCGATGAAGAAGCAAAAGAGGAGACCACCTCGACGTTCTTCTCTTTTTTATACGCTGTCGCAATATCCTGCATCGCGTTGGTCAACGACGCCGCCGCAAAGACGGTAATTTTACCCTCGTTAGCCAGCGCGTGTCCGCTCAGCGAAAGTGTCAGCGTTGCCCCTGCGAAAAGGCGTACCCATGTACGTGCCATTTGTAGCTCCTGTGAGTATCGTTATATACACACTAATATAACGGTAACTCCGGGGAGATCCCAGCGTTAAATCGTACCGCTCAAGGGGTACAGCAAGCTGATGCTTTAAATAATATCGGCGAGAAAGGGAAATACTTGAGAGCAAAACGCCCGGGCAAGCCGGGCGTTTCGGGGGGAAATTAATGCTGCTTTTTAGCCTGGTCTCTGTGACCAATGTTCGAAAATACGTTGAACACTTCACCCAGGCCGTAGATGGCACCGAGGATAACGGCCATCACTACTGGTACCATGATCACGGCGAATACCAGACTTTTCAACAATTCCAACATGGTTTTCTCCAGATATTGTGAATGGCTTATTCTACCCTGAAAAGTGAGAAAAACATCCCCTTTTGTGCGGTGCCCTTTGCGACCTTCGCCATTTGGGTCACAATGCACTTTTTGCCAGGACAGTGTTATGCAGGCCGAAATTCTCCTCACTCTACGACTACAGCAGAAGCTTTTCGCCGATCCGCGACGTATCGCCCTGCTTAAACAAATAGAACAAACCGGTTCAATAAGCCAGGGGGCTAAGAACGCTGGCATCAGCTATAAAAGCGCCTGGGATGCCATCAACGACATGAACACCCTGAGCGAGCAAACGCTGGTTGACCGGGCCACGGGCGGCAAAGGCGGTGGAGGTGCGATCCTGACACGTTACGGCCAGCGCCTGGTTCAGCTGTATGATCTGCTGGCGCAGATCCAGCAAAAAGCGTTTGATGTGTTAAGTGACGACGATAATCTCCCGCTGGACAGCCTGCTGGCTGCCATTTCACGTTTTTCGCTGCAAACCAGTGCCCGTAACCAGTGGTTTGGCACGGTGATGGCGGGCGATAACGCCCAGGTGCAGCGTCATATTGAGATCCTGCTTGCCGATGGAACAACCCGTCTGAAAGCCGCGATTACCGCACAAAGCGCAGACCGGCTGGCGCTGAATGAAGGTAAAGAGGTGCTGGTGTTACTGAAAGCGCCGTGGGTGAATATCACTGCCGATGCCGAAAAAGCAAAAGCCGCTGATAACCAGCTACGCGGTACCATCCGCCACGTTGAACGCGGTGAAGAGCAGTGTGAAGTACTGATGACCCTGCCGGACGGGCAAGAACTCTGCGCAACCCTTCCCCTCAGCGACGCCGCAGAATTAGAAGAAGGTGCTGTGGTGACCGCATATTTCAACGCCGACCGGGTGATTATCGCCACATTGTGCTGAGCACATTGACAAGCGTGTCGACAGTGAGTATCCCTGACAACTGTTGCTGCAAAAAATGGGATAAGTCATGTCATCATTGCATATTTCGCAAGGCACGTTTCGTCTTAGCGACACCCGAACGCTGACGATTTCTGATTTAACAATACGCGCCGGGGAAAGCTGGGCGTTTGTCGGTACAAACGGAAGCGGGAAATCAGCGCTGGCCCGTGCGCTGAGCGGAGAGCTCGCGCACCTTAAAGGTGAATACCAGTGTAACTTTACGCGCCTGACGCGCCTGTCATTTGAACAGCTGCAAAAGCTGGTGAGCGATGAATGGCAGCGCAATAACACCGATTTACTCAGCCCGGGCGAAGAGGATACGGGCCGCACAACGGCAGACATTATTCAGGATGAGGTCAACAATCCTGCCCGTTGTGCGTATCTGGCAGAACAGTTTGGCATCACCTCCCTGCTGAACCGGCGCTTTAAATACCTCTCGACAGGTGAGACCCGGAAAACGCTGCTGTGTCAGGCGCTGATGAGCGAGCCGGAACTGTTGATTCTGGATGAACCGTTCGACGGTCTCGACGTGCAGTCCCGCGCACAGCTGGCCACCCTGCTCGGCTCGCTTAACCAGCAGGGCTATACGCTGGTACTGGTGCTTAACCGTTTTGATGAAATTCCTGAGTTTATTCAGAACGCCGGCGTGCTCGCTGACTGCAACCTGACTGAAACCGGCGAAAAATCGGCGTTACTTAAGCAGGCGTTAATTGCCCAGCTGGCGCACAGTGAAAACCTGGACGGCATCGCGCTGCCGGAACCAGACGCACCTTCTGCCCGCCACGCGTTAGATCCCCACCAGCCGCGCATCGTGCTGCGTGATGGCGTGGTAGCGTATGACGATCGACCGATCCTTAATCATCTCAGCTGGACGGTCAACCCGGGTGAACACTGGCAAATTGTTGGCCCCAACGGCGCGGGTAAATCAACGCTGCTGAGCCTGATCACCGGCGATCACCCTCAGGGCTACAGTAACGATCTCACCCTGTTTGGCCGCCGCCGCGGAAGCGGTGAAACGATCTGGGATATCAAAAAGCATATCGGCTATGTCAGCAGCAGCCTGCATCTGGATTACCGGGTCAGCACCACGGTGCGCAATGTGATCCTGTCCGGGTATTTTGATTCCATCGGCATTTATCAGGCGGTCTCGGACAAACAGCATAAGCTGGCCCAGCAGTGGCTGGATATTCTGGGGATGGATAACCGGGTCGCTGACGCGCCGTTTCATAGCCTTTCATGGGGACAGCAGCGTCTGGCGCTGATCGTTCGCGCGCTGGTGAAACACCCGACCCTTCTGATCCTCGACGAACCGCTACAGGGGCTGGACCCATTAAACCGCCAGCTGATCCGCCGTTTTGTGGATGTCCTGATTAGCGAAGGTGAAACGCAGCTGCTGTTCGTTTCCCATCATGCCGAAGATGCCCCGTCCTGCATTACGCACCGCCTCGAGTTTGTGCCCGACGGTGAACGCTATCAGTACCTGCTGAGCAAAATCGATTAACTCCGGAGGGCTCTGCCCCTCCATTTTTTCGGATAACCTGCACAAAGACTTCCCTATCCCTTTGATCTACAATGTCGCATTGCCGCCAAAAAACGGATTTTAAAAGCAGTGTAAACGATTCCACTATTTTATCCCATGTCACACTTTTCGCGTCTCTGTTATGCTATGGTTATTACATACCATAAGCCCAATGGAGCGAAATATGCGAGTTCTGGTAACAGGTGGTAGCGGTTACATTGGTAGTCATACCTGCGTGCAGCTGCTGCAAAACGGTCATGATGTCATCATCCTCGACAACCTGTGCAATAGTAAGCGCAGCGTGCTGCCTGTGATTGAACGTCTTGGCGGTAAACAACCAACCTTCGTGGAAGGCGACATCCGCAATGAAGCGTTGATGACCGAGATCCTTCACGACCATGCCATTGAGACGGTGATCCATTTCGCCGGCCTGAAAGCGGTGGGTGAATCCGTCGCGAAACCGCTGGAGTATTACGACAACAACGTCAACGGTACCCTGCGTTTGATCTCCGCCATGCGCGCAGCGAACGTCAAAAACTTTATCTTCAGCTCTTCCGCAACCGTCTACGGCGATCAGCCAAAAATCCCTTACGTTGAAAGCTTCCCGACCGGTACGCCGCAAAGCCCGTATGGCAAAAGCAAACTGATGGTGGAGCAGATCCTCACCGATCTGCAAAAAGCGCAGCCTGAATGGAGCATCGCCTTGCTGCGCTACTTCAACCCGGTTGGCGCCCATCCGTCAGGCGATATGGGTGAAGATCCACAGGGCATCCCGAATAACCTGATGCCGTACATCGCCCAGGTGGCCGTTGGCCGCCGTGAGTCTCTGGCTATTTTCGGTAATGATTATCCAACCGAAGACGGTACCGGTGTGCGTGATTATATCCACGTCATGGATCTGGCCGACGGCCACGTGGCGGCAATGCAGCAGCTGGCCGATAAGCCAGGCGTGCATATTTATAACCTCGGCGCCGGGATCGGCAGCAGCGTGCTGGACGTCGTGAATGCCTTCAGTAAGGCCTGCGGTAAGCCTGTGAATTATCACTTCGCACCGCGCCGTGAAGGCGACCTCCCGGCTTACTGGGCCGATGCCTCCAAAGCCGATAAAGAGCTTAACTGGCGTGTCACCCGCACGCTTGATGAAATGGCACAGGATACCTGGCACTGGCAGTCTCGCCATCCACAAGGTTATCCGGACTAAGGATCCGTCATGACTTCGTTCAATCCCGTCGATCATCCGCATCGTCGTTTTAACCCGCTAAGCGGGCAATGGATTTTGGTTTCTCCGCATCGCGCCAAGCGCCCCTGGCAGGGGGCGCAAGAGACGCCTGCAAAACAGACGCTTCCCCAGCACGACCCGGACTGCTTCCTGTGTCCGGGCAACACGCGTGTGACGGGCGATAAAAACCCGGACTACAAAGGCACCTTCGTTTTCACCAACGATTTTGCCGCCCTGATGACCGACACGCCCGACGCGCCGGATAGCCAGGACCCGCTGATGCGCTGTGAAAGCGCGCGCGGCACCAGCCGTGTTATCTGTTTCTCGCCCGACCACAGCAAAACGCTGCCGGAGCTGAGTGTTGACGCGCTGAAAGAGGTCGTCAGCACCTGGCAGACGCAAACTGCTGAGCTGGGTCAGACCTACCCGTGGGTACAAGTGTTCGAAAACAAGGGCGCGGCAATGGGCTGCTCTAACCCGCACCCGCACGGTCAGATCTGGGCCAACAGTTTCCTGCCAAACGAAGCCGAGCGTGAAGACCGTCTGCAAAAAGCCTATTTCGCGGAAAACGGATCGCCGATGCTGGTGGATTACACCCGTCGTGAACTGGCCGATGGCAGCCGAACGGTAGTGGAAACCGAGCATTGGCTGGCCGTCGTACCTTACTGGGCAGCATGGCCATTTGAGACGCTGCTTCTGCCAAAAGCACAGGTTCTGCGCATCACCGATCTGAGCGACGCACAGCGCGATGACCTCACCCTGGCACTGAAGAAACTGACCAGCCGTTATGACAACCTGTTCCAGTGCTCCTTCCCGTACTCAATGGGCTGGCATGGCGCTCCGTTTAACGGTGAAGAGAATCAACACTGGCAATTGCATGCCCATTTCTATCCGCCGCTGCTGCGCTCTGCGACGGTACGTAAATTCATGGTGGGCTATGAAATGCTGGCGGAAACCCAGCGTGACCTGACGGCAGAACAGGCTGCAGAACGCCTGCGGGCTGTGAGTGACGTCCATTATCGCGAATCAGGAGTCTAAAAAATGAGTCTGAAAGATAAAACACAATCCCTGTTTGCTGAGAAATTTGGCTACCCTGCCACCCATGTCATTCAGGCGCCTGGCCGCGTGAACCTGATTGGTGAACATACCGACTATAACGATGGTTTCGTTCTGCCGTGCGCCATTGATTACCAGACGGTCATTAGCTGCGCTAAGCGCGATGATCGCAAAGTCCGCGTTATTGCAGCGGATTACAACAATGAGACGGATGAGTTTTCCCTCGATGCACCCATCGTTACCCACGACAGCCAGCAATGGTCTAACTACGTGCGCGGCGTGGTAAAACACCTGCAGAAACGTAATAAAAACGTGGGCGGCGCTGATCTGGTCATCAGCGGAAACGTGCCTCAGGGCGCCGGGTTAAGCTCGTCCGCGTCGCTGGAAGTCGCCGTGGGTACCGTCTTCCAGCAGCTTTATCATCTGCCACTGGACGGGGCACAAATCGCCCTGAATGGTCAGGAAGCGGAAAACCAGTTTGTGGGCTGTAACTGCGGCATCATGGACCAGCTGATCTCTGCGCTGGGTAAAAAAGAGCATGCCTTGCTTATCGACTGCCGCTCTCTGGGCACCAAAGCCGTTCCCTTGCCAAAAGGCGCAGCTGTGGTAATTATTAACAGCAACTTTAAACGCACGCTGGTGGGCAGCGAGTACAACACCCGCCGCGAGCAGTGTGAAACCGGCGCACGCTTCTTCCAGCAACCTGCGCTGCGTGACGTTTCGCTCAACGAGTTCAATAAAGTGGCGCACGAACTGGATCCGGTAGTGGCGAAACGCGTTCGTCATGTGCTGACGGAAAATGCCCGTACCGTTGAAGCGGCGTCCGCACTGGCGAAAGGCGACCTGAAACGTATGGGTGAACTGATGGCAGAATCTCACGCCTCCATGCGCGATGATTTTGAAATCACCGTTCCGCAAATCGATACCCTGGTGGACATCGTCAAAGCCACGATTGGCGATAAAGGCGGCGTGCGTATGACCGGCGGCGGCTTCGGTGGCTGCATTGTTGCCCTGATGCCGGAAGAGTTCGTCCCTGCCGTCCAGCAGGCGGTGGAAAAACAGTACGAAGCGAAAACAGGTATTAAAGAAACTTTCTACGTGTGTAAAGCATCACAAGGAGCAGGACAGTGCTAAACGAAACGCCAACCCTTGCCCCGGATGGCCTGCCGTATCGCCTGTTAACCCTGCGCAACAGCGCAGGAATGGTGGTTACGTTAATGGACTGGGGTGCCACTTTGCTATCCGCTCGCGTACCAATGCCTGATGGCAGCGTACGTGAAACCCTGCTTGGCTGCGCGTCGCCTGAGCAGTATGTCAATCAGTCCGCCTATCTTGGCGCGTCTGTCGGCCGTTATGCTAACCGCATCGCGAAAAGCGCTTTCGAACTTGATGGCGAGCGTTACTCGTTGCTTTCCAGTCAGGGCGAAAATCAGTTACACGGTGGACCTGAAGGGTTCGATAAGCGCCGCTGGAAAATCGTTCAGCAAAACGACCGCGAAGTGCTGTTCTCACTTGACTCGCGTGACGGTGACCAGGGATTCCCCGGTAACCTCACCGCGTTCGCGCATTTCACGCTGGCTGACGATAACCGTATCGCCATTGAATATCGCGCGAAAGTTGATAAGCCGTGCCCGGTCAATCTGACCAACCACGCTTATTTCAACCTGGACGGCAACCAGTGCGACGTGCGTAATCACACGCTCCAGATCCTGGCCGATGCCTATCTGCCGGTGGATGAAATGGGGATCCCGTATCAGGGACTCAAGGCCGTCAGCGGTACCAGCTTTGATTTCCGCAGCGGAAAAACCATCGCGCAGGATTTCCTGAGCGATGACGATCAGCGCAAGGTAAAAGGCTATGACCACGCGTTCCTGCTGCAGGCGAAAGGTGATGTGACTCAGCCTGCCGCGCAGGTCTGGTCTGCAGATGAGAAACTGCAGATGACGGTCTACACCACGGCCCCTGCCCTGCAATTCTATTCAGGCAACTACCTTGGCGGTACCACGGCACGCGAACATGAAGAGTACAGCGACTGGCAAGGTCTGGCGCTGGAAAGCGAGTTCCTGCCGGACAGCCCGAACCATCCAGAATGGCCACAGCCGGACTGTGTGCTGCGCCCGGGTGAAGAGTACGTTAGCGTGACAGAATATCATTTCATCCCGCATTCATAATTCCCAGCCCTCCTTGCGGAGGGCTTTTTCTCTCCGTCTTGCTGAAAATAGCGCCGATCGCAGACAAAATCATAACCCTGGATTCACAAGCATCTTACACTCAGAGACTATTTTCGCTATGGTTAGGGTTAAGCGTTGCTGCTGGCACTGTCACGGCAATATAATGAGAATTGTTATCATTCAATAAAGCTTATGAGGAGTACGATATGGCTGTAACTAAGCTGGTCCTGGTGCGTCATGGCGAAAGCCAGTGGAACAACGAAAACCGCTTTACCGGTTGGTACGACGTTGATCTGTCAGAAAAAGGCGTAAGCGAAGCAAAAGCAGCAGGTAAACTGCTGAAGGCTGAAGGCTTCAGCTTTGATTTTGCTTACACCTCTGTGCTGAAACGTGCCATCCATACTCTGTGGAACGTTCTGGACGAACTGGATCAGGCCTGGCTGCCGGTTGAGAAATCCTGGAAACTGAACGAGCGTCACTACGGTGCGCTGCAGGGTCTGAACAAAGCGGAAACCGCTGAAAAATATGGTGATGAGCAGGTTAAACAGTGGCGTCGCGGCTTCGCGGTAACCCCACCAGAGCTGACCAAAGATGACGAGCGCTACCCGGGCCACGACCCGCGTTACGCGAAACTGACGGATGCTGAGCTGCCAACGACCGAGAGCCTGGCGCTGACCATCGACCGCGTTGTGCCTTACTGGAACGAAACCATTCTGCCACGCCTGAAAAGCGGCGAGCGCGTGATCATCGCAGCTCACGGTAACTCCCTGCGTGCGCTGGTGAAATACCTGGACGACATGGGTGAAGACGAGATCCTCGAACTGAACATCCCAACTGGCGTTCCGCTGGTGTATGAGTTCGACGAAAACTTCAAACCAATCAAACATTACTATCTGGGCAACGCTGATGAGATCGCTGCAAAAGCCGCGGCTGTAGCGAACCAGGGTAAAGCGAAATAATTTTCGCTGGACATAAAAAAAGCGTGGAGCAATCCACGCTTTTTTATTTGGCTCCTGAAACTCAGCCGCGACGCGCTTTTACCGCATTCGCCAACTGACGCAGAAGGACATCCGTATCGTCCCAGCCGATGCAGGCGTCCGTGACGCTCTTACCGTAGACCAGCGGCTCGCTGCCTTCCAGATTCTGGTTACCTTCCACCAGATGGCTTTCGATCATCACGCCAATAATCGCGTTCTCACCGCCGGCAATCTGCTGACAAACATCGGCGCCGACTTCCATCTGCTTTTTAAACTGCTTGCTGGAGTTGGCATGGCTGAAGTCGATCATCACCTGTTGTGGCAGACCCGCTTTTTCCAGCCCGACCTTCACGTCTGCGACATGTTTTGCGCTGTAGTTCGGCTCTTTACCGCCACGCAGAATAATATGACAGTCACCGTTACCGCTGGTATTCACAATGGCGGAGTGACCCCATTTGGTGACGGACAGGAAGCAGTGCGGTGCCCCGGCGGCATTGATGGCGTCAATTGCCACCTTAATGGTGCCATCGGTACCGTTTTTAAAACCAACCGGACACGAGAGACCTGACGCCAGTTCGCGGTGAACCTGAGATTCTGTAGTACGCGCACCGATTGCGCCCCAGCTCATCAGATCCGCCAGATATTGCGGCGTAATCATGTCGAGGAACTCACCGGCAGCCGGCAAACCGCTGTCGTTGATCTCCAGCAGCAGTTTGCGCGCAATACGCAGACCGTCGTTGATCTGGAAACTGTTATCCATATGCGGGTCGTTAATCAGCCCTTTCCAGCCAACGGTCGTACGCGGCTTTTCAAAGTAAACACGCATGACAATTTCCAGCTCGCCTTGCAGTTCTTCGCGAAGCTGGAGCAACCTTGCTGCGTACTCTTTGGCCGCAGCAGGATCGTGAATTGAGCAAGGGCCAATCACCACCAGAAGACGATCGTCATTACCTTTCAGGATCTTATGGATCGCTTTACGAGCATGAGACACCGTGTTTGCGGCATTTTCAGTGGCGGGGAATTTCTCAAGGAGTGCTACAGGAGGTAATAACTCATTGATCTCTTTAATACGTAAATCGTCGTTCTGATAATTCATTTTCTTTCCAGCTCTGCCATATCTTTAGTAATGAAAGCAATCCTTTCAATCTAACTTGCCGACCAGAAAGTGTAAACACGGTTTTACACTTCACGCAGATAATTCCTGGAATTCACCTAAAAATCGCCACAAAATAGCGAAAAACGAGATCTAACCTAAGCTTTTTAACTGTAACAACCACTTTTGTTTGATTAAACGCGATTCCATACTGACGTAAGTCCGTATGACGGAATCTTTCGCCTCTGAAAAAGATGCACTGTTGGAAAATGTTATCCAGCGTAACGACAAGAACAGGAGCACCAAGATGAAAATGACGAAACTGGCAACCCTCTTCCTCACAGCCTCCCTTACCCTGGCAAGCGGCAGCGTCCTTGCCGCTGAGACGGGCTCAACAGATAACAACGGTGATGCAAATGCCGCGGCGGCGGCGGGTCAGGTCGCCCCTGATGCAAAACAGAATATCGCCCCGAATAATGTCGATAACAGCCAGATCAATACCGGGAACACCAATACCGGAGGCACGATGTTGCATCCGGACAGTAGCGGCTCTGGCACCATGAATCATGACACGATGAGTACCGATGAGATGCATAAGAACACCATGTGCAAAGACGGTAAGTGTCCGAATTCGAATGACAAAGTGGGCGACGATGCCAATACCAAAACGGATGGCACAACCCAATAATCCGTGACGGATGTAAACGTAAAAGGAGAGCTCTGGCTCTCCTTTCTTTTGGAGTAAGCCATTAAAAACGCTACACTAAAAACAATAACAAAAAGGAAAGCTGATATGGCGCACACGCATTCACACACCCCGTCTCCTGGCGATGACAACGCTAAACGCCTTATGCTGGCCTTCGGCGTCACGGCAACGTTTATGGTTATCGAGGTCATTGGTGGCCTGGTTTCCGGCTCTCTGGCGCTTCTGGCGGATGCCGGACATATGCTTACCGATGCCGCCGCCCTGCTCTTTGCCCTGTTGGCCGTGCAGTTTGCCCGTCGTCCGCCTAACGCGCGTCATACCTTTGGCTGGCTGCGACTGACCACTCTGGCGGCGTTTGTTAACGCTATTGCTCTGGTGGTTATCACCCTTCTTATCGTCTGGGAAGCCATACAGCGCTTTCGTCACCCACAGCCGGTCGCCGGAGCGACAATGATGGTTATCGCCGTAGCAGGTCTGCTGGCGAATCTTCTGGCGTTCTGGATTTTGCATCGCGGCAGCGGGGAAAAGAACCTCAACGTGCGCGCTGCGGCTCTGCATGTTATGGGCGATTTACTGGGTTCCGTCGGCGCTATTGTGGCCGCGCTGGTGATCCTTTATACCGGCTGGACACCCGTCGACCCGATTCTTTCCGTGCTGGTATCGTGTCTGGTATTGCGCAGTGCCTGGCGGCTGCTGAAGGAGAGCGTGAATGAACTGCTTGAAGGGGCACCGGCATCCGTGGACATTGCCGAGCTTAAACGCAACCTGCGTCGTTCCGTGCCCGAAGTGCGCAATGTGCATCATGTTCACGTCTGGCTGGTGGGTGAGAAACCGGTCATGACATTGCACGTCCAGGTGATCCCTACCCATGACCATGATGGCCTGCTTGAGCGCATCCAGCACTTTCTCGAACATCACTATGAGATTGGCCACGCCACCATCCAGATGGAGTACCAGCCCTGTAACGGCCCGGACTGCCACCTGAACGAGGCGCAGTCCGGACATTCACATCATCACCATCATTAGTTCGAAAGCGCGCGAGAGCCTCGCTCACGCGCGCTGTTAATCCACATCCGGCTCCCGTTCAGGGCAATGAAGGTCAGCAGCAGATACTCCAGCGACATCGCATAGACGCCCTGAAGTGCAAAAATAACCACGCTAATGACGTTAATGACGACCCAGAGCAGCCAGTTCTCAACGTATTTACGGGTCATCAGGATCATCGCAGCAATCGACAGCACCATCATGCAGGAGTCCCAGAACGGGAAAGCATCCGGCTGGAGTGATGGCATAGCGACATTCAGCCCGAGGCCAGACATGACCGACACCGCGACGCGGGTCAGGAATGCAAACACCGGGTTGATAAAGACGGTCATTAAACCAATGGCGACAACGCAGGCGACAAACCAGGCGATGGCTTTCGGTAAGGGCAGCCAGCGGATTTGCAGCTCCGCCTCCTGCTGGCTGTTCTGCCGCGACCACGCGTACCAACCGTAAATGTTCGCCGCAAAGAAGAACAACTGCAAAAGCAGGCTGGCGTACAGCTGGATCTGGAAGAAGATAATCGCAAAGAGCGTAACGTTAATTAACCCGAACGCGTAGTTGCTGATCTTCTCCAGGCTTGCCAGCCAGATACACAATAACCCAGCCAGCGTACCCACGGCCTCAATCCATGACAGGTCATAGCCACCTGCACCAATCGGTATATGAACCAGAATGTTCTGTGTGCTAAAAAAATCCATCTTTTCCCCAGGGCGTATTGAATTAAGTACGTAGTGTAGCCGCAAAATCCAGCATGCGGTTAAGCGGAATTAACGCACCTTCACGCAGAGCAGCATCCACATGGATTTCATGCGCTGCTCCGCCTTTCTCCAGCCCCTCAGCGATAGCTTTCAGGCCGTTCATCGCCATCCACGGGCAGTGCGCGCAGCTACGACACGTCGCCCCCTCGCCCGCCGTTGGTGCTTCAAGCAGCTCTTTCTCAGGCACGGCCTGCTGCATCTTATAGAAGATACCGCGGTCAGTTGCCACGATGAGCTGCTTGTGCGGAAGCGTCCTGGCGGCATTGATAAGCTGGCTTGTGGATCCCACGGCATCCGCCATGTCGACAATGGACTGCGGTGATTCCGGGTGAACAAGGATCGCAGCGTGCGGGTAAAGCGCCTTCATGTGCGAGAGCGCCTGCGTCTTAAATTCATCATGAACAATACAGGCACCCTGCCAGCAAAGCACGTCAGCGCCGGTCTGCTTCTGCACGTAATTACCGAGATGGCGGTCAGGTGCCCAGATGATTTTCTCGCCCAGGCTGTCCAGATGTTCAATCAGTTCAACGGCGATGCTTGATGTCACGACCCAGTCTGCCCGCGCTTTCACTGCGGCAGAGGTATTGGCATAGACCACCACGGTCCGGTCCGGATGGGCATCGCAGAAGGCCGAGAATGCATCAATCGGACAGCCGAGGTCGAGTGAACACTCCGCATGTAGCGTTGGCATCAGAATGGTTTTTTCAGGGCTGAGAATCTTTGCGGTTTCCCCCATAAAGCGAACGCCTGCGACCAGTAACGTGGAAGCAGGATGTCTGGCACCAAAGCGTGCCATCTCCAGAGAGTCAGAGATGCAGCCCCCGGTCTCTTCCGCCAGTTGCTGGATTTCCGGGTCGGTGTAGTAATGTGCAACCATCACTGCATCTCGCTCTTTGAGAAGACGTTTGATCTTCTCACGGTAAAACTGCTTCTCATCCTGACTCAGCGGGACAGGCTTTGGCGGGAAGGGATAGATTGCGGCTTCTGGATCAAACATCACGCTCATTATGGCTTCTCGTTTTACTGGCTTAACATTATTGCCTTTCTTTTGCATGACATAGCAAAACGGACGGCAAATGTGTTTTGTATACTAAACAAGATAGCGAATTTACGAGAAAAAGTCACCGGAAATAGGTGTGCGTAGCACGCAGCGGATGGCGACTTCGCCGGAGTCGACCTGCAAGGTCAAAATATGCGGAATACAGATAGCAAAAAAGCGCCTTTAGGGCGCTTTTTTACATTGGTGGGTCGTGCAGG